>CAWKGG010000053.1:0-10715 GCA_963848985.1 uncultured Methanosarcinaceae archaeon
TCTATCGTAATTCCTCACTCACCCAAAGACGCATGAATATTTCTTATTGGTAATTAGTCAGCGTAAATAAATGGGTCGAAAATATCAATTTGGGGTTGGCAAAAACGTGGAATTGCCAGTCCATACAAAACAAGTAAATGCAATCAATAGCCAACTATTTTATAAAATCAACACAAAAAAATTTCCCAATTTAAATTTAAAATAAGATGGCTAATAATATTTTTATCTCGGCTGAATATTTACATCTATTGTTTGGCATATATGAGGCCTTAAAATGGGTCAAATCTCTGAGTCCTTGATTAAATTGGGAAACAAATGTACCTTCGATTGTTGAAAATCTGTAATAATGGTCTTAAGATCACGATTTTCAATAACTAAAGGCTGCGACCAGTATACTATTGATAAAAAAATTATAAAACGGGTTTATAGTAAACTATTTATTAGATAAATAGGTAATAGGTTTCTGTATACCTTAATTATCGATATAAACTACATCAAAGGAAACATATTACATGCGAACTACAATAATAGGATCTCCATAAAAAAGTAAGCAATATAGGAGAAATACCCCTATTCAATTTTCTATTGATTTTGTTTTGACAACAGTAAGCTTGTTATCTCCATGATACTGACAATCATGGGAGATTCAGTATCATGTATGCAACAAAAATCTAAACCCTGAAAATAAGAAGGAGCGTGAATTGAGTCTGCCAAATTAAGGTTCTTTAAATAATGATTTAAAAATCAGCAGTGGATATGATTTATTGAAAACCGCAAGCAAGAATATATATTGACATTCTATTCAAATAATGTGGGGTACTCGCTTTTTCGAAGTTGATCAATAACACACAGACGTGCCCTAAAATGGGGGTATAAAATGGAATACGAATTCGAAGAAGTTGAGATAGATGACATAGAATTCAGAAAAGAAATCGGAGAGGAATAAAATAGGACGAGTGAAAGACTGCATATTTAGAAATTGAACCCGGGTCTATCCGTAAGTTTTTAATCAGATCTGAAAAAAGTGGTCACATAGCTATGTGCCAACAAGTTCGAAAGCAAGTCTTATGTTTATAATTTTCAGTAACTGAATCATACGACTCATTTTAAGGTTCTATTTATCGAGCCCTATTTGATGAAATATTTTCTTCTGTTTCCTGTATTCGGATATCATAACTATCATATTATAAAATTTACTTTTCAGGTGAATTACGATGGTGGATCTTATTGTAGGCCAAGTCTGGAAGTTCGAAAATGAAGTTGATACTAATGTAATTATCCAAGAAAAATCCATGCGAGCCAATGACATGCAGGATTTTATAGCTTATTTGACGAAAGGCATTGACCAAAAATTCACCAAAAAAGTGAAGCCAGGGGATATCATTGTTGCACGCACAAATTTTGGGTGTGGTTTTTCAAGGGAACAGGATCCTCTCTCTTTGAAATACGCAGGAGTAGCTTGCGTTATAGCAAAGTCTTTTGCAAGGAACTTCTTTAGAAATGCAATCAATGTCGGGCTACCTATTTTGGAAGCTGATGTCGAGTGTAAGGAAGGAGATGAGGTTAAAGTTGATCTGCTCAAAGGTGAAATTATAGTTCCAGATAAAGGTACATTCAAAGGACATAAACTACCGAAATTTCTGCTCGATATACTTACTGATGGTGGACTTGTGGCCCACAGGAAGAAAGTTCAGAGGAAGCAGAAGGAAAAACTGATAGATAACTAACTCAAAATTTAATAACACAGGACTCACGTGGTTGAACTGAGAATTTGAATCTATTGCAGCTACCATTAAACTGGAAGAACAACGAAAAATATAAGTGGAGAATATAGTGAATTACAAGTTTTTGACGTTGGAAGGGAATTTTACGGAATAACACTCCGGAAAAATAAATGGGAAAAGCCCAGTTTTTCTATGCATTGTAGATTTGATGTCGATTCTGAATTGCTATGCTATTCGTTTGTTCTGGTTCAGGAAATACCACGACTGCCCATCGCATTGCAGGTCTAGAGAATCCGGTTGTAGGAACCATGATGATAAATTAATACTCTGTACTTCGACGGCAAGACTAAAGTAAATCTGCTGCCTCATAAGCGAAAAATAGGATATACTTCAGGAAAATGCTTTTTCCCACATATGAATGTGAGGCAAAATATCGAATTCGGGATCAAAGGTCTGAGTTCTTGAATAAAGCTAACAGAGTGAAAGAGATCTTGGCCTTGTAGTAATCAAGGAGCTTGAATTTGCATCCCCTTCTAGCTCTATCAGGCTACCAAAAGCAAAAAATGGTGCTTTCAAGATCTCTTGCTTCCAATCCAGTTATTCCGTTCCTAGTCGAGCCTTTCTCATCCCTATGATACCATAATCCGCTTAAAACTGAGAAAAGAACTGTGGTCGATCCAAAAAAAGCTTAATTCCTATAATTTTTATCACCCATGACCCTGCAAAAGCCTTTACTATTGCTGATAGATGGTGGTTTTTGACAATGGCGAGGTGCAACAGCTAGGTTTGCCTGAGTATGTATTTTATCATCCAAAAACCCATTATGTGGCAGAATTGGTTTGTTTCTCCAACCTATTTAAAGACGCTCTGGTTAAAGGACATGGGCAGAGAGGCGAATGAACTTTCCTCTGGTCTCTGGATATGAAAATCACTGTCCCTATATCAGGAAGATGGTAGTAGATAGAGTTAGCTGGAGAATCAGGCCTCAAAACATCGAACTTGTGAACAGTAAAAATATTTATCTAGTTCGGAGATAAGATCGAAAAAATCTGTTCGATGGTGTGATAAGGAATAATTGTGAATTAGGGACCAGCCACTTAGTGTCCATGATATTGAAAGACAACGTGGCTATCTTAAATGTTGAGGTTACGAATCATGTATTTAATTCGCAAAAAATAAGTACTGAGACGAATGCATGGTAAAAATTAGGACTTCATATCTGATTGTCTTTTGATTACCTTATAACTTATGCATTTGAGGGTAAAAATCACGTACAGTAGACAATGTAATTTAAATTTAAATTTTGGGCAATTACAGGTTTAATGCTATTGATTTCATACTCCAAGTGTGTAAGTCCTATACTCACAAGGTATGAGTTTCCTTCTTCGATAGGTAACAGTAAACATATAGCTTTAATCATGCGTATTTTATGGCCATAGTAGCTGTTATCATTTCAATTGTAAACAGCACTGGCATCACCCAAATCATGATGAAGTACCACAAATTACTGTGAATGTCCCTGATTTTGTTCACATTGAACAGGATTACCAAAATGCAGATGATTCCAGACCATGTGAGCATTTGATAGGGTGTCATTTGCTATTCTTCCTCCCTGCTTTTTTGAGCCAATTACTTTCAGGATAGATTCCAACTGATCCTCTGGTTTTAATTATAACATAGTTTATTCCCTTATAGCCTTTATCATCCTGGCAGCTTCTCACTTAGCATCTCATATCCTTTATTTCAGGTAAATAATCCACAGCTTGTGCGAGGATGGGAAATTCCCCGAGAACCATCATTAACTAGTCTAATTATATGTTAAGTTACCTCTATACTATATAAAGGAAATACGACATGTAGATCATTATACCTATAAAATAAGTAAGAAGCACAGTAGGACATATCCCTTTTTTCCAATTTTTCCCATGCCTACATTTATTCAATTTTGCATTATGTTTAGTGGATAGTTATCTCAAATTGACGATAAATCCGTTTTTTAAGTTTTAAAAGTGTTAATTCTTACTGTGAGTACTACAAAAAGGTATGAGAGGTAACCCAGGAAAGTTATTAAGAATAAAACTTATAGTTATCTTCATTGTCTATACAATAAAGTTATTGTATAATTATAAAATTTTAAATTTTACAAAGGAATATTACACTCGCTTCAATTACTTGGCTTTGAAACTAAATTCTGGATCTGCTCATAAATAATTTATGCTGGCTGAGCAATGGATTTTTACAGTGCAATGAGATGCTTATGATGTTTAAAGAAAGCGAAATAGTATGTGGATATAAAATATTAGAGTGTCTTGGTAAAGGAGGATTTAGCCAGATCTACAAGGCCACTGATCCGGATGGTGAGCCTGTTATACTTAAATTCCCAGATATTTCTTTAATTAGCGACCCGGCTACATACGAGCGATTCCGGCGAGAATTCGTTATTGGACAAAAGTTGAATCATCCTGCAATTCCTAGAGCTATCAACCTTGTGGAAAGTTCTGATGGTCTATTTCTTGTTTTAAACTATATAGAAGGTAAATCACTTCGTGCCTTCATCAGCGACAATGCTCCATTGCCTCTTAACGAAGCACTCTCTATAGCCGACCAACTTGTTGAGGCAGTCGATTATCTTCATGCTCATGGAGTTTGTCATCGTGATTTGAAACCAGAGAATATCATTATCGGACCGAATGGTAGACTCTCTATTATTGACTTTGGCAGTTCTCTACTTGAGGGTAGCCGGCGTGTGACATGGAGATTCGGTTCAGATACCTTTGGAACACCTGATTATATGGCACCTGAGCAAATACAGGGGAAACGTGGAGATGTGCGTACTGATGTTTACGCACTTGGAATTATTTTATATGAGCTGCTAACTGGAACGGTGCCATTTCATGGAGACAATGCCCTTTCTGTAATGAACCAACATCTAACGGCAATTCCTAACCCGCCTCGTAAGCTTCAACCATCCATCCCTCTTGAAATTGAAGCTATAATACTTAAGTCAATACGCCGGAATCCTGATGAGAGATATCAGTTTGCTAGTGAAATTCTTAATGATTTGAAGCATTTTGCAGATATCGACTTATCACAATTCCCCAAGGATCCAGAACTAAAATCAACTAGTGTATTAACTGATAGTCAAATTTGGGTAGGAACTATCCTGCTTTCCATTGCATTTTTGGTATTGATATCATTAATTTTATTACTTGCATATATTATGCAGCACTATTAAAGTAAAGTCACATATGGGTCGGTTGTCAACCATATAATTGTTAACGTTTCGTAATGATTTTTTAGTTGGACAAATAACTATGTTTTTATGTACTAAAGAGGGGAGGATCAAGCTATACTAAAATTTTAAACAAAAAGCATGAATAAGTCATTAAGTATACTTTGAAAATAACATTAATCGAATAACAGAAGCCTAGATATGCTTAAAAAAAGTAAAAGCCTTTATATAGATGACTTTTTCATCTCAAACTTATTTTCAAACCTAACCCTTTCTTCCCTGTCACCTTTTCGATCGGCAGGACGAACATCTCCCCTCATTTAACTATCCTCCTAGTAGCTCTGATAATTAAGATTCTCGTATCTGCATCCTGATCTTTATCACCATCTAGAGCATGATTTTCATTAAAGTATCAACTTCTACTTTTGTTCCTTTGTTTTTGAGGAGGATTCAGTTCTGTTTTTCTCTTCCAGTTCTCTCAATAATGCTCATGGGAATGAAAAATCTCTACTAAAAGGGTTATTTGTATTATCCATACTCTCCACTCATATTATATCTGTATCATCTTAATAAAATAATTCCCACCAGATCTAATCTTTCAGATGTACTAATCAACCTCATTTTCAGTTATAAGTTTTTGAATAGATTAGTAGATTGTGATATCTCTAATCATTTTGCAAATCCAGTTATTTTTTTCGCAGAAAATGAGGCTGTAACTGCCACATTTATCTAAAAAGAACGAACTTATGAGGTTTATCATGTTGACTCTTCAAATTAGATCCAAAAATAGGCATTATAGAAAATTTAGATAAACCCTCATTTTTGGCTTGTTGTTTATAAAGTATATATATGAAATTTGTTGAAAATGAAAGTTTATCTAAATCCTCTAAAGATGATTCTAGACCATGCAAACATTTGATAGGGTGTCATTTACTATTCTCTTTCTTGTTTTGTTTGCGACAATTATTTTCAGGGTAAGTCCCTCCTTATCCTGACTCTTAATTATGACATAGTGCTTTTTTTCTCTGTATCTTTAATCATCCTGACAATGTCTAGCTTTGTTTCTTCATATCTTTTATTTGAGGTGAATAGCTTGCACTTGTTGCGAGCCGGGAAAATGTCTCAGAATTTTTATCAACTAACTTAAATATATTTTAAGCTAGCTTTGTATATTAAATGAAAACGCGGCGTAAAATTATTATGCCTCTAAAATAGATATCACATGTTTTTTGTATGAAACAGAGGGAATTTGTTTTAAATACAAATGATAGAGTCACTTAATTCATATTCATCTCCTTTGAAATTGGTGAAAGGTATTTCTGTAGTAAGCATAAGGTAGTGTTTTTGGGTTTGCAACGTTTTTTTCCTTATTTTTGAAGTTTAGAGCAGGCTGATTTTCTTCAATTTCTTTCATGACTCCAAAATTGAATCTTTTGTTCAATTCTTCAATTTGCTCAACATCTAATCTTTAACTTGATTTTTGCATTAATGCGTTTACTTCTTCATTCCCATTGAAAGTTCATCCGATATTCTGGATTTACACAAATGTATAATTTATTTGTCGATTTGCCTACTTTATCCATCAAAGAGTGAGATGGATTTTTAAATTATCACCTTCTTTATTTGAATGCTAATTCGCTCAACTGAGCGTTTGATGAGAATGGTCACGCCTAAGAGGAAATTATGGCAATAGGTCGTCATGAAGCAGACGGAAGACCACTGGCTGAAGACTTGCTCTTCATTGCTCGCCGTGATGAGAAAAAGGCGCATGAAGGAAAGTTGACAG
Source organism: uncultured Methanosarcinaceae archaeon (assembly GCA_963848985.1). GTDB lineage: Archaea > Halobacteriota > Methanosarcinia > Methanosarcinales > Methanosarcinaceae > Methanosarcina. The sequence goes on from CAWKGG010000053.1 coordinate 6,743, forward strand.
TTTACTTGGGCTATTCCGCAGGTGTCGGGAAGACATATTCAATGCTTCAAGATGCACTTCAGCGACTACGGGACGGAAAAGATGTTGTAATCGGCTATATTGAGATCCATGATCGGCCTGATACAAATGTACTAGTAAGTAATTTTGAGGTTATTCCAACAGTCTCCATTGAACATCATGGCCTCTCTCTTAAAGATATGGATCTCGATGCAATTATCCGACGTCACCCTCAAATAGTCCTGGTAGACGAGTTAGCTCATACCAACCCACCCGGCAGCAGACATGTGAAGCGATACCAAGATGTCGAAGAGATACTTCAAGCAGGAATATCAGTTTATACGACCGTCAATATTCAGCATGTTGAGAGCCAAAACGATGCAGTTGCCCAAATCATTGAAATCCGAGTTTCTGAAATTGTACCTGATGCTTTCTTTTCAAATGCCGATGAAATTCGGTTAATCGATATCACTCCAGAAGAGCTAAATATTCGCCTCAAAGCCGGGAAAGTCTATGTAAAAAATATGGCTGAAGCTGCTGTACAGAGTTTTTTCAGAACAGGAAATCTCCTCGCATTAAGGCAACTTGCACTGCGCTATATGGCAGTGTATACTGACCATATGATGATCGATTATATGAAAAGCCGGGCTATCCAGGGTCCATGCCTGCAGTAGAAAGGTTGCTTGTCTGTATCCGACCCGGGCCAACTGCTGAAGCTATGGTCAGGGCAGCCTACAAGCTTGCAACCAGATTCTATGCTGATTTTATTGTACTTTCAGTAGATATCGGCAATGATAGGGCTTTATCTTCTAGGGAACGTGTATGGCTCAATCAAGCTCTAGAAACATGTCGACGGCTGGGTGGACGGATAGTTCGTTACCGTGGAAATGATATAGCTGATGAAATTATACGCTATGCTCGGCGGAGCAATGTCAACATGATTATGCTTGGGAAACCCCATGGCATAGATGTGCTTTTTTTCTCTGGTTTATAGGGTCATAAGGAATTCGTCTGGTATTGATATCCACCTTTATGAACCCAAAGTAAACGGCTTGCATATACCTCTTCAGAGACAAATTCCACTCTTTTTTACAGCTGAATATGCAATTAGTATCATCCTGATTACAGCCGTAGTGGGCTTTAATTTAATTCTTAGAGATCATATAGGACCTACGAACCTACTGATTATTCAGCTCTTACCAGTCCTTTTATCTGCGTTTTTTTCCAGGCGCAGAGTATCTATGTTTACAGCATTTGTGAGTATTTTACTCTTTGATTTTTTCTTTGTCAAGCCTTACTACTCAATTGGTATCGACGACTTGCAATATTTCATCGCTTTTGTAGGATATGTCACTATTGCTCTTATAATCAGCAGCCTTGCAACTCGGCTGCGACACCTTTTGCCTCAGATCTGGCAGAGCGAAGCTCAAGTGGAAGCAACATCAGGTCTTTCTCGTGAACTTGTGAAAGCAAAAACACGGCAAGAGGTTTTAAAGATTCTCTCCGATCAAATGCATAACTTTGCGCCAGGTGCCTTTGTAATACTCGCATCTAGCCCCTCAGGGCTTCAAATCGAAGAAGATGATGCTGACTACCCGCTCAAAGATAAAGAGAGTGACATTGCTCGATGGGCTTATGATAACGGTCAGGCAGCTGGCTACGGAACAGATAATCTTCCTGCAGGACGAGGGTATTATATTCCGCTAAAAACTCACAGAATGATTTTAGGCCTCATGGCATTTGTCTTTGAACAACCTGAGATAGTTCTAACTCCAGAGAATAAAGAGATATTTGAAACGATGGCATTTCTTGGGGCTCTTGCACTTGAACGCGTATAATAAATATAGAACTATAAGCAGTTGAAATGAAAAATCAATGTACAAGCTAAATTTTTCTCAGAGTATATGGTAAATTTAATCAGTGAATACAAAGACTATTGCTATCGCAGTGATCCCTATAATCCATCAAGGAAAATCATGAACATCCTGAACTTTTCTCCCCAAAATATGAATTAGATTTCACAAAATGTACACATCTTTCTTAGAGCATAGTCCTGGAAGTAGTAATCTACATGGCCTTACTCATATTTTGGTATATCTGACATCAGGATTTTTTCTCTCATGTCTTAAATCAACTTAATGTGGGACGAAAACCTTATTTAAAATAATTTTTATAATTAGTACATGGTTAGAAAGTGAGATTACATCAGGTTTAGTTTTATGGTCCTGGTATCTGGTTATATACAAAACTAGCGAGTTTGCTCACTTTTTGTCTATTTCTGGGTTAATATCATATCTTAAATCGGATGGGGATTCGTTTGAAAGCGATAGTAGTATATCTCAGTACTTCAGGGAATACTAAATCTATGGCCGAGGCTATAGCTAGTGGAATCGAATCAAGGAATATAGATGTTAAGGCTGTTAGCTTTTATGAAATAAAGCCTGAAGATCTTAATGACGCAGAAGCAATTGCAATTGGTTCATCGACTTTTTACTACAGAATGCTGCCTCCTATGGAAAAATTCCTAAATGAGATTCTTGCTTCCTCAGACCCAAAAGGTAAAATAGGAGCTGCTTTTGGATCTTATGGATGGAGTGGAGAAGCACCTATAATGATAGCCGAAAAGATGCGAGAGATGGGTATGAATGTGATAGATCCGGTACTTCGGATTCTTCACAAGCCTACAGATAAGGATATTGAGGAGTGCAAAAGACTTGGGATTGATATCGCAGAAAAATTAAAGCACAAAAAAACAAAAGTATAACCATAAAAAACAGAACGTTAATTTGTATATTTGAACATAAATAGTACAAATATTCACTCTATAAACAATTCACTTTAATTTGGCATGAAAGTACGTGAAGAAACTGTTTACTCACGTACTCTTAAAATTCCCTCTTTCTAGAATTGCGATTAGTCTACTAATATTTTTATGCATATATCAACTGAAAATGTTTCTGTCTCAATAATCTTCCTTGTTGAATTTCTCCCTTTTGACATCCTGTTCTCTCATTGTATACCTAGTCATCTGTAATCAGGGGCTGTATAATTGTGACAATTTTCCTTTCTATAGCAATAATTGCTTTTGCATGTCCAATTAATTTCTTCTTCCGTTTAAAAAAATTCATTTAATTTGCTATTTTTCTTTCTTGCTGCTGTCTGAGTAATATGCTTTAAAATTCACTTTGCTATCATTGATGCTCTCTTTATGATTCTCCAGTTGTAAAATTTATTTGCAGATCACTATACTGTCCAGCTCCAAGCCATAAAGCAAGATTATCTCCATAATAAAAATTCTTGAAACTGCCTATTCCAGCAAAGAGTTCCAACACTAATTTTTCCAATTTCTGGAAACGACATTAAAACTTCCATCTCGATTTATGCTTCACTAATCATAGTTGAAGATTTCTATCTCTAAAGTTTTGATTTCATCTTAAGGTGTATTCTAAAATCCAGACAATTTAATTTTAACTTAAAATTCTAATTTTTTTCACTAATTTTGGTGTCACTTGTTTTTTATTCGACAGGTCCAAAATTAAATAATATAATATTTGCCGTTTTCGTGGCTAAAACCAATTGGTATACAAGAGAGTCTTCTTCGAGAATTCATTCAAAAACTATAGAGGATTTCGATAAACTTTATGCATTTGGGCATTGGATAGTTTAAGTATCTGAACAATAAATTTTACTTATAAAAAATCGTACTGATTTTGCTCTTAAAGGAGAATATGTAATTATTTCGTCAGTTGGAGAAAAACTTGTTTAAATTGGTTCTTCATTGATTGAAGTCTTTTGATACTATTTTTGAATTAATATCTTTTAATAAAATAGTTTCTGAAGAAAAATCTGGAACTGACGTAATAATTGTGTTTAAGTGTTTTTTTGCAGCAATGTATTATCTTTCAAATTTTGAACTTGAAAAACAATGTTTGGATTGATTTTTTTTCAGTGAATTTCATGGTTTTCCTAATTACAT
>CAWKGG010000054.1:0-5430 GCA_963848985.1 uncultured Methanosarcinaceae archaeon
AGTCGGAAAATTGAGACATGTAGTATTGAAGTTATGCATAAAACTAGTTAACCGAATCCAAATAGATTATATTTCATTGATCATCGATTAAGGAATTTTCTTGCCGGTTGCTATTTTATTGTAGCAAAAATGATAGATCATTTTTAGGTTTACAGCCGATAATTTAAATAGAGAAGGCAATGAACTCCTAAAAACCATATATGAATTGTACACTCGCATAAACAGGGGGAAAAAAAAATCACATCGTTAATTTTGAGGTTATATTTGGAAGAAGCAGATATGAAAAGAGCCACAAATAAAAAGGATATATCGTATCAATCTGCCATAAAGCAGAGGAGACAGATCAAAAAAGAGCAACGAAAAAAGAGTAAATTAGGTTTTTCTTATATGTCAGAAATCAGAAAGCATTATTTTCTTTCCGAATACTGTATAATTGCTGAAGAAAGAACTAAAAGACCTTCGGATTTTGCAGATACAGCTGAAAGTCTAGTGAAACACAGTTCTGTAAGTTGCTCGTTTTGCGGAGGAGCTGAGGAAGATACTCCACTAGCTACTGCAGTATATAAAGATGGGAAAATCTTTGCAGATACTCCTGAAAAGAGAATACTTAACTAGGATTTTCGCTGTTTTCCGAATCTCTACCCTGTCCTATCTCCTGTCCCTCATTCACTAGAACATCAGGAAATTGGGCTGCAAGCTGAACCAGGATATGGTTTTCATGAAGTTATTATAGAATCATCTTTGCATGGGAGAAGACTAGAAGATTTTTCTGACTTAGAGATCACAGGACTCATGAATGTTTATAGAGACCGCACATGCAATTACATGACCTTTGACAAAATACGCTATATCTCCCTATTCAAAAATTCCGGGAAAGCCGCCGGAGCTTCCATAGACCATTCTCACAGTCAACTTATTTCCGTTCCATTTTGTCCCCCTTCACTCGAACGAGAAATGAAAATTATTAAGGAAAGAGAAACTTGTCCTTACTGTGAAATATTTGTAAGGAAAAAGTATCTTCTAGACTCATTTTTGAGAATAGTGAATGGATAGCCTTTACCCCATCTATTCTGTGGGATCATTTGAAGTGTGGATTCTCCCTAGGAGAAATGTGAGTTTTCTTGGAGATTGCAATGATAAACTTCTTTTTGCTCTTGGAGACATTTTAAGAGCTTCTCTCGGGAGTTATGGAAGAGTCTTAGGAAATATTCCTTTCAACTATATGTTTTATCAGCTTTTCGAGAATCCTGAATACCATCTAAATCTTCGACTTCTTCCGAGGCTTTCTATCAGTGCAGGGTTTGAGCTGAATACAGAAACTTATATTAATACAGTTCCTCCGGAAAGAGCTGCCTCATATTTGAGAGGAGATCTCATGCCTGAAGAATGAACACTTGCTGAGAAATTTATCCAAAAAAATAATTCAAAGGAAAAATTTTATTTCGGCTTTAATTTGAAAGAAGCTTACATCATGTAGAGGATTTCGAGAGATCCCTAAATTTCACCCTAAACTTATAAATGGCATATAAATAATTCATGACAATCAGAGGTTTCTAGAAATTCTCTATTATATAACTCAAGGATACAATCAAAATTTGATATGGAATTAATCTGTGTCGCTTTTTAAGCAAAACTCAATTTTAAATTTTAGAATATCTGTCAAAATAATAAATACATAATTAATATTAAATTGTTGTTTGAAGTTAAAACATTTTATGTAGAAATAACTTTTATTCCGAAACTATTTCACAGCTGCAGCACTTTGAGATATCTATCTGCCCATAATCTATCTTTTTTTCCAGCACTTCGGTTAGCATAACTGGAGCCCAGTCACTTCAGTAAATGAACATGCGAATTTTCGTTACACTGGAAACTTAATTATAAAAATATAAACAACTCAATGGAAGAAAACCTTGAGATTCTCAAAATTTAATGCCGACCTGCCGAAAGTAGGTTCAAATATTATCTTTAAGTATTGTCATGAAAATTACTTATGTAAAGATCAAAACTAAATACCGAAATTAATTGGATAACCTTAATTGATAAACTTAGGGGTATGGTATGCTTAGAAATATTGACTTGTCACTGGCAATAAAACACAGTGAATATGAAGAAAGTATGAAGATACTTGAGATTAAGCTAGGTGAGCTCCAACGTAAGGCTTGGGAATTGAAGATACCCATCATTTTTGTTTTCGAAGGCTGGCATGCATCCGGGATGGGAGAAGATATCAATCGTTTCATATTGCCTCTGGATTCGAGAGGATACGATTTTCACACCATGACTTTTACTTGCTATGAAGATACACTCAAACCCTTTCTACTGCACTTTTGGACTCTTATTCCAGTAAGAGGTAAAATTGCAATATTTGATCGAAGTTGGTACAGCCGGGCAATCATAAAACATTTCATGAAGGAAAAATCCAAATACAAACTTGAGAAATGCCTGGGAAAAATAAATTGTTTTGAACGTCAGCTTTCAGATGATGGGTACCTCATACTGAAGTTTTTCCTTCATGTAAGTAAAAAAGAACAAGAAGATCGTTTCAAGAAAATTCACAAAAAAGGCATCCCTATAATCATCGATGAATACGAAAAGAAAAATGAAACGGAACGGGATTTCATCCATGAATATAATAAGTACTTGCCAATTATAGAAAAAGTGCTTGAGAAAACAGACATGCCATATGCCCCCTGGACTATAGTGGGAGCAAATGACATGAACTTTGCAACTATCAAGATTATCACCACTGCAACTCAAACCATCGAAGCGTATATTGAGAAGTTTACCAGTACTCCAGGGCAGCAGACAATTAAATACCTGGATAGAGAAATATCAAAGCTCTCTGAACCTAGTGCCTCTGTCTTGGATAAAGTCGACCTGTCAAAAATTATTCTCCCTAAGAAATATAAAAAATCCAAAAAGCTTTATCAGCAGAAGCTTGAAACCTTACAGTACGAGCTTTTCAGGAAAAAGCGTTCCGTAGTTACAATATTTGAAGGCTGGGATGCAGCAGGCAAGGGAGGAGACATCCACCGGCTAGTTAAAGTGTTGAACCCCAGAATCTACAGGGTGGTACCCGTGGGACCACCAAATGATAATGAAAAAGCTCATCATTACCTTTGGCGCTTCTGTGAAGGAATTCCTAAAGTAGGGCATATAACCATATTCGATAGGAGTTGGTACGGAAGGATCCTGGTCGAAAGAGTAGATGGGCTTTGCAGCGAAGATGAATGGAAACGTGCTTATAAAGAAATAAACGAATTTGAAAACATTATTAAAGGGACAGGAGCGATTATCCTCAAATTTTGGCTTCAAGTTGATGAGGATACTCAGTTAGAACGTTTCAAAAGCAGACAAAATAATCCTAAAAAAAGATGGAAAATAACCGATGAAGACTGGCGAAATCGGAGCAAATGGAAAGAATATAAAATTGCTATTGATGAGATGCTTCAGAAAACAGGCACTATAACTGCTCAATGGACTATTGTGGAATCAAATAACAAGCGCTATTCCAGAATTAGAATTCTGAAAACAATCACTGAAGCACTGGAGAAAGAATTAAATGCGAAATCTTTTTAATTTTTTTCTGTTTATTCCCCAATTTTAAAAGAACAATAAAATTAGATTTAAATTAATTAAACTTTGATACTTATCTTAGAAATGTTGATTCACTATATAACTAGAATAGATCGAATATGACACCTGCACAAGCCTAGAAAATCTCTTCACTTACCCCTTTTCTAAGGAATTTTGCCTCTCAAACCTACACAAGTCCCGGAAATCACTGCAGGGATCGCATTCGCGGAATTTACCATCCCATAAGTCTTGGGATACACTAAAATTGCAGGCATGCCTTTAGTTACTGAAATATACCCAATTCTGCTGCTGGTGGTAGCCTTTGCTATTTTTGGTTCATAATGTCATCTCACCGTTGGAACTGATTCCGCGACTGCGGAAATTCTAGCGAGTGGATTGGTAGCAATAGCTATTTCAGAATCATCCAAATATGTTGCATATGCTGGTATTATCACTTTGCTGCAGCGACCTTGCTTCTCTTTGTAAGCCGGTTAGAACTCGATTTTCCCACTGATTTCCTCTCTCGCACGATTCGAATAGAATTTTTCACAGGCGTCGACATTCAGATTTCAATCTCAGAACTTAGTGAAGTACTCAGACTTCCCTGCGATTCATATGGAACACTTGTCCAGCTGCAGACATTATCAATAAGAAGGCAGTTAAAGGACCAGGAGCTGAAAAAAAGTGGTGGCGATTTTGGTAATATCAGCTACAATTATACTACTGAACAAACTTCTCTAGAATCTGTTTTCTAACTATATCTGCTTCCTGGATTGTTATCTCAACATTTGTGTTTATATTTTCTGAAACAACATTTGTTTTCCGATATATCCGCCTGCCGAAATCTTCACTGAAACGTCTCTCCAAAATCCACATGCAGATCCGAGTATCGCCGGCTTTTGCCACTGAATTTAGACGTTCCAAAAGTTTTCTAGCACCATCAGCATTACATTTTTGAATATATTTATAAAATTGATAATATTTTCCAGATTTCTCTGTCTTGCCCCTGTTCATATATTCATTTAATGTTTTATACGTGATTCCTGCAGCTTCGGCAGCCAATCTATAAGTCAAACCGAGTGCAATATTATCACCGATTCTTTTTTGTATATCAGGAGTAAGTTTTGATGGGCGAGACATATTATCACCGTTTTTACTTTATGATTAATATTATTTAGTCTTGCATTTGAATATTTCGTTCGTTTTGTTCGGCATAGAAATGGGATTATATACGTCAAATCAACAATGAGCCATTCTCAGGCGTTTTAAGGGGCTTTTTACAATGGTAAGGAAATTTCATAGAACTTCTAATAAAAGTCTCACTAGTAAGCTAAGGTTGAGTCGTTTTTCCGACCAATTTAATTCTCCATGATTTAACCACTATCGCACGGTAGGTACCTTCAAGATATTTTCCATATACCATTATTACTTTATAATAATAAAACTAATGTAGTACATATAACCACTTAGATTTTAAGATAGGATTCGCACCTAAATTTAACACTCTTTAGCTTAAGATAGCACTATTTAGAGTATGTGAGTGAACTATATAATAAATTAAATTAAGTTGTAATTGGATTTTAGAACCTATAAACTAATTCTATACCGGACTGCAGGACGCAATCCCCTACAGTTCACAAAATCTTTCCGAACTTTTATGATATTCTAGATCAGCCTGGTCAATAAACTAATTAAATTACGTAAAAGAAAATCGATTGCTGGGTTATTTTAACGTGGAGAGTTGGCTAATGTTCTCCTATTGAATGAATTATAAGCAGGCTCTCAGGGCTTAGCTTTAGTCATTTATGACTAGCAGCAATACGATGAGTCGAGCAAGTTGTAGAAACATAA
>CAWKGG010000055.1:0-7293 GCA_963848985.1 uncultured Methanosarcinaceae archaeon
TTATTCCCCTGCACTAAAGTTTTGACTTTAAGCTCATATTCGTTTGAAAGAGAGATGCGTATTATTTTTGCATTTAAACGTGTTCAGTCTTTCAAGAACTTTGTACTCAGCCCACTTTGGAATCAATAGGTTAGCACATGATAAAATATAGGGATTTATCATAATCCTCTTAATTATGTTGGATATTCAGTAAAAAATCTGGATACCTAACAAATTCCAAGATTGGTTTCTGTTTAACTTACTAACTTTATTTAGATTGCCAATATGGTTGAATTCCACAGTGTGTATATACTTTAGCTAATTCATCACGGGTTAAAGACCATTCTTCTTTATCAAAACCTTCTGCTCTTTTTAGGACAGATTTGTCAATCCTAAGAATATAATCCCACCCATTAGATTCGAGAGCTTCCCAAGGGATGGCAAATAATTTATTACCTATACCAAGAAAACCACCAAAAGAAAGTACTGCATATCCGATTCTTCCAATATTCACATCAATCATTACTTCTTCTATCGTTCCAAGGTGTTCTTTATGAACATTGATGACCTTTGATCCCTTGATTATAGTTGTTGGCAAAAAATCTCCAATCTCCATATCCTGCGTCTCTCTAACTAGTCCCATTCTAGTTTCCCAATATGATTGAATTCCAAAGTGTGCATATACCTTGGCTAATTCGTCACGGGTTAAAGACCACTCTTCTTTATCAAAACCTTCCATTTTTTCTAGAACAGATTTATCAATCCTGAGGATATACTCGCCCCTATTCAACTCAAGAACTTCCCAAGGGATGGCAAATAATTTGTTACCTATACCAAGAAAACCACCAAAAGAAAGTACTGCATATGCTATTTTTCCTTTTTCTGGATCAATCATCATTTCTTCAAGCATTCCAAGGTGTTCTTCACTGACATTGATAACTTTAGACCCCTTGATTGTAGTTGTTGGCAAAAAAGCTTCATGTTCCATAACCTGCGTTTCTTCAACTATTCCCATATTCTACAACTCCTTAATTATTCACCCGTAAAAAATGTTGCATTAGGTTCTTCTTCATCCTTTTTGATAAAATATGTTCTTTGCTCTTATAACAGATTTTTAAAAATAAAGTGTTTTACTTAAGAGTGTACTCCCTAGTAAAGCCTAATTTTGTTCTGGTCTAACTTCATTCTTCAGCAAAGGCCGTGCGCAGTTTGTCTTCTTCTTCCTTTGACAGGTTGGTAGCAATGATTTCAAATTTGGACTGTTTCATAGCTTCTACTACCCTATCCTCAACTGCATCGCTAGTCATCAGAAAGAGAGCTGAAGTGCCTTCAGTCACTTTGCTGCGAACAGACTTTATGAAATCTTCATTAATACCCATGTGGGTCATGGAACCAGCAAATGCACCTATCGTGGCACCGACAACCAGACCAAATAAAGGAATAAAGAAGAGAATACCAAATAGCAGACCCCAAAAAGCGCCGCTAAGTGCACCTGCACCGGTTAAACTAGTCAAATGCTTTGTTTTCGGTTTATTTTTTCCCTTCGGGCCATGCGACTATAGCCGCATCGTGTAGCTTAATCATTTGTTGCTTACTTAAGTTCTCAATCACTTCAAGTTCCCTTTCTGCACCATCAGCAGTGTCAAACTTAAAGAACTGTTAAAGTTGCCATTAATCAATCTCCTTTTAACATATCATGTTGATTGGTATCTCTAAATATCAAAAATTAAATTTTATTAAAGAACTAATTCTTCTTACAAATTCAGTGCTTCAATTAAAAATGGGAAACTAATTCTATTTTGGATAAATTTGAATGTCAGCTAAAATCTGGTTGTCCTAGTCCAGGTAGATATTCCAAAGTTAAGTACTCCCGATTCCCTGTAATAGCTTCTCCATCACTCTGTCAAGGGTGAATATTGCCGATTTCTGGCGTGGAGGAAATTCTTTGAAGGTTGCCAAAAAGTCGCCTACAATGCTCTGGGCTGGCACCATCATGAAAGCGTGATCGATCAACCAGTCGTAATAGGTGTTGGAGGTCTGATCTGCTCGTTCATAGGGATCGGTGCGTAGGTTAAATATTTTTGGTACGCGTAGGTGGACAAAAGGTTCAGCCCAAATAAGTAGCGTACCTCTGGCGCGCTGCTCCATAAAGACAAGCTTCCAGTTATCATATCGCACAGCGACAAGATCTCCATCATCGGAAAAGTAAAAAAACTCGATACGTGGCGATTTTTTCTCTTTCCCGAGTAGGTGTGGGAGCAGATTGTACCCATCAAGATGTACCTTGAAAGTCTTGTCACCTGCTTTGTAGCCTTTTTGAAGTTTCTCCTTAATATTCGGCTCTCCAGCTGCTGCAAGCAAAGTAGGCAGCCAGTCAAGTAAACTCACCATCTCGTTAGAAATCGTACCTGCCGGAATCTTCCCTGACCAGCGCACTACCTCAGGAATTCGGTAAGCTCCTTCCCAACATGAATTTTTTTCGTTGCGGAATGGGGTCATACCTCCATCAGGCCAGGAGTTCATGTGCGGCCCATTATCTGTGCTGTAGACTACGATAGTGTCTTCTGCAATACCAAGTTCGTCTAGTAAATTCAGCAACATACCTATCTGTTGATCGTGCTCAATCATAGCATCATGGTATTCCGACTGCCAACGTCCTGACTGTCCCTTGATCCTATCAGGTATATGACTCCTGAGATGCATCCGAGTTGTATTGAACCAGACGAAGAATGGTTTTGCATCTTCATGCTGGCGCTTGATAAAATCGGTGGCTTTACCCATAAACTCCATATCTATGGTTTCCATTGTTTCTTGGTTAATGGACCGGTGTCCTCAATGCGGCCGTCTGCATAGCTGTGGATTACACCCCTAGGACCATAGTTCTTTCGGAAATTTGGGAAATCTTTCTCAGGTGGATAGTCACGATTTTCCGGTTCTTCCTCCGCATTCAGATGATAAAGGTTACCAAAAAACTCATCAAAGCCATGGTTTGTGGGTAGGTGTTCGTCCAGGTCTCCAAGATGATTCTTCCCAAAATGTCCAGTAGCATAGCCAAGCGGTTTCAGAAGTTCGGCGATAGTTGGATCCTCTGACTTGATTCCTGACTTAGCCCCAGGCATGCCTATCTTGGTCAATCCGGTACGGAAGGGGCTCTGTCCGGTGATAAAAGATGATCGTACCGGCAGTGCAGCTCTGCTCCCCATAAGAGTCCGTAAACCTTATACCTTCATTGGCTATTCTGTCAATATTTGGCGTTCTGTAACCCATAAGACCGTCGCTGTAGCAACTGAGATTGCTAATGCCAATGTCATCTCCAAAGATGACCAATATGTTCGGTTTCTTTTCTGCCATTTCTTTATCTCCGTAAGACAAAATTGCTTATATTGCAAATCAACGTTTTAATGTAAATTCTGATCAAAAAAGTCATCATTTTTATCTAATTATATATATACTAACTCCAAAAAATATGTGCTTTGCTCTAATTATTAATTTCAAAAATGTGAAATGTTTTACCAAAGAGTTTCCTCCAGGGTAAAACCTAATTTTGATCTTGTCTAACTTCATTCTTCAGCAAAGGCTGCACGCAGCTTGTCTTCTTCTTCCTTTGACAGGTTAGAAGCAATAAGTTCGAACTTTGTTTGTTTCATAGCTTCTACTACCTTATCCTCGACTGCATCATTAGTCATCAGAAACAAAGCTGAGGTTCCTTCAGTAACTTTGCTACGAATTGATTTTATGAAATTTTCATCAATTCCAATATGAGTCATAGAACCGGAAAGTGCACCTATTGCAGCCCCAGCGACCAAGCCCAATAAAGGAATAAAAAATATCAGGCCAAATAACATACCCCAAAAAGCACCACTCAGTGCACCTGCACCCGTTAAATCAGTCAAATGTTTTGTTTGTGGTTTCTTTTTTCCCACAGGCCATGTGACTATAGCTGCATCATTTAGTTTTATCAGCTGTTTCTTGCTTAAATCTTTGATCACTTCAAGTTCATTTTCTGCACCTATAGCGGTTTCAAACTTTAAAACTGTTAAAGTTGTCATTACTCAGTCTCCTTTAATGCTTTCATATTTATTTTTCAGTTCATCGTACTAGTCCGCGCGGTTCACAATCAATCCTATTTCACTTTCACAGCCTGACCTGGGAAGTAAACGTCACAGTATTAATACGCCGACTAGATGCTGCTCCGGCGGACAGGCACGCAAAAAAATGTACCAGCGACCAGAACTTGTAATCGTAGTAAAATACATGTCAGGTGGATTTGTTGATTTTTGCTGTATCAATCACAGAGACAGTGTTGCCGCTTTCATCCGTTACATATACTTTTTCCCCGTTCGGACTGACTGCAACTCCCTCAGGCCGGCTTCCAGCATTCACCGTGGTTATAACTTGATTTGTGGCCACATCGATTACAGAAACTGTATTGCCTTTTTGGTTTGCTACATATACCCTTGTTCCATCAGGAGTGATGGCTATTCCCATCGGAGAAATTCCTACATTTATTGTAGCTGTAACAGTGTTGGTTGCTGTGTCAATTACAGAGACAGTATTATCGCTGCCATAGTTCGCTACATAAACTTTTGTTCCATCAGGGGAGACCGCAACTCCGTAAGGATTGCTTCCTACAGGCACCGTGGATGTAACAACATTGGTAGCTATATCGATTATAGAGACATTGTTACTCCAATAGTTTGTTACATATACTTTTTCCCCGTTCGGACTGACTGCAACTCTCTCAGGCCGGCTTCCAGCATTTACCGTGGCTGTAACTTGATTTGTGACAACATCAATTCTAGAAATAGTGTTGTCGTTTTGGTTTGCTACATATGCCTCTGTTCCATCAGGAGTGATTGCTATCCCTGCTGGAGCAACTCCTACATTTATTGTAGCCGTAACAGTGTTGGTTGCGGTGTCAATTACAGAGACAGTGTTGCTGCCCCCATTTGTTACATATACCTTTGTCCCACCAGGGGTGACTGCAACTACTTCAGGACCAATTCCTGTATTTACAGTGGCTGTAACATGATTTGTGGCAGTATCAATTACGGAGACATTGTTGCTGTTAAAGTTCGCCACATATACCTTGTTCCATCAGGTGTGACCGCAAGCCCTGTAGGATAGCTACCTACATTACTGTGGTTGCTACATACGTAATGGATGCGGATGGTGCTTTCGAAGAAACAGTTTGAACCTCAGATGACAGATGCCACAGATGAAACGAAAATTAAAACCAAAATTGTAGTTACTGAAGCTAAGGATACTGAGTAAAATTTTCCTTTATTTTTCATTCATCATTCCTCCTTTCTCCATATTGCATTTGAAAATTAGTTATAAACAATCTCTCAAACTCATTATTTTAAATTATTTACAAAAAAAATAGTTTCTAAACAAAATGTCTTTTCCTATAGAATATTTTAATATTGAACAATAATTAAATATAAATCATGTTTTTATTATTTTCTGAAATTTTCAAAAGTTTGGCATTTAGTCTTTTCCTAAAAAGTAAAAAAAATTGGGGACTGGAGTATTCCCCATTTAATTATTGAGCTCATCTCAAGCCTCTAATTTCACTCTCATCATTTTAGTACTTGATCTATTTTCATATATATGAACCCTAACGGGAACTATTGAGTCAAAAAATGAACCATTGTGGGGCTATTTAATGCATTTTTTGAGTTGGATGGGGTTATACTAAAAATCAGTTAAAAAACTTAATATAAGGGCTGAGATGAAGTCAAATTACTGGCAAGCTTTCTGATATTTAAACTTATAATGTTCCTTTTTTTGCGATTCTGTGACGTCTTGTACCAGCTTCAGCGGAATTTTCGGAAGGAGCACCTGCAACAGTTGCGATAATACCGGGGTGAATATAAACATTCAGAAGGGTAATTCCGAAATGATGGTTCAGGAACTTAGCTTCAAACTTTATGTTATCCTCTGCGATGGTATTATTTCCCAGCTTTGTCTCCAACACTTCAAGGTCTTTAAGTCTATAAGTGATTGATACCTTTTCCCTTAATTCATGCTTGAAATGTGAAAACAAGGGGCCTATAAGATGGGGCCCCAAGAATCACTGATATCAATATCAATAAAAAGGAAAGATAATATTTTGAGTTCCTACTATTTCCAAACTTTTGTCATTCCTTCAGGTGCCATCATTCGGTTATTATCATGTGTTCTTAAAGTTGGGTACTCTTCATAACAATTGTCACATAACACAGTCACAGTGGGACTTTTACCCCTTTGTCTTACCGTTTTTATCATCCCACAATTTTCTAACTCATCTAATGCCTTCGGAAAAGCCCAATCTGGGATAGGTAACAATGAATTTATACCTTTTAAGTGAACTATTAGATCATTAGATTTCTTCACCCCTTTTAAATGCCAGATATACATAGCCACCCTATATGCATGCCCCACTGAATTAGATGGTAACTTCACAATCCACTCTGCAGGCATTTGAGCTATGAAAGATCCTTTTATTTTCTCACTAGGATTCACCAGCATTATCTTACTCCCATTTATATTATTATCAAATATTAAGAAGAAATAAAGAAGATATATTAAAGAAATATAAGTAGTAAAACCGATATCATTAGACTTTAGTATTTAGCTGTACAGCTAAATAATTTTAGCTACAGGGCAAAATATATTTTGCTGTACAGCTAAATAATATTGCTCTACAGCAAAATTGAAATCTGGCTCTACAGCTTCAAATAGAAAAGTCTGGCAAAAATCTTTGAGTCTTAATTGTGGTGGATTTTACTCTTGTTTTACTTCCTTGAGTATCCGCATGATAAGATTCCAAGTTTCGGAACCTTTCTCATCCATGTACCTATCAGGATAGCGGACAATAGCAACATCTATTTTCAATCTGTTACCAGCACCCAAAACGATTTCAGATGCATCACACATCAGCTTTCTTGCTTCCTCTATCTCTTTTTCTGCTCCCTTTTCGTCACACTCAATCATCAACGCATCGTGAACTGGAGCAACAATTTTGATTTTATTCTCCGATAGAAGGATGCATCCACTCTAAGAATTTCAGCCCCAGTGGCTTGAATCTGGAAGTTTTGGACGGTCAACATTTCCTTATTGCTAGAGCCTGAAACAATCATTTTCCATTTATAACAGGTTTCAATCCTTTTCATCAAACAGGCTTGAGTCCATGTCATATCTGCCCAACGCCAATAATTTTTGAACACTCTTTTATGATGGCTAAGCAGTTCTTTTGCATAAGGTGTAGGCTTACCAATTTTAATCCCAAGTGATTCTGCACCCAAGCCATATTGAACTCCAAGAACACAC
>CAWKGG010000056.1:0-65647 GCA_963848985.1 uncultured Methanosarcinaceae archaeon
CTAAATCCTGGTGTTAGATCTTCCGACATGTTACAGTTTGTACGATCACGCTCGACGCGTTCACGGCATTAGCGGCTCGATCACATCTTCTTGGGATCGATGTCGGCGAACGTCCGTTGTGGTCACTCTCGATTGACGACCTTCGGGTGTACGCCGAGCTTTTCGACAATCCGTTGATTTTTTTGCATTTTGTTGAGCAGCGCGTTCGAGCCGGACGGTCGAACAAGTCGATCTCAATGACGAAATGGATCACTTCGAGATGAATATCAAAAGAGAACAACTACAGAAAATATGCGGAGGAGCTATCGAACGCCGACAAGTGCAGTTCGACGGCGCGCACAAAAGGCCGGTTGACGAAGGCATTCAGCGCCGTACTCGTTGTGATGCGCCACCAGGCCTTGCTAAAGACGCTCGCTGGATTGCTGAGATTGTTAACTGTTGGGAAGCTCGAACGAGCCGCATAGAGCGGAACTATCCAGTTACAATTACGATGGTGCCTGGCGACTGGCGAGAAGAAACTTGTGTTCGACGATTGATGTGTTAAAGGAACAAGGAGCTGAAGCGGGCGCGGCCACTTTCATCGTACGGCGGAGATGACTTAGTTTGTTTGGTCTCCTGACGTGCCGTGAAATGCGGAAGCTGCGATCGAACACACCCGTGTCGTCATGCTGGCGGACAACAAGACGGGTCGCCGCCTTGTTGAGTTTGAATATGACAAAGAGGGAAAGCTGTTCGCCGCCCACCTTCGCCACGTAACTCTTCGCCGGAGTGCCAGGGGCAGAGATTAAACGTCTTCGCGCGAAAGGCGTAGAGTTGCAGCAGCGGCGGATTGGACTTAGTGCCCGAGCGAAGCAGAATTGGGTAGGTCATCAGCGCCCCTGCGG
Organism: uncultured Methanosarcinaceae archaeon; assembly: GCA_963848985.1. Classification (GTDB taxonomy): domain Archaea; phylum Halobacteriota; class Methanosarcinia; order Methanosarcinales; family Methanosarcinaceae; genus Methanosarcina. Next base: position 885 of record CAWKGG010000056.1, read on the forward strand.
GAGCGGCAGGAAGTGGAAGAAATGTCACGGACAACGGGCGTAGATTTCGACGACCGCCTCGCCGGCTTCGATCATGCCAATTGCTCTTGGCAAGGTGGCGGCCATCACCTTTTGCATGCGTACATTGCTCACGTTTCCGCACGTCACCCAGAGCAATTGCGGAGGCGGTCCGAGGCGCTGCACGAGTTCGACAAAATCCTGATCCTTGCTGACGAGAGTCGCGCCAGCCTCTCTTGCGGCGGCAAAGATCGTCTTGTCGTCGGCGTCTCTCAAGGCGATGTCACGCACCGCTACGGCATCAATCGCCAGGGTTTGACGGAGCCACTCGGCGAGGCTCGGTGGCATCTGCGCATCGAGCCATAGGATCATGCAGCAACGCGCGGGATATCAACCCGGGCCGCGGCCAGCCGGAGGCAGGCCTTGATGTCATCGGCTTCCAGGTCGGGAAAATCCGTCAGTATCTGTGCCTCACTTACGCCGTTGGCCAGCATCTCCAAAATATCGCTCACACGAATGCGCATGCCCCGTATGCACGGACGACCGCCGCACTGGTCGGGATTATAGGTGATGCGCGAATTCTCGGTGTCGGTCGGCATGGATGTCTCGCTCAGCAGCGTGAATAACAAAAAATCCTATCATAAATCCGGCCGGGCGGCACCTGTTGCGCCGGTCATCGGCCCGCAACGCTGCCGCGGGCGCCCGACACATGCCCGACCACCTCGGCAAGGTCCAAGGACCCCCGCGCGGCCAGCATCAAGGCCGTCTGGCCCTCCTGGTTCGGCACCTCGACGTTGCTGCCGGTATCGACGGTGCGACTGTTGCGCGGATCGAGCCGGGCTGAACCCAATGCGTCAATTCCGCGAGCGCCACGCCGGAGTGGTTGGAAACGGCCACGGCTGTCGTCTGCGCAGGTGGACGAATTGCAAGCGCTGGCGGCGCTGCCTGACGCAGCCATCGATACCTCGGACGTGCCGGAGGTTCTCGATTGGACCGGCGCCAAGCGGGGGTTGTTCTACCGCCCCGTCAAGCAGCAATTGACGCTCCGCCTGGACGCCGACCTGATCGCCTGGTTCAAGGCCCACGCCACGGCCGGCGAAGGCTATCAAACCCGCATCAACCGGATCTTGCGCGCCTACGTGCGCGGCGAGACGGGAAAGGATGCGCCGGGTTTATGAGCGGCTTAACGACCGCCGAAGCAAGCAAGCTTAGCCCCCGATCAGCGATCGCTGGGCGCGCGACCCGCTGCCACGACCCCTCACGCCACGCCGCCATGCATCGCCCGCTCCTGGTTGCGTGCCAGCGCCCCGTCGATCATCTCGATGGTATTGCCAAGTCCATATACCGCGACGAACGAGCCGAAACGCGGTCCCTTCTCCTGGCCGAGCAGCACCTGGTAGAGCATGTTGAACCAGTCGAGCGAGACGCCCGGCTTGCCGTCCTTGGTCTTGATCTTGCCCGAGGTGTCGAGGAAGGGCGGGCGGCGGCCGACCTCGTAGACCACCTCCTGGATTTTTTCCGCCGAACTGTCCGCCGGCAGTTGCGACAGCGCATCGCGCAAATCCATCAGCGCCGCGCGCTCGGTGTCGCCGGCGGCGCGGAAACGCTTCTCCGGCAGCACGAAGTCGCGGAAATAGTGGATGGCGTGTTCCACATGCGCATTGAGCCGCGGATGGCTCTGCGGCGTCACGCCCGGCCAGTAGCGGCCGATGAAGCCCCACAGCGTCTCGGCGTTCTCGGCATTCGAGGCCGAGACCAGGTTAAGCAGCATGGTGAACGAGATCGGCACGTCGGGGCGCGGCGGAGTGCCGGCATGGATGTGCCACACCGGGTTGGCGAGCCGCTGCTTGGCGTCCTGGCGCTCAAAGCCTTCGAGGAACTGCTGATACTCGTCCACGTGGCGCGGGATCACGTCGAAATAGAGCCGCTTCGCCGCCTTCGGCTCGCGGTACATGAACAGCGACAGGCTTTCCGGGCTCGCATAGCGCAGCCATTCCTCGATGGTGAGGCCATTGCCCTTGGATTTCGAAATTTTTTGGCCCCGCTCGTCGAGGAACAGTTCGTAGTTGAAACCCTCGGGCGGGTCGCCGCCGAGCGCGCGGCAGATTTCGCCCGACAGTTTTACGGAATCGATCAGGTCCTTGCCGGCCATTTCGTAATCGACGCCGAGCGCGACCCAGCGCATCGCCCAGTCGGGCTTCCATTGCAGCTTGCAATGCCCGCCGGTGACCGGCGTGGTGAGGCGCTCGCCGGTTCCGGGATCGTCGTAGGAGATGGTGCCGGCCGCCACATCGCGGGCGACGATCGGCACCTGCAGCACCTCGCCGGTCGCGGGCACACCGGCAGGAACGGCGAATAGGTGCCGGCCCGCTCGTCGCGCAGCGACGGCAGCATGATGTCCATCACTTCATCGAAGCGCGCCAGCACGGTCAATAGCGCCGCATCGAAGCGGCCCGACGTGTAGCAATCGGTCGCGGACAAAAACTCGTAGTCGAAGCCGAAGGTGTCGAGGAACGCGCGCAGCCGCGCATTGTTGTGGGCGCCGAAGCTCGGATGGGTGCCGAACGGGTCCGGCACCTGGGTCAGCGGCTTGCCGAGATGCGCGGCGAGCATGTCCTTGTTGGGGACATTGTCCGGCACCTTGCGCAGCCCGTCCATGTCGTCGGAGAACGCGATCAGGCTTGTGCTTGACCTTGTCCTCCGTGAGGGTGCGGAACGCATGCCGCACCATGGTGGTGCGCGCGACCTCCCCGAAGGTGCCGATATGCGGCAGGCCCGACGGACCGTAGCCGGTCTCGAAAATCACCTCGTCCTTCGGACGCCGCTTGAGCCGGGCCACGATCTTGCGCGCCTCCTCGAACGGCCAGGCGTTGGATTGCTCGGCCAGGGCGCGCAGGTCGGCGATAGCGGCGGCGGGTACGGCGTTTTGCATAGGGCTCTCCGGTCAGAGCCTGAGTCGTGGTTCAGCTCTCGCCCCGTTTTGTCGCATTTGACTTGCGGCGTCAAAACGGGCTGATCGGAAAATAGCGCAGCCACAGGTCGGTGAAGCGGCCGGTCTCCCAGATGCGGTAGAGCGCCCAGTTGATGGCGAGCCGCAGCGTATCGTTGCCGCGCCGCACCGCGACTCCGATGCCCTCGCCGAAATAGCGGCTTTCCACGAACGGCCCGCCCGCGAAGGCGCAGCAGTTTTCCGAACCCGCGCCGTTGAGCCAGAACGACAGCGCGAAGCCGTCGCCGAACAACAGATCGACCTCGCCCTTGCGCAACGCCTGGCGGGTGGCCTCGGCGTCCGGAAAGGTGCGCACGTCGGCTTCCGTGAACAGCGTGCGCAGATATTGCTCATGGGCGGAACCGGCGACCACCGCCACCTTCTTGCCCTCCAGCCGCTCGGGCGTGACGGTATCAAATCCGGCATTGCGCCGGCTGACGAAGCGCGCCGCCGGACGGTAATACGGATCGGAGAAATCGGCCTTCGTGCGGGTTTGCTCCGACACCGCGATCGAAGCGACCGCCGCATCGGCGCGGTTCTCGTTCAGCGCATCGAACAGGGTGTCGAACCGCCGCATCTGAATCGTGCAATTGAGCTTCAGCTCCTCGCAGATCATGCGGGCGAGGTCGACATTGAAGCCGATCGGATTGCCGTCGGGGCCGGCGAAGTCGAACGGCGGATAATCCACTTCGGTGATGAACCGGATGGCGGTCAGGCGGGTAAGATCAGGCCGATCGGGGCGGCGGCGCGGGTCCCAGAAGCCCGGCACGATGGCGGACGCGGCCGGGCTAGCGGAAGCCGACGGAGGGGCTTGCGTTTGGGCCGATGCTGGAGTGACGAGCGTCATCCCCAACGCCCATCCCAGCACCGCAATCACGGCATCGAAAGGCGCGCCGCACGCTCGGTTTCCAGTTTTCAGGCAGAGCGACATACGCAAATCCCCGGTCGCTTGGCCGTCAATCGCGCCATCGTCCAGAGGCACGCCGCGATGTCACAGCCGCTGGCGGAGATCGGCCGCGGCCGCCTCGGCGGTCCGCCGCATGTTGAACGGTGACACGAAGCGCCCGTCCTTGCCCATCAGATAGACGATCGCCGTATGGTCCATGGTGTAGTCGCCGCCCTCCAGCGGCACTTTCTTGTAGTAGACCCGGTAGGCCTTGGCGACGGCGGCCAGTGCTTGCGCATCGCCGGTCAGGCCGCGCAGATGCGGATCGAAGCTCGCCAGATAGTCCTTCAGGGCCTGCGGGGTATCACGTTCCGGATCGACCGATATGAATAACGCCGCAGTGCGGTCGGCATCGGGCCCGAGTTCGCGCATGATTTGCGAAATCTCGAACAAGGTGGTCGGGCAAACCTCGGGGCAATGGGTAAATCCGAAGAACACCAGGAAGGTCTTGCCCTTGAGGTCTTGATCGCTGAAGGACGCGCCATTCTGGTCGGTCAACCGGAACGGCCCACCGATCGCTGCCGGCTGCAGGACTCCGGGGCCGGTTCCGGGGCCGCCGGGGCCAGTCAGAAGCAGGATGATGCCGAGGCAAAGCCCAAGCCCTGCCAAGAAAGCCGTAAACACGACCAGTAACCGCGACGCCCGCGCATTCATGGATTGACCTCGGACTCTGCTCTTCCAACTCTCCGGATACCTAAAGCTTAAAGACGGGAAGCGATGCCGGCAGGACGGTCTCGAAGAAAACCGTACTGCCGTAGTGTATCCACACATGCCCAAGCCCGCAATCGCGACCGCCAACCAAAGCCTGTCCGCGGCCGCACCGCAATTCCGACCCAGGCGTGAACATGCATGGCCTTAACGTAAATCATCCCGATTAGCGAACTCGTCGCGCTGTCATCACATAAGGGGGATCGGGCAGCACGACAAGTGCGCGGGATGGGGTGCGCACGACGCGTTCGATTCTGAGCAGCGCCCAATCATAACTCTGTGGCAGTGCGCCACCATCAGGCCATGAGGCGCAGCGGGCCGCTGTTTGGGCAGCAGCGGCGCCGGGTTGACCCACATCAACCCCCGATGCTTGGGCCTCGGCTACGTCCTACCGGGTTGAAACTGCGTTTTCGAAATTGCAAATATCGGCTGGCCGAAGTACCGCGCGGGTCACCAACAACAGCGCGGATCGGCTGAAGCGACACCGAACGACGCAACGGAGGACATCATGCATCGACGCAACATTCTTGGGGTTTCCGCTGCGGTGGCGAGCCTTGTCTTGCTGCCGGGATCGGCGCCTGCACAGCAGAAATCCATCAAGGACATGCTGGCCGGAGCCTGGACGCTGCTGCTGGTCGATAACATCAAGGATGATGGGACCCATGTGCCGGCTTACGGCCCCAACCCGGACGGCACGCTCATCTTCACACCCGATGGGCATTTTGCCTATCAGATCACGCGTTACGGCCGCCCAGCCTTTGCTTCCAAGAACCTGCGGGGCGGGACCGCCGGCGAAATAAAGGCGGCGTTTGAAGGAACGATAAGCTCGTTCGGCACCTACACGGTCAACGAGGCGACCAAGACGATCACCTACCGAATCACCGCAAGCTCGTTTCCGAACTGGGACGGTACGGTGCAGAAGCGGCCTATTACGGCCATCACCAATGAGGTCCTGACGTATAACGTCCCGGCGCCGCCGACTCCCGGTTATACGCATGTGGAAACGGCGTGGAAGAAGGCGAAGTGAGTTCTCGTTCGAAATCGATAAAATCGGTTTGCCCGCGCCATTGCGAACCCGTTTTCGTTGCGGTAGCGGTCGGGCAAACCTGACGTCAACGATACAACGGAGGAGAACCATGCATCGACGCAACATTTTTGGCATCGCCGCCCTGGTTGCGACCCTCGCCCTGATGCCGGGTGGTGCAGGCGCCCAGCAGAAATCGATGAAAGACATGCTGGTTGGCACCTGGACGCTGCTGCTCGCGGATAATATCAAGGACGACGGCACCCATGTGCCGGGCTTCGGTCCCAACCCCGACGGCATGCTCATTTTCACGCCCGATGGGCATTATTCGCTACAGATCATTCGCAGCGGCCGAGCGCCTTTCGCCTCGAAGAACCGGATGGCCGGCACCGCGGACGAGAACAAGGCCGTGGTTCAGGGCATGTTCACCTCCTTCGGCACCTACACGGTGGACGAAGCCGGCAAGGTCATCTCGCAGCGCATCCAAGCGAGTTCGTTTCCGAACTTTGATTCCACCGTCCAGAAGCTGCTTGTGACGGCGCTCACCGACGAGGTGCTGACGTTCAACGTGCCGATGCCCTCTGCCACCGGCTACGTCCGGCTCGAAGGCGCGTGGAAGAAGGTAAAGTAATTTCGATCGTGCACGAAGACGCTGCACATCAGCGCGAAACAGGACAATGGAGGAGATGATGACTCGACGCAACATCGTTGGAATCGCTGCCCTGGTGGCGGGGCTGGCCATGCTGCCCGGCGGCGCGAACGCGCAACAAAAGTCCATGAAAGATCTGCTGGTCGGGGCGTGGACGCTGCTGCTTGACGACGGTATCAAGGACGATGGGACCCATGTGCCGAGCTTTGGTCCCAACCCGGATGGCTTATTGATATTCACGCCCGACGGGCATTTTTCCGTGCAGATCGATCGAAGTGGCCGCAAGCCCTTCGCTTCCAACAGCCGGATTACCGGCACTGCGGACGAAAACAAGACTACTGTACAAGGGACGCTTGCGTATTTCGGCACCTACAGGGTCGACGAGCCCGCCAAGTCGATCACCTTCCGCGTCCAAGCGAGTACATACCCGAATTGGGATTTGACCACGCAGAAGCGGATCGTCACGGCACTTACCGATGAGGTGCTGACCTACAACAATCCGATGCTGTCCGTCCCCGGCTACACCCACGCCGAACTGGCCTGGAAGAAGCTGAAGTAGCGGCCTATTCGCCAAACAATTGCGATGCCCCGCTTTCGCGGGGCATCGGCCGTCCCTCGTCAGACACCACGACCAAAATCGCAAATCCGAGATTGCTGAGGCGAGTTTGAACGTTCCGTTCAAACCAGTCAAAGTCTGGTCCCGGAAACTGAACTGAGAAACGCTCGGCTCATCCGGCTTGCCCGCCGCAATTCGATGCGCCGACCGACGTGGCGACTACGGTGACATCTTCCTGGGGGACGGCAGGCGGCGGCTGGGACACCGGCAATGCCCGGATCGCGAAGTTCGACAAGAAGTAGCGGTGCGCGGTAGCCCGGGTGGCGCGACCGACTAACCGGAGCGGGTGTCACGCCCGCCACTTCCCTGTCGAAGCCGCCTGCGCGCCTGACGCCGCTTTCTCATCGGAACGGAGGGAAGAGCTGGCGGGACGCCCACCCCTCCGCAACATGGCGCCAGATCACTTCTTGACGTATTTCATCACCCGTTTCGGCCCAACCTCGGCGCCGTAGACATTGCCGGCGGCATCGGCTGTTACACCCTCGGCGGCGCTGGTGGTGGTGGCGTTTTCATTCGGGTCCGGCACGAAGGCGGTCACCGAGCCGTCCTTGGCGCTGCCGACGCGCAGGCCGCGCTTCCACGCCCCATGCGCCTTGTTGACCGAGCCGGATTCCGAATTCGACCACGTAGATCACGTCGTTCTTGTCGATATAGACCCCGCTCGGCCGGCTGAACTGCGCCCACTGGTCGAGAAATTTGCCGTCCTGGTCGAAGATCTGGATGCGGTTGTTGCCGCGATCGCCCAAGAACAGCCGGCCGCGCGAATCCATAGCCAGCGTGTGCGGCCCGTCCATCTCGCCGGGGCCGGAGCCCTTGGTGCCCCAGGCTTTGATGAACTTGCCGGTCTTGTCGAATTTCACGATGCGGGCATTGGTGTTGCCGCCGTGGCCGTCAGCCACGAAGATATCGCCGTTCGGCGCCACCAGCACGGCGGACGGCGCATTGAATTCGTCCGGGCCGTTGCCGGCGACGCCGGCCTTGCCGAGGCGCATCAGCACCTTGCCGTCCGGGCTGAACTTGATGGCTTGGTGGCCCTTGCCGTCCTTGCCAAGCCCGTCCGTCACCCAGATATTTCCCTCGGGGTCGACCGAAAGGCCATGTGGGAACAGCAGCAGCCCGGCACCAAAGCTCTTCACCAGTTTGCCGGTCTCGTCGAATTTGAGGACTGGATCGAGGTTCGAACCGTCGCAGGCGAATGGTACGCCGGGCTTGAGCTGGTTCGGCGGCGCGAAGGCGCCGCAGCGCTCCGCGACCCAAATGCTCTTGCCATCGGGATCGGTGCCGATGCCGGCCGTCGAGCCCCAACTACGGCCCGCGGGCAGCTTGCCGAACGGCGCACCCACATAGGGGTTCGGGAGCGAATTTGTCGGTGTCACGGCTTGCGAATACACGGCGCTGGCGGTGGCCGCGAACAGAGCTACGAGGCCGAAGCGGACGAACTGCAGCGTCGCTTTGGCTGCGATACGATCAGACATGACGGCGTCTCCCAGATTTTCGTTGGATGGCTGTTGTTGCTTGCGGCGATGTCAACGGTATTACGGCAACGGTATCCTGGCGCTCCCGGTGTCGTTCGCCGCGATTTCGATGATCAGCTTTTTCAGGATCGCCTCGGCGAAACTCTCATAACTGTCCGCCGGCACCATGACGGCGCCGGGGCCGCCGATGACGTTCTCGAAATAATAGGTGTCGAGATCGTACTCGACGGAGAGAATGGGCAGGCCGTTGATGGTAATGCCCTCGCGAATCGCTTCGTCGCGCGCCATCGTCACCGGCCGGCCGATATTGTTGGCACCATCGCCCGATATGTCGATGGTCCGGCGCGTCGCCTTGAACGGGCTCAGCCGCAACAGCGACATCGAATAATCGATGGCACCGCTGATCGAGGTGCCGCCGCCGAACAGCCGGCGCGGCGCCTTTTCGATCGCCGCCGCCAGGGCCTCCGCCGAAGCCTCATCCTTGACCACCATCCACGGTACCACCGGCACCTGCAGGCGCGGCCCGGTCCATTGATGCATGGTGACGGCAATCGCTGCCGAGATGCCGGAGCGGATGGAGTTGAGCACGCGGGGGTTGCGGAATGCCGAAGCATAGCCCTGCCGTTGCAGGAAAAACCGCCCCATGCTGACGCTGCCGGACGCGTCGACCGCAAGCACCAGCTGCAGGTCAACTTCTGTCGTCTCCGCGGCGCGGGCCTGCGCACCCGTGAGCCCGAATGCCAGCGCGGAGGCCATCACCTTGCGCCGTGTGGGGGCGGGACGGGCGAACTCGGAACTATCGTCGCGTGTCGGCATGGTCATACGGTTCCAGCGTGCCTCGTAGGACGGGTTCGCTTTAACCCGCCATCGACCTACGATCTGACATTGGATCTGATTCTTAAATTTTAAATCTGAAAATTTAGAAGACATTTAAAAAATTTGATTAAACGCAATAGATTAACTCCAAAATGAACATGAAATTCGTCGAATACTCCACCTGACAGTAGTGTACCAAAAGTTCTGTAAAATATAACAGGATACAAAGTCAATGGATATACTGACAAAGTTTTTGTCTTTAGTTTTTTTACTAATGCGTAGATTTTTTGTAATAAAACCTATGTATTTTTTAACTTTTCAGTTGAAATTAAATGACATTTTTACCTAAGCATCCAGAAAATGCATACTTTTTATTAAAAAAGATGTTATGTTGAAAACCATAAAGTTGCTACATTTATCCTACGAAGGATAAAAAATGAATGAGAATTAATGTAAGTATTCAACCTACAAATCGAATTTATTTACTCAAGTTAGATAAAATTCCGTGACCATCCCATGCTAATGAATCCTACTGGTTAAGTTCAATTGCTTTGTCATATGCTTTTATAGCTTCTTCTGACTTGCCTAATTTCCCCAAAGCTGCGCCTTTATTGATCCAAGCATTTGAATACTGCGGGTTAATTTCAATTGTTTTGTCGTATGCTTTTGTGGCCTCATCGAACTTGCCTAATTTGCTTAGAGAAACTCCTTTCTGGAACCAAGCATTTGAATCCTGCGGGTTAATATTAATTGCTTTGTTGTATGCGTTTATGGCTTCATCTAACTTGCCTAATTTGCTTAGAGCTTTTCCTTTATTGCTCCAAGCATATGAAAACTTTGGGTTAATTTCAAGTTCTTTGTCAAATGCTTTTATGGCTTCATCATGCCTACCTGAATCAGCTAAAGCATTTCCTTTATTGTACCAAGCATTTGAATACTTAGGGTTAATTTCAATAGTTTTATCATATGCTTTTATACCTTCATCGAACTTGCCTAATTGGCATAGAATATTTCCTTTATTATACCAAGCATCTGCATACTGTGGGTTAATTCCAATTGCTTTGTCATAAGCTTTTATGGCTTCATCTAACTTACCTAATTTGCTTAGAACAAGTCCTTTTCCATTCCAAGCTTCAAAATACTGTGAGTTAATTTCAATAGCTTTGTCATAAGCTTTTATTGCTTCATCCAACTTACCTAAATTTACTAGGGCTACTCCTTTATTATACAAATTTATTGAAGAATTCGGTGAGTTTATTTGATCTGCAAATTGCACAGCGCTGGCAATACTCACTAGCATTAAAACCACCAATGCAGTGATTTCTAGAACCTTTAGGATTGTATACCTTCGACTTGCTTTTTCATATGTCGCTTTTCCCATATTCAGTCTCCGGACATTTGTTTATATATTAAAGATGAAAAATAACTAAACAATTACTGATAGCTTAATACCTCGCGATATAAATTAAACATTTCTACTTTAAAATTATTTTTTCTTCCTTATAAAACCAATTTTGATGTTCTTTTTTATAGAACTTGTCAGAACTTTTAAAGCCCCATTAGTACAATAATATTTTAAATTCAAGGCAACTATTCAGTAAAAAAAATTGTTCTGAATTCAGATACAAGCCAAGAAAAAAAATACATTGTAAAGTAGAACATAACTATCGAAAACAATGATGAAATATTTTGATATTGTACCAAAAGCTCTGTAAAATTTGCTCTCTATCCCTTATGCTTCTGTTATGATTACTGTATGTTTAAGATCAATTAAATATGGGTATAGATACTTTTAAGTTTTGAGTATACTATTAAATAAAATTTGATGGGAAGTTAACGTTGAGAATATACAGATTTTCTATATTAAAACCTATGTATCAGTAAAAACAATGTAAACAAAAAATTTGCCAGTAAAACTATTTGTCTGAATCCTAATTTCAGCAGTGAATGAAATAATACAGAATCAATCGCGATTTTGAAACGGCTGATGAACCATCTAACTGTGGCATGACCAAAGTGAGAGCCAAGGAATCTTTACATGAAGCACACGATAATCTCCAGGCGAAGATATCGCAAAAAGAATAGTTGCAGACTAAGTCAGAAGAGCTTCATGAAGCATATGAAACTCTATGGGATAGTTAGACCAAACACAGTGACCTGTTTGGGACGATACAAGAGGTCTTCTACACTTATCGGCTCATCTACAATGAACAGGGAAAATCGTCGACTAGCTTTTCGATGACCTCAAACCGCCCAGATTCGAGCTCATCTGTCCGAAAGATATTGATAATGCCAAAGAAAAAAGAGATCAGAAGTTCCCAGCTAAATGTAGCTTCAGTCTGCCGCCCCATGATCTAAAAGGTCAATAGATCGAGAAACATGTTTACGTTTCAGTACGGTAGCCCTTACGTGGATAAGGTATTCCTCACCTCAATATACTTGAAAAATAATACTCGACTGTAAATTATTCTAAATCCCAAATAAGCAAGATGATCTTTTCGGGTTGTATCAAAGCTTGACCATGTTCTATAATTGGGAATTTGAATCTACAATTTACAACAAGACATTGTGATAAGATTCATTTTTTAGATAATTGAAAATTTAATTCACTTGATTTATCAATTCAGCCTTGTAAGTCTTAATGACTCTTCGCTATTTTTAATAAGTATTATATTTTATCGTTCTTTTTAATTAAGAATTCTTTCCCGATTGAGAAAGCTTTTCCAAGATTGCACCCGATGCCATAATAGCTTCGGTTCCCTGGCCCATATACAACAGGTCTGATTTTCTCAATGTCAGGATTTCCGTTTTCGTCAAGTATGGATTCTTCTGCCTTTATATCCATAATCTCTCCTACAAACAGGGTGTGAAGCCCAATTTCAATGGTATGAAGGAGTTTACATTCAATAACAAATGGGAACTCTTCTACGTAAGGAGCAGGGACAAGCTCGCTTTTTTTGGGGGTGAGGCATGTTAACTCAAATTTATTATCATCCCTGCCGCTTGCGATGCCGAAGTAATCGACCTCATTTAAATATTTTTCGGAGGGGATATTCACAGTAAATGCCTTGTTTTCCACGATACCGGCATAGCTATAGGTTGCTTTTCGTAGAGATATGCTGATACATGGAGGAGTCGAACAGCAAATTCCAGCCCATGCTACAGTCATGGCATTTGGCTTTCCATTCATGTCATAAGTTCCGACAACCCAAGTTGGTGTCGGAAATGCGAGAGTCTTTGCACCAATTGATTGCTTCATAGTTTTAATTTTCTTTTCGATAATACAAAAAGGTTTTCCGCGATGAACTCTAAAGTATCCTGTTTAACTTTCGTCTTCATTATTTCCCCATATGTTTTGCTATTATGATCTTCACAGTAAAAATCATACTTTATCAAGTAAAGAAAAAGCATTCGATTTTGACATAATTTCTTTCGGCTCTGTTGATTTCTACTATATTTCTATACTAAGTTATCCAACGCATATTTTGCAACAAAATCCATGTATTTTTTCCAGTTCTAAGACAAAAATAGAAGAAACAAAAATGAGAAGGCAAAAATTTTCAAAATGGGATATATTTTAGTAAAAGTGAATTGAAAAACCGTAAGTATGGGTTAATTAGACAATCCCAAGGGAAAATCGATACAATTTTAAAAACCAAATCCTGGAGAACAGAAGATATCTTTCAAAAATAGTAATTTTTATTTTAGTTTAAAACAAATTAAATTGGTTATGAATATTCTAAAGAGAAAAGACCCTCAAGGAGCTAACCTAAAAGGAGCTAACCTCATAGAAGCTAAACTTGAAGGAGCCCACCATTTATCACTTAACCAATTTTCTAAAGTGAAAACACTGCATAGTGCAAAATTAGACAAAAAATACCTCCTACAATTAAAAGAAAAGTATCCAGCTATTTTCGAAGCACCTTATTACGATGAATGATCGGATATTACCAAAATTATTCCCAAAATATGTTTTTTCCCCTTTATTATCGACCCGAAAATGTATGTTTAGAGAGTTTGAAATAAGTTCATTAGCAATCATTCCTAATGGGATAGTTGTCAAGGTTGCTAGGATTAAAAGAAGAGCAAAAGGAGTTAACGGTTTAATATTATCTACACAAATTCAATTTGTTTTTGCTAGATGATCTCCCCCAAATAAACAAGAAAGACTAATTTGCTGGTATTGATAATGTTTTTGATAACGGATATTATTTTGATGATATTGTTTTTGGTCGTATTTTTCTTCGTATTATTGCTAAGCTTAGGGGTTTGGTTGGCAATTTTTTTGATTACCTTATTGATGCTGCTAATCTTTTTATTTAAATCATTTTTCGGAATAGTGTAATTTTTGCGACTTCAGAAAAACATTATTTATTATATTCATCGGTGAACTATTCCTTATAGAAAAAAATGTTATGTATAGATAGAGCGGGGATTGTTTATCAAGTCTGACAAAATAGATAAAACTGTGTATCACTTAAGATCAAAAATAGAAATTTTATTAGTACAATAATTGACTTTTTTACTTTATCAAAATCAGTTTTTAACATGCAGATTGTAACCATACAATCATTTTTTTATGCAAAATCCGAAATCCAAAAAAAATGGTAAAATGCCATTAAAGGCAAAAAATGCATTCTACCATATCACATGCCTCTCATTCTCTGACCTGTAGAGTTTATCCACTGGCTTTACACTAGGAAAAGCCTTGTAAAACTCAGGCACATTGAAGACAACGCCGTTGACCCTAAGCCTGTTTGGAGAGTGAGAGTCAGTAAGTGCTCGCATTCTCAGGCCTTCATTAGTTTCAGATTGCCTCCACATCTGCGCGAAGCTTAAGAAGAATCTTTGATCACCCGTAAATCCATTAATTATCTTAGGCTCCCCTTTCAATGAAAGTTTATAGGCATGGTAGGCCATCGTCAACCCGCCGAAGTCTGCTATATTCTCCTGAAGGGTCAGGTTGCCGCTTACGTGTAGGTCTGGAAGGAGGTCAAACCTGTTTTATTCGTCTACCAAAATCCCCGTGTTTTTATTAAAGCTATCAGCATCCTTTAGCGTCCACCAATCTGTCAAATTTCCACTGAAATCGAATTTCCTACCCTGGCTGTCGAAGTGGTGGGTCATCTCGTGTCCTATAACGGCACCAATGGCACCGTAGTTGACTGCATCTTCAGCGTCTTTGTTGAAGAAGGGCGGCTGAAGAATGCCAGCTGGAAAGACTACGAGAACCTTATTAAAATCAGCATACGTTAGTCTCCTGGGGATTCATCTCCCAGAGCTTACGATCCACTGGCTTGCCAATCTTATCCAAGCCATCAAAACTGTGGTGGAACTTAAATTTAGAGCCACGAAGGACATTCATGACATATGAATCATCATTCACTTCAAGCTCTGAATAATTCAGCCATTCATCGGGGTAGCCTACCTGAACATCCAAGACATCAAGCTTCATTTGGGCTTTTTTCTTGGTTTCAGGTTCCATCCATGTCAAATTTTTAATTCTTTCCCTGAAGGCTTTCTTTAGGTTGGATACCATCTCCTGCATCCTGGCCTTGGAGCTTAAGTCGAAATACCTGTCTACATAGACCCTGCCTATGTCCCCACCTATGGCTCTGTATTCTGCATCAAGGACCCTCTTCCACAGAGGCTTCATCTCCTGTTGGCCATTGAGCTCTTTCTCATAGAAATTAAAGTGCTCTATCTCTAGAGCTGAGCTGAGATAGGGAGAAGTAGCTAAAATCAGCTTCCAACGAAGGAAAGTTTTCAAATCAGTTATCGTCTCTTCTTGAATAACGTTACTTAACTCCTTGAAGAAGGAAGGATTTCTGACATTTACCTCAGCTATTTCTGGCTGACCCAAGAAGCTGAAGGCACTAGACCAATTCATGCCTGGGGAAAAGGCCTGAAGCCCCCCAAGGTTCAATATGTTATATGTTTTGACCTCATCTTTGTCTTCCACGTTAGTAAAGGAAGCGTTTGCTAGCCTGGTCTCTATCTTCATGACGGTTCTGGCATTACTCTCAGCGATTTCTGGGCTATCTCCAAGGAAGACGAACATCTTGGCAACATGAGTTAGGTATTGATCTCTTATCTGGATAGATTCGTTGTCCTGCCTGAAATAGAAATCTCTATCAGGAAGGCCTAAACCCCCCTGAGTGAGAGTAGCGATCATGATCGTACTGTTCGTTTTATTGGGTTCGGCATACATAGAGAAGAAAGGATCCATGCCATAATCCATCATTTGCATCGATACAGCCTGAACATCGGAGATGTTGGCGATGTTGTCTATAATCTTTAACTTATCTCTGATGGGATCCAGACGCTGCTTTTCAAGGGTAGCAGTATCCATGCCCATAAAGTAAAATTTACCAATCTTCTGCTCGAGGCTTTCCTTAGGAGCATAGGTGTTGTTAGCTGCACTCTCCACGATTTCTTTGACGTGGTCATAGGTTTTGTCTTCCACTATCAAGAATTCTCCGTATCGCGATTTATCTACAGGTACTGGGTGATTTTTTATCCAAGCTCCATTAACATACTCATAGAAATCATCGCCAGGTTTTACTGAAAGGTTCATACCCCCTGGATCGAAAGCTTTCTCATATCCTGAAATAGTTGCATTACCCATTGAAGTTTCAGAAGAACCAAAAGCTAAGAGGCTTAAAGAAATAATTAAAGTGATACCAAAAGCGAATACATATATTACTCTATTCTTTTTCATACATCCCCAACTTTTATAGATTCGAAGATATCTTTTACACTAAAATATATGTCTGAGTTAATTTCTCTAAAGCTCCACCATGGAGTATATTTATATAAGAAGATATATAATATCATCGTCATCAGTTTTCTTATATGGATTTACTTTTACCCTGCAAAATAATAGCAAACTCAATCATTTCTCAAATAGTTTTTCATTCTTATGCCTAGTACAATAATCCTGGCTTAACCTCTGTCCATATTAAATTTTCCTTCATCACTTATGTAAACGTAATTTCTTTTTTCTGTACCAATGATCCGTAGGATATTATGTATCCATACAATGAGGAGATCGATAATACAAATCTTTTCTTGGAGAGCAAATATGGTTCTCTTTTGCTTATTACATTTTATACAGCTATTGCGATTACCGTCTTCATCTCTGTAAGCTGGCTACTTAACAGGAAAAAAAGAGATCGATTTAGAGACCTTGAAATATGACAACGATCTGATTCGGATTGTTGTTAGGATCATATCAGCAGAGAAGTGCTTACGTGCGCTTATATGAACCGGCAAGCTCTTGAGAAAACTATAGAAACTGAAATTTCGCATTTCTGGAGCCGAAGCAGGCAAAAGGTATGGAAAAAAGGAAAAACTTCGGGGAATGTGCAGAACGTATATCAAATAAGGGTTGACTGCGATATGGATTCTATCCTCTGCTTGTGAAGCAGGTTGGAAAAGTCTGTCATATGGGATATAGATTTTGTTTTTTCCGAAATATAGAGGGAAAGAGAATAGATTATAAGGTTTTTGAGCCGGCTGATGTTTATTAGATTTTAAGATTTCGATTAAGTTTGAAAATCTTATTCGATCAATACATTTTGTCTCAATTTTAAAGTCAGAAAGACCATGCCCTTGCTGTAAAAGAAGCAGTTTAAACATAATAATAACTCCTGCTTTAGGTCTAAATATGCTGTTTTGTTGAAATATATGCACTCAAAAATGATATGAAAAGGTTCCCAATTAATTAAGGAATCGATTTTAGCAAGCTAATCTCCAACTGACTGAAGACATATGTATTCCTCTTTAAGAGCAAAATCAGTAAGAGTTTTCATGAGCGGAAATTATTGTCAAGAGATTTACAATCTCCAATACTCAAATGCATAAAAGTTTATCAAGATCCTCTACCAATAAAAATATTTACCTATTCATTATGAGCGATGAACCTCATATTGGCTTTAATCCTCTGAAAAATCAGGGTAATAATGTAAAGAACGAATACTATGCTAGTTATAAAAAAGCTCATCTGGTAGGGTTCATAAAACGAAATGAAGATTCCAAGCCACATCGCTATTAGAGCAATAAATATGGAGATCATTATGCCTTGTTTGGGTCGTTTTGCAAATAGATGAGCGATCGCTGCCGGCGTATCATTAATGAGAAAATAAGAAGGATACGAACGACTTGAACGGCGACAGATGTCGCAACTGCGAACATAAGCATGAAAATTATTCCAAACAAAAGCGTAGGCGATCCCTTCACTTTGGCCACTTCTTCATCAAGAGATGAAAAATAAAACTGGTCGATATGCGATCTCTCTTGAAAAAAGAATCCGCAGACTGGCGACAAGTGTCACAATGACATCATTATTACTAACACCCAATATTTCTCCGGATAAAATAGATTAATTAGCATAAAAAGGTTGTGATTACCGAAAAATCATCAGATAAATTGCTATTGCCAACAAATCCACAGAAACAGTCATTGTCCTGTAATAATCTCTATCACAAGTCAACCACGGTTACCAAAACTCCTTAGCTCGCATGATCAATTTTATGATGGCTAGCATATTGTTCTAATTGCAATCGAATGAAGACTTACCTTGAGCCTATTAGTGTCCTATTATCTGGTTATATTTATGAGCATAGGGTTCAGATACCGACATCTTAATTCACGTGCCTGAGAACATAGCTAGATATATGTATATTCCTCCCCTGAAGATAAAAGTGAAATCAATCTATGTTTTCGTTATCACAAACCGTAACTAGACCGCAACCAGTTACACGCAGTCAAAAAGAAATTAATGACTCTGAGAGATATTGAATGGGTATATTCTACTTGCTGTCCTCCAAAGTCACCGAAAAATAAATAATTAATATAGTACTAAAGAAATATTATTTAATTTTCAAGTAATAATTGAAGAAATTTGTAAACAATATAGGTATTTATTGTAGTTGGTCCTGAAAAAAATATACTCCTTCAAAAGTGATGTAGATTACAAAAAGTATCAAAGCAAGAAAAATCTTTGAAATACATTCTGAGCTTGAAAAAAATTGTTGTATGTCTGACTCTGGAGTCATGATGGTTACATTGGAACTGGGATGGATGATACAACTTTCGATTTAATTAAAAAATATATTGAAAATCAAAAAACTTATTGAAAAAATCATACCAGCAAATGAAAATATTTGATAGAACAATTTCTTTATATCCAGAGCAATAGCACGAACATACCCAACTTACAAAGAGATAAGCTGCGAAACTTTGATCATCCAACATTAAGAAATAATGCTTCTAAAGCAATTGGATTTCATATAATTTAAAATAGTATTAGCAAAATACTTTCATTTTTGATCTTTTTGACCTTAGATCTTTGGTTGCAGGTTCAAAATAATTCAAAGAAGACGTTGCAGAATGAATAAAATATCATCAATTTCTTGGTAGCTATAGTTCACTTCAGCTGAAATTTATTATAGATGATGTTACACAATTCAGGGCCAAGGCAGTAAATTAGCTATGTATATACCCAAAGCCGAGTGATTTTAGAAGGTACTAATCAACGACATCTTTATCTTCATTAATTTTTTTGTTTTTCTCTTGATTTGTAGAAATGATTTCAGAATTTATAAGATTTGTAAATATTGAATTTGTCTGAAAGATTTTATAGTATAAGATTTATCAAGCATAATGTTTTTCCCTTCTGTCTTGGTTAAATATTCTAAAATGAGATACCCTAAAATAGCATGTCAGATCTACTAAAAAAGAAAATTCAAATAGATTGCAATGAACAGGTACAAAAAATTGCTTATTGGGGCGCTGTTTATCAGTGCGGCATCAATTGCGATGGTTGTCGGCTTAACTTTTGACTCGGAAACTATTGCAGCTCTGAGAAGAATCAAGTTGGAATATATTCTGGCATCTGCTATTTTTCATATTTTTTCATACTTTATCTGGGGAGCAAGGACCCGAGCTCTATGCAAATCCTTGGGTTACGAGGTAAAGTATCTGAAAATAGTAGAGATAATTCTGTCTGGGGTCTTTGCAGCTGGAATTACTCCCTCCTCTGTAGGTGGAGAACCCTTAAGAATCCATATGTTATACTTGAACAAAATCCCTTTTGGCCGTGCTACAGCCATAATTATAGGAGAACGTTTACTTGATGCTTTTTTAATTTTTGCGTCTCTACCTTTTGCACTCTACATAATGGGAGACATTCTTTCTAACTATAAGCTTGATGTGGCACTATTAACAGCTAGTTGCTTGGCCTTTATTGCCCTTATGTTCTTTATTTACGGCCTATGTAAGCCCGAAAAAGTAAAAAACATAATATTTTGGGTCATTAGAAAATTTTCTCCATTTTTGGGAAAATGGACAGATTATGATATTTCTCGTCTTATGGAGCAGGTGGATAGGGAAATGAATCTTTTCCACGAAAGTGCTAGGCTCCTTATTTCGGAAGGAAAAAAAGGGCTTTTCTGGGGCATGTTTTTTACCATCCTATTCTGGACAGTTGAATTTTTTCAGCTTGTACTGATTCTCATGGGTCTTTCAAAGATACCTTCTATATTAACTGCCTTTGCAGCTCAGATACTATTGGTAGTTGTCATGATCGTACCCTCAACTCCCGGAGCAAGTGGAATTGCTGAATTAGGAGCAGCGTCCATTTTTTCTGTGTTTGTAGATGCCTCCATACTTGGAGTTACAGTGATATCATGGAGAGCATTAACATACTACATGAACCTTTTAATAGGAGGTCTCATAAGTTTGAAGGTGGTTAAAGACATGGATTTGATTAATAAGTTGATAGGGGAATCTACAGAACTTCAACGATCAACTGAGAAGGATATTTGAGATCAAAAAAGTTATTTCTGTGAGCTCCAGGTTAGTATAATTTTTGTAGGATATTCTCACAAACTTTTTCTGCTATTGCCTCCAGAGAAATCCTTTGCAAATTCTTGAAAAAAGGTTTGTATTTTAGTTTTAATACTAATTATACTGATTTAGTATTTTTATGAATAATCTGTGATATAATAACTTTCTGCTGAAGTAAAATATAGCTATCAAGAAATTGATGATATTTTATTCATTCTGCAACGTCTTCTTTGAATTATTTTGAACCTGCAACCAAAGATCTAAGGTCAAAAAGATCAAAAATGAAAGTATTTTGCTAATACTATTTTAAATTATATGAAATCCAATCCTATAGTAAAATACATATTCTTCATTCAAAAAAATAAACTGTAAAGCTTTTGAGATAATGATCCTAAAACTAAGTTTCAAGACATTGTTGTTGACTTTCATGATGTTCCATATTATGGTGACAAAGAAGCTGTATGTATAAAAGAAGTTAAATCTGAAAAATGGAATTTTCTGAGAATATTCATTCTAAACCTTGGATATAATTGGCTGCTTTAAGCTAACACTTGATGTCATTGACATAAATAGATTAATCAAAGAAATTTGAACCTCATGAGAATACTTCTTTGAAAAAATTGAAACAATGAAAATAAAAGTGAAAACTGCATCTTGGATAGAGAATTTTTTAGTAGGCAAGTTATCCAAAAAGCTGATGAAAACAAACTGGAATTTGCAATTATAACTAATCCAACAAAAGAATTAAAGAAAATTTTTGAAAAGAATAAGAAGGAAAAAGGAAATACTTCTATAGTGTTTGAATAGAAGTTTAAGGACTGAGGACTAACTTTCAATATTGCAGCAATATTGTAACAATGTTGTATCAGTACAAAAAATGCATCTTATTTGCAACAAACAAAATATTGGATCCAATAGACAAATTTGCCAAGCAAATACCTTATAACACAGTAAAGGAAGGATATATAATAATTATAGAGAGTAAAAACAATGTTAAATGCCGACATCTTTTAAATTAATCAGTAAGTCATTATTAGACTGGTACCAGATGAAATTGAGGTATATACAATATTCCAGTAAATTACTCCTGATGACGTGATAGATTTAATGAAAAAGAACTGTGGTGGCTCTTTTTAGATTAATGGAGATATAAGCTCAAAAATATACTCACTGAAAATTATGAACTAGTTTAGTGTTAATACTATGCATATTTTTACTTCAGTAACTCTAAAATATTGAATTTTCTAGAAACAATTTCAAAAAAATGAGATTAAGATTCATGGATGAATTTTTTCTTGTGAAATATTGAAGAAAAATTAGAACCAAATAAGAATGGTCATCCTGAAATACAGCAAATAGGAACTACTGATTTACAGGATTAGTTATATATGCTAGTTAGATCGTAATCTTATTGCTTCCAATAAACGCAGAGTAGTTACAGAGTATCAACTGTGAGTCGATTCGAAATATAATTGAAAAAATCGAAATATATTTCGGATAAAAATAAATGCCAATATGCGGGAGTAACCAAGCGGTCAACGGTGAACGACTCAAGATCGTTTCGCGAAGGCGTTCAGGGGTTCGAATCCCTTCTCCCGCACCAAGCTTATTGTGAGAGGATTCTAATGAATCCATATATTTCGTCATATGCTTAAAATAGTATACTTGAAACGTCAATGAAAATTGACTAATTAGTATTATAACTATTTTAAAAAAACCAAAATTAAAACAACCTTTCTGCCAAGGTAATGATGAAATAAATGGTCAAACAAAGCAATTGAAAAACACACTCATTTATTTATGCCTGTTGATAAAAAAATTTCATGTTCTCCCCATACCCAATTTTTTCTCGGAACTATTACAAAAATCGTTTAGCTTTTACAAGAACTTCTGGATATTTATATTTTACTTTTCATGCCGTCTCTACTAGAAACTACATTCTTTCGTGGATCCACAAGTATCAATCAAGTCGATCCTTAAAATTCTTGATTTTTAAGGTTTTATCTATACATTGATTTTATGCCTGGTTAAGAGTTTAGTCCCGAATGTGGAATAAAAATATCAATTGAGGGATTTGAATATACTTTACTAAGAGTAGCAAGATTACGTTCTAGTTCGAGCTTGTTTTTTGGTACTCCCTTAAAGAAATAATTCGGAGTTTCTTTACGAGTACTTTCACCGGTGCCGAAGTATAAACCACTCCTTAAAAATTCCCGAATTCTAATCACTGTATAGCCTCTGTATTGTTGAATTTTATTTACATCACCGATTCTATTATCTTTATAAGGTGCGAAATTCATTTCCGCTGAGGTATGAGGAATCAATGGGAGATAAAAAAACCTTGTAGTATAATAATCTGTGTAAATGGAAGAATTAATAGGACTATAGTTGAAAATATGCTCAAAACCTCTCAATTCATCAAAAGTGAAGTATTGATGCTCTGCGTCTTTGCCAAGAAGGCTCGAATCACCAATACTGTAGATCGGAGAGATCAAGACAAATATAGAGAATAACAGAAATATTACAAAGAATGAAGTTAGTTTGTTAGGGACGTATTTAGATATATAATTCCAGAATATATACATTCCATAACCCATTACAAAAGCCATAAAAGGGCTAACCAGAAGCATGAATCGGTCAATTCTAAAAAGGACATTAAGTTGCCATATAGTATTGAGAGGATTTGGTATATAAAATATTAGAGTCAAAAAGGCAAATAAACCTAAAACAGAAGCATAATTGTGCTTATAGTTTTTCAGGAGGAAACCTATTCCAATTAAGGCAAAAAATAAAAATATGGATTTATCCAGAAGTCCTATTAAACTAATTAAGCCCTCCTGAAGTACCTCTGCACCTCCAGCAGTTAAAACCATAGAATCCCAAAGCTGGCTCTGTAAACGAGGGGTCAGACTCCTTTGAACAAACAAGTAAGCGACATAAAACCAGTATGAAACGAAAGTAACATTAAACAATACAAAAAATGGCTTACTAATGTATTTAGGGCCTCCGATCATGTATTCTGAAACAAACAAGACAACCAGCAATAAGACTATCTGTGGAAAGGAAACATTGTGAACCAGGGTTAAAAAAATCATAACGATTACTGAAAGTATTTTTAAAGATAGTTTATCCTTCTTGAAATTGACACTAAAAATAAGGTATATTAATATCACAAACATTATAAATGCCATTGTGCGAGTGATTACATTTGCACCGTAATACAGTACAATGGAACTCGCTGAAAAGAATAAGCATGAAAGCAAGGAAATTTGACGATTGTTTGTTATGAAATTAAAAAGATAGTAAAGAAAAATTATAGTAATTGCATAAATCGGCGCACTTATCAGAAAGAGCGAGGTCTTTGTGCTTGTGTTAAATAGCTCGGAGGCTTCTGCAACAAGTATATGATACAGGGGAAAATATGCGTAATCGCTTAATGAAGCCGGAATTATATGCCCGGAAAAAGCGATAAGTTCTGAAAAAAATATATGAGGAAGTATATCTGTAGTCCCAAAGTAAAAATCGTAATTTAATGTAACACTGTAAATCAGGTTAATCATGATCAAGAAAGATTCTACAAGGATAAGAGAAGAACTTACATTTTTAGAGAATATTTGCAAGACTACCGAAAAGTACAGCATTAGAATAAAGATGAAATAATACCATGGTCTATTTCCAAGAGAAAGCAGTAGTACAACCAGAGAACTGATATAAAATATCCCGAATAGATACGTAAAGGATTTTGTGCTTAGAGATGAAGGGAAGTCTATGTCATGTAATTTTACATCTTTTTTGTAAATAAACAACACAAATAGGCATGAAAGTATTGCAGGTATTCCTGTAAATAGTCCACGAAGTGCGTAACCAAACCTTCCGATTTCAAACATCCATAAGAACGTTAATAATACTGCTAAAATTATAGCTAATGGAAAAAAAGAGGAAATTAATTTCATGAAGTGGTTATTATCCACCTTAAATCCTTTCTCTTTACTTGACCCAAACATACTATCTCCATAACCTTAAACAAACATAACATTACAAATTGAATTAAGTATTCTGTAGATGTACACGCATGTAGAATTTATTTACCTATTTTATTCCTATTATTCATTGAAAGTTAGATTACTTTTTGCGTACTGTTATATTGAAAAAAAGATGGCATTCTTGTATACATCTGCAGAAAGTGAGAAGAATAATTCTATTACCCAAGTTATTAGGTTTGGAAGCAAATCAGAGTTATAATCAAGCTAGTATCGATTAAAAATATTTTGGCCCGAAAAGTATCATATATAGTGCGTTTCAGTCTCTATTTCTTAAAGATATCGATAAACTCGTGAATATTAAATATCAAATCGAGATTTGAATTTAGCAAGATAAAGGGAATTTATAAAACTATACAAAAACCCCAACCCATAAGTAACGTGTTGCACAGGAATCACAAAAAAGGCAAAAAGACCGTATTTGGATCTCATTTTGCAAGTAACCTGGATTGAGGTGACAAAGACCAGAACAAAATATATAGCTATCAATGCATGCAGAAACAGTATAGGAGTATAGTAAATAACAGAGGAGATCAGCAAAGCTACCAAAAAAACGATGGCAACTGAAGGCAAAAAAGCATACCAACGGACAAATTCTCCATGCTTTTTGAAAAGTTCCGCCATCCACATACCATATTTAAACATCCTTACC
This sequence comes from uncultured Methanosarcinaceae archaeon, assembly GCA_963848985.1. Classification (GTDB taxonomy): domain Archaea; phylum Halobacteriota; class Methanosarcinia; order Methanosarcinales; family Methanosarcinaceae; genus Methanosarcina. Next base: position 25,648 of record CAWKGG010000056.1, read on the forward strand.
GAAAAAGAGTATAAAGTTCCTCTTCTGTGATGAAGAACCTGTGCTTCAGGAACGTACAAAAACCTATGGCCCTTCTTGCCTATTCTATAATTCAGATCTCCATCCTGACCTATCAGAAACCTTTCGTCAAAATAACCGACTTCCTGAATTACACTTTTTTTATACATGGCATTACAGTTTGGTAGAGAGCTGACATAGTGTTTTTTTGTGGAATTTTTGGACTGAGCCGAGCCTCCTGAGCCCAGAAAAGTTTCCTGAGAATATCCCACGACTCTGCCAAATACAGGATCAGTCTCAAAGATAAGGTTAGGTCCTCCAAAACATACTACATCATAGGGAGCATTTTGCATTTCACTGACAAGTATTTTCAACCACTGAGAATCGACCTTGCAGTCCCCATCAGTAAACGCAACAAGATCGCCTATAGCATTCTTCACACCAAGATTCCTTGCCGCAGCAACATTTCTTTTATTATTTAGAAGAAGCCTTACAGGGTATTTCTGTACCAGATCCCGAGTTTTATCGGAGGACATTCCATCAACGATAATAATCTCATACAGATCCCGCGGATAGTCGAGCCTAAGAAGTGATTCAATGCATTCTTCAATAAATAGTTCTTCATTGCGAATGCCTACTACAACCGAAACGAAAGGATATTCCATAAATTAACCCCTATTTGAAAATTATTGTTTCCGAATATGCTCATTTAGAACTATCATCCTTGATATTGCATGCAGTATTATTCCAGTAAATACCATAAAAGCTCCTATAATTGTCAACATCACCATAAGAAGTGTAGGCCCGAAGCGCAAATACCCTCCCATGTAATAATCCTGTAAGAATTTCAGTCCCATAAGAAAGCCTGTAGATGCCATAATCATCCCAGGGAAGGCAAAATAGTACAATGGTCGTCTATACTCCATATCCTTGAGAATACGAAAAAGAACTCTAGGTCCATGTATGAAAGGATGTTCACTTGAGCAGTTATCAAGGTCATACCTACAATGGATTTCCACTTCAGTAAATTTTAGATTGAAATCACCTGCCTGAATGAGAATTTCGGAGCCAGCAGACATATCGGTGTCATATAAATGTATATTTTCAATGGCCCTTTTTCCATAAGCCCGAAAACCACTCTGGGAATCAGTAACATTGAGACCACCTGCAACATAGGTCGCAACATCAAGGACCTTCATCCCAAACTTACGATAAATTGGGACATTTTTACCGTTACCGTTGACAAACCTGGAGCCGATTACCAGATCAAATCCATTTTTAAGAGGCTCCAGAAGCTTGGGAATCTCGGATGGGTCATGTTGACCGTCAGAGTCAATTATAACCATAGCATTTGCACCGAGACGGCGGGCCGTCTCAAAACAGTTCTTGAGGGCTGCACCGTATCCAATATTGGTTCCATGACGAACTACATAGGCACCTAGGGATTCTGCGATATCGACGGTATTATCAGTGCTTCCGTCATCTACAACTACTACCCTGTCGACATATTTTTTGCAACCCTTGATAACTTCTGCAATGATGTGAGCTTCATTATAGGCAGGCATGGCTGCAATCGTAATGGACATTGGCAATTACCTACCTCTTTGGTGATGAGACTCGAAAGTCTTTCGAATAAAAGAATTTATTAGAGAGGAGTATGCAATGAGCCTAATCTTAGCAAATATTATTCCCAGATTCATCTCTCCATAAATTACAAAGGGTTTCAAAAGGTATTCTACCCCCAGATTTACAAGATCAATTTTAAGGACTAATGAACCCCCTTTAGCAAAAAGGAAGGACATTATCACTATATAATTTAGTACATTTGTTCAGTATAAAAGATATATGTACCTGTTTTAATATATACTAGCTATATAAGCATTTGGACACGAAAAATAATTTACCTGATAACCGATAACGAAAAATAAATCAGTCCCTTCAAAAACCTGTTAGTCGAATAAGAACATAAAAACTTTTATTTGTTATTTAACAGAGGTAGTAATGGGGAAAATAATCAAAATGATATAAAATGCCAACTTATTTTTGTAACTATTCAGCGAGGAAAAGCAATATCAATAACTATATCTATCAAAATTCAATATGCAAATTTTGATGGGCTTATTTTACTCAACTGTAAGCTATTGGTAATTTTTTGATTATTTAATAAGTCAGCAATTAGAAGTACATATTATATCAAAATAAATAGTTACAAATTGATTTTTGTGTAGGTTGAATATTTATTAATTTTTCATGATATTCAATTAGCATTAAAAAACTTTCAAACTCGGACTAAAAAATTTTTTTAAAAAGAGAATGAAAATAGATTGAAAGATTGAGAATTCCTTTCAGGAAGATCGAAAAAAAGGAAAAGTATTTGATATAGCAAGCAGGAAAGGAGAAAGATACTTTATACAACTAAGTGACGAATAAACCGCTTTATGAGGATATATATGGCCGGAAACCAGAAGTTTCCACCTGATCTGCTGTTTATAGCAGGCCTTGTGATTCTTACTAATATTTTCATACTTGTTTCTCCATTCAACGAAAGTTTCATCCGCACTATTCTTGGTTTATTCCTGTTAATTTTCCTTCCAGGATATGCTCTTATATCCGCGCTTTTTCCAGAAGAAGTCGGACTTGAATGGATGGAAAGAATAGCTCTTTCAGTAGGGCTAAGTGTTGCAATAGCACCTCTAATAGGACTTGTAATTAACTTTACACCCTGGGGAATTAGGGAAATTCCCCTACTTACAAGCCTGTCTGCATTTACTCTACTCATGTCTGGAGTAGCATACTCAAGGCGGAGAAAACTACCCGAAAACAGGATATTTAGAGTTTCTTTCAGGAGTTCTGCTCTTACCTTACTGACGAAAATTGTGGAAAAGTCTGAATCAAAAACTGAGAAGATCCTCAGGACATTTCTAGCCATTTCTTTCCTGGTCTTGATTGTAGCCCTGGCTTACGTTACCCTCACACCTCATGACAGGGAGCCATTTACAGAATTCTATATTCTCGGACATAAAGGGATGGCTGAAAATTATACAACAGAGTATGCACAGGGTGAAAGCGGGACCTACATTATAGGAATAGTAAACAATGAGTATAAAACAATGAATTACACAATGGAAGTTAGGCTTGAAAACGAATCCCTACCCTTTCAGAAAAACCTGAAAAATATAAGGCTTGCCCATAACACAACCATGGAAGAGCCCCTTAAGATTACACCTTTTATTGAAGGAAAGAATCAGAAGCTCGAATTACTTCTTTTCAATGAAACAGAAAAGAAAGTCCCCTATAAAAATCTATATCTATGGATAAATGTGTCAAAGAGAGTATGAAAATGGAAATATCTAATAATTTTAGGGAGAAGCCAGTTGAGATTAAAAATACATGGTATTATATAGGAATACCAGCTGCAGCAATTGCCTTTGCAGAGATATTGATATTTTGGGGAATGAAGATAGAAGCCCTGGGAATGAATGCAGTGATCCTACTAGGGCTCTCCTTTTCTATGATGTTTGTAAAAAACACGGAGATCCAGAAAACCTACCTAGCTCTTATTCTCCTGCCGATCCTACGCCTAGTCAACCTTTCAATGCCAATTTATTATGAGAAAACGCTTTATTCCTTAATTTTAACATACGGTATCCTGGCAATTCCTGTAAGTATTGCAGCAACAAATCAGGAATTTACTCGCACACAGCTTGGAATGACCTTCAAGAAAATATGGTTCTATGCCCCAATTTCAATATTATTAGGCTCTCTTCTTGGAGGAGGAGAATATCTAATAATCAAGACAAACTATCTAATTTCAGACCTCTCAACATTTAACCTCCTAATGCTCAGCATAGTTATGATCTTTTTCGTAGGCCTTGTAGAAGAGATAATTTTCAGATCGATCCTTCAGAATCGGCTGCAGATAGCACTCGGTAATCTATCAGGGCTAATAATTACAAGTATTTTATTTGGACTTATGCATACAGGATATGGGAGCATGGGTGAAGTTCTATATGCATCCTTTGTAGGCATATTTGTAGGTTACCTGTTTTATAAAACACGCAGCCTCCCTCTTGTTGCGATGATTCATGGCTTCATAAATGTCTTTGTTTTTGGGATAATCCCCCTCCTCCTCTAAAAATACCAGTGCCTGTGAGTAAATTTCGATAGAAAGAAAAAAAACAAGTAAAGCCAAAATATATAAAAGGGAGATACTGCAAGCAACACAATGCTCCTGAATAAATCACTTCTGACTCTAGAACTCCGAAAACACATAGATACAAATAAAAAACTAACTCCAGGTTCTTAAACCATCGAAAGACAGGAAAAATTAACATATACATTTGTAAATTAAGCACTTAGCTCCCACTTTCCGCAAATTTAGAACTTGAATGCCTTCTATTTTTCTCAATCATGACAGTAGCTTAAAAATTAATCTAACTTTCAATGAATTATGGGGAAAATAGGCAAACAAATTCTACATTTGTATACATCTGTGGAATGTAAATTCGCTAAAAATAGATCCCCATTTTTATCACATCAATTTACTCCATACGATTCACTATTACCTTAACCCTTGACTTCCATCTCAGCAATTAATCAATGAAAATAGCAAATCTTTATCTCCAAACAGTACTGACCTTTTTTGGATATCATTTAACCCAAAACCACAAAAAAGGAGTATCATATCTCCATTTACCTTTTTTCCGTTTATTTATACTTGAAGTAGATAACAATATTCAAGAAAATTATTAAGATTCCAATTTACCTCTTATCATTTTTTTCGCGAAAATCCGGTCCAAATCTTTCTCACTAAATTATGCATTTGACATTATTTTCCCTTTTCTTGTTAATGATCCTTTGATTTTAAAAACAGCTCCTAATTATCCTTAAATACGCCTTTTATTTTCAATGTAATCAAAATATTAGAATTAATAGAGAATATCGATAAACCTATTATTTTCATTAGTCATTTATATCCTATTTAGAAGTATATAATAAAATCGTGGATTCCTCGAAATTCTCTTAAATTCTTCTTTACATAATTAAATTGCGTCTTTCATTTGTCAATTACGATAATGACCATCTTCTGCTTGTATTGCTTATGGAAGTTCTTTCCTTAACTCACAAAGTTGCTCTCCTATTAAAATTAATACTTTACTACTTAACCAAGTCTATTATTAAAGAGGAAGCAAAACTTCTTACTCAGAAAGCTTTATCCAGAGACAAAACTTTGAGCAACCGATTGAAAAATCTTCTGCAACTTTACCTGGATTCAAACCATTGTTAACCAATAATGAAGCTTGAGATATATCTACACATTTTTGTCTCAGAAACCAATGATTTCCCTGTAATATATCATACTTGGCAAACATATCTAGGCTCAGATTAAACTAATATAATTATTTTAAATTCGGAATAGTATACTTGAAAATGAATATTTAGGCTCAGAACAGAAGATGAATAAGCCATTAAAATCTTCAATATACATTTAAACAATATATGAATTTTCTTTCAAAAATGGAAAATTCAGGATATCTTCCCAAAAATATTTCCTAAATAAATATTGCTCGACTTGATAAAGCCTCTATTCACTTGCCTCACCACCTTATTATATAAAAAAAGAATTATACTTCATGATACAAGTGAAAAAATGTGCCAACATCGATGCAAATAAAATCCAAAAAAATTCAATGTGTTGTGTAGAATTAAATACCACAAAATGCGCTGATCAACATTCAGGATTAGTATACCACAATTTTGAAAGTTCTACAACCAAGTCATCCTGCTAGCCTCACTACTGACCCAGCTCCTGGGAGCTAAACTGTGACCTGAGAAAAAGAATGGGCAGGGATCTGCTATAGAGCCTGATTTTGTCTCCTTCATTTTCAAAAGATAGCAACGTAAAAGTATATGGATTTTCATGAGCATACTTGTTCCCGATTTTCTGAGTTGTAAATGCAGCTTTTCACAATGAGAAAGATAAAATTCAGAATTCGATACCGAAAATTCCCATAGAGATGCGGCTTGGGTAGAATTAAAAAGACTTCACAAGACGTTGAATATACCCCCAAGTATATAAGAAGAAACTCAAAAGCAAAAAGATGGGTTTAGGAACTATTGTTTTCGAAGAGAAGTCTTCCTTTATCTCATTTTCCTGAAGTATGCCTATTAAAAAGAGACCTGCACGAAAAAGGATAATCATGGCCAAGTGTGATTCATAGCACCTAAAAACACTACTATTATGCCTACGATTGCACCGACAATAATTACTACTTTGGGCTGAATTTGAACTGCATTTTTGTCAGCTTCATAGTAGCGCATGAGTCCCGCAGAAGACTGAAGTCCGTTGCCTGATTTTTTAACCATAAGTTAACACCTGTATGAATGAGCTATATTTGATTAAAAGTTTCATGCATTTTATAATACAGATTGCTGTAGCACATTCTAGAATTTGTCTAGAAAATTGAAAATTCAGCGCAGATGCTAAATTTTCTATTAACTCTAGTAATCACCAGATAATAAAGTTATCTTATGATATCACCTACATTCTGCAAATGTACAAAGCTGGATAATTTGTTTACCCAGTTAAATACTATTTTTTATTAAAGGTAGATTTATTTTCAATCTAATGCATATTGATAAAATAGATAGACTTCTTGTATATCTGCAGGAATTGAGGATAAGAAAATCACATCCTATTTTTCGGAAATACTAAAGAAAATTAACATAATATATAATGTATAGCTGGGATTAATATAAAAATCAATACCAGAAAAACTGATTTATATAAAATTACTTGATTTACTTTTTAAAAAAATAAATGTCACAATTCAGAATGACCATCGGAATCTTTATATTATATTAATAAAATTTAAATTTATTTTTTAATATATAAATATGAATTTGCTCATTTTAAACAAATTAACTCATTATAAATAACGAATTGTGCACTAAATTGGTTGATAAAAATCGTTTAAATACACCCAAATTTCGAAAGGTTTATGAATGATCCTCTCTAATCAAAAATTCAATGTTTGTCATTCGTTATTTTTCGTTGCATAAAATGACAAATAACTTCAGAAAATATACAGCGTTTTTTCAATCCGGCTTATTACATGTATAAATAAGGAGGAAAATGAATGGAACCACTCATAAGCATGGGAGTGCTCGCACTTATTGGAGCCGCTGCTACCATTGCAGGTGCTTCAGAGGACCTGGAATCCGATGTAGGATCCCAGAGTAATGCTAATTCACAAATTCAGTTAGCACCCCAGATGGGATACATACATCGATATTATAATAAAGCTATTGCGGGTGAACCGGTATCCAATGGGATGATGTGCACAATAGGTGCTACTGGAACTCTTGTATTAATAAAACATTTTGGGATGTCCCCTCTCTTTGCATTGGTTGTAGGAGCCCTTATTGCAGCTATGGTACATGGAAGCTATTCAGTAACTGCAATCATGGGTAGAGAGGCTAGCCAGAAAAGATTTAAGCAACCAATATATCTGGATCTGATAAGATCTCACACCCCAGTTATCATGGCCTTTGCGTTTTTGACTACTTTCGCTGTCGAGATAGTCTCATACCTAATGGTCTATGCACTAGCTCATCCTTTCCCATTCGTATTATTGTCATTTCTATGGGGAGTTGTAGTAGGCTCAGTAGGATCTGCTACAGGTGACGTTCACTTAGGTTCAGAGCGCCAGTTCCAGCAGACTGAATTTGGTTCTGGTTTGAACGCTTCAAACTCTGGAAACATTGTCCGTAAAGGCGAATCAGGCCTCAGAAATGGGATAGATAACCTCTGGTTCTGTTCAAAGTTCGGAGGACCGATGACAGGAGTTGCTTTTGGGATGGTTGTGTTTCTGGGCATCTGGATTCTAATCGTTTTCGACCCTGCAAGAGGACTTAAAGAGGGCTGGCTCTCCAATATATTAGGTTTTCTTATTGTTGTTGTCTTAGGTATTTGGAACTGGCACATCGAAAAGGAAGCCCGCGAAAAATTTGGGCCTTACAAAGAAGATAAAACAGAAGAGGTGTCAGCATGATAGAACTCATTACAGCTAATCTTATCTGGATCCTGGCGATCGTAATCGGTGGTACCCTGATTTCCCAGAGTGTTCACTTCATACCTGTAGGTGGTGCCCCCGCTGCAATGTCTCAAGCAACAGGTATCGGCACAGGTACTGTTATGCTTGCAGCTGGAGCTGGAATTGCTGGGATCATAGCCGCTGGGACTGTAATGGCTGTAAACCAAAACCTCCCTCTTGTCATAGCTGCTGGAGCAGTCGGTTCAATGGTCATGCTAGCTGCAACCATGATAGTAGCTACTTGGATCTATGTATATGGGGTGGGCGTTATTCCAGTTTCGGCTAAAGTAAAGTATGATCCCATTACAAAGTACAGACAGGACCTCTATGTGTCCCAAGGTACTGAAGGACATGGTATTCCAACAGTCTGTTTCGTAAGTGCAACTATCGGAGCTGCCCTTGGAGGACTTGGGGGTGCACTCGTATACTATGCGCTCATGAAAGTATCAACCCTCCCAGTAACTGATCTGAACCTTTCAGCTGTTGTATCTACTTTCACAATAGGTTTCTTCTTTATAAATTCGGTTATTCCTTCTTACAACATTGGTGGTACCATTGAAGGATTCCATGATCCTAAATTCAAAAAATGGCCAAAAGCAGCTCTTGCTTCCTTCATTGCATCAATTTTCTGCGCTATTGTAGCAGTAGTAGCAGTTGGAAGTCTAGGAGGGGGTCTCTAAAATGTCAGATGCAAAAAATAAATACCCTCCAAATACAATGTTAGCTCTAGGTGTAGTTGGGGGCCTCGTTGGGATATATCTCGCTTATTTCCTTGCCCCAATAAACCACGTCTTTGTATTCTTCGGAGCTCTTGGAGCAATCTGTGCCAGTGTTTGGGGCGCTGACGTAGTCCGACGTGTTGCTAGCTATGGACTTGGTACAGGTGTACCGTCAATTGGTATGCTCGCCCTTGGTATGGGAGTAATTGCCACTCTATTTGGGCTTTCGATCGGAGGAGTGGCAGGCCCCATTATTGCATTCATTACCGCGTGTGTCATCGGAGCTATAATAGGTATACTTGCCAACAAGATAATTGGGATGGGTATCCCAATCATGGAAAGAGCAACGACAGAGATTGCGGGAGCCGGAACTCTTTTAATTCTTGGGTTTAGTATTGTAATTGCTGGTTCTCTGGATTATGTATTAGTTGTTAAAGATGTGATTGCAACAGGCTTTATAATGATGATTTACATTGCCGGTGGTATGGCAATGCTGCACCCATTCAATTCAAACCTGGGGCCAGATGAAATGCAGGACAGAAGCCTTTCACTTGCTATGGAAAAGGCAGGAATTGCTATGGTCCTCTCAGGCTTCGCATCCGTAGCAGGTTTGGGAGCAATCGTGGTAACAATGCTCATTGGAATCTTCATATGGTATAAAGGCTTCAACAAATACTACAGCTTTGTCAAAAGAGATGCATACAAAGTTTTAGATACCGGAATGCTGCCTACTGAGGAGGAAATGCAATGAGCACCGTTCGTATAGCTCCAGAGATACATTTAGTAATGGATACAGAATCCGGTACTGTTGCACAGGAACGAGAAGACATTATCCAGTACAGCTTGGCTCCTGTCTATGAAAAATTGGACAAGCTGGATCTAATTGCAGAAGACCTCATAGATTCTCTTGCCCCGAGCAAGCCGCTACTTAACACATGGCCGGGACGTGAACACATGTCTTACATAGCTGGACTCTACACCAATGCTTGGTATGGGATAGTTGTTGGCTTTTTTTTCTTTGCGATGGTAGTCCTATATATATACCTGAGGATTGCAATGGGAGGCGCTTAAAATGGTAGAAAAGAAAGATGCTGCCCCAGGATGGCCCATACTGAAAGGTGAATATGAAGTTGGGGATCCCAAAAACCCAGTACTGGTAATTACCTGTGGTTCACACCTTCCTGGAAAGCCAATTCTTGATGCAGGTGCATCAATCACAGGATCGTGTAAAACAGAAAATCTTGGCATTGAAAAGGTCGTTGCCCATATTATATCAAACCCTAATATCAGGTTTCTCCTTGTGACTGGTGCTGAGGTTAAAGGGCACGTAATCGGGCAGTCAATAATCGCCCTGCATGCAAATGGTGTGAAGGAACACAGAATTGTAGGAGCTGTAGGCGCAATTCCGTATGTGGAAAATCTAGATGATGATTCAATTGTCCGTTTCCAGCAACAAGCTCAGGTCATCAATTTGATTGATACCGAAGATATGGGTGCAATTACCTCCAAGATAAAAGAACTTGTCTCAAAAGACCCGGGAGCCTTTGATGGCGAACCTCTTATAATAAAGATCGCCGAGGGAGAAGGAGAAGAGGAAGAGATATCTGGGAGTAAGACCACTTGGTGCTGAAATTGCAATGGTTCGCAATAGGATGAAAGGAATTGATAGCAGCCTTATAGATATCGGAAACCTTAATAAGTACCACTCAGGTGTAGGTGCTGGAAAAATTGAAGGGTTCATGATAGGATTAACTTTTACCATCGCTTTACTCGGATTTTTATTAGTAGGGAGGTAAAAGAATGGCAGAAACTGAATACGAAAAAGGAGTTCCGATGGTAACCACCCCTCAGATGGGTGCAATAGATTCGACTGTCGAAAGTATCCGGTATAGGGGCCAGTTAATCGCGAGAAACCAGAAACTGGATTCTGGGATAAATGCTACCGGGATCTTAGGGTTTGCAGCGGGATTCATATTTATATTTGTGATGATAATCGTAGTCCCGTTGTTGTTGTGGAGGTGAATACTATGAGTGATGGAAAGGCACCCGTAGTTATTGTAGATCAAACTGAGTTCAATGTGGTCATGAAGAGACTCGACAAGATTGATGAAAAGATCGAGTTCGTTGGCAGTGAAATTGCACAAAGAATTGGCAGAAAAGTAGGAAGAGACATCGGAATTTTATACGGCAGCGTGATCGGCCTGCTGCTCTTCTTGATCTATATCTCGGTATCATCAATGTTCAGATTAATACATTAACAAATGAGGGATTAAAATGTTCAAATTTGATAGGAAACAGGAAGTTTTTGATCTAGGTGGAGTCAAATTCGGCGGTCAGCCAGGCGAATATCCAACTGTATTAGTAAGCACTATGTTCTACGGAAGACATAAGATCGTGTCAGACGAAGACAAGGGAATTTTCGATAAAGCAACTGCTGAAACGCTTTGGAATACGCAGGTAGCAATGAGCGATGCCACAGGGCTTCCCTATGCAAATCAGATCGTGGGTGAAACCCCAGAAGCAATTGTGAATTACATAAAGTGGTTCGTTGAAATCGATGACCACACTCCTTTTTTGATCGACTCCTCTGCCGGAGATGTAAGGGCTGCTGCTGCCAAATACTGTACTGAAATCGGCGTTGCACACAGGGCTGTACACAACTCGATCAATGCAAGCATTGAACAGAGTGAAATCGATGTCCTTACTGAAAGTGACGTGGAAGCAGCAATTGTGCTCGCCTTCAATGCAACAGATCCTACTGTAAAAGGAAAACTAGACATACTTGAAGTCGGTGGTTCCGGACAAACAAAAGGGATGATTCAGATTTCAAAGGAATGTGGGATCAAGACACCATTGATAGATGTTGCAGCAATGCCTCTTGGCGCAGGTTCTGGAGCCACAATTCGCTCGATCCCAACAATAAAAGCAAAAATCGGGCTACCCATTGGTGGAGGGTTCCATAATATGGCTTCTGCCTGGGATTGGCTCCGGAAGTTCAAGAAAACTCAGCCTGATCCAAAAGCTATCTACATGCCTACAGACATTGGTACCAACCTAGTAGCACAGATTGCAGGTTCCGATTTTCTCCTCTATGGGCCTATTGAGAACGTCAATCAGATCTTTCCAGCTGTAGCAATGGTAGACATCATGCTTGGTGAAACCGCAAAAGAACTCGGGGTCGAGATCGCGGATCTGGCTAATCACCCGGTAACCAAACTGACGTAAACTAAAATAAGACTTATGCAGTTTGACTGAAGAAAGGAAGCATTAAGCACTTAGTCATATAAATTTCAATAAATATTGAAAAGCTCCAGGTACTTTATTTCTTCATTCAACTTGCAAGTCTCAGAAAATAAGAAAGTAAAAATAATTCCATTATATTAAAGCAGAGGAAATTTTTCTTTGCTTTATATTTTTATTGTGCCATTGATGGCAAATTCCTTCAAGAATATTCTCCAGACAGAGAAATAATCTATTTCACGCTGCTATGAGAGAACTCGTTTTGTTACTTTAAGAATTTTTTTATATTTTAGGTTTTTCTCCAGTTTTGAAAAATCAATGCAATTTCACTTAAATTCATTGAACTATAGTAAATAAACTAATAATTATACTTTTAAAAGCAGAACGCTATTTTAAAAGTAATTATTTAAACTTAGGTCACTAGAAATTCTATAATATGCAAAAAGTGAAAGCAAGTAAAAACTGTCCCAGATTTCAGTTCTGTATATTTACTGTACTTTACGCATAATATATATAAGCTTAAGAATACTGAAGAAATTAAAGTACTTACTCAAAATATATTTTTCCCATATTATGAATTGTTGATTTACACTGAATATACCAGGTTTTCCTCGTTAGAAATTTCAATTTATTAATAGACTGATTAGGTAAGTATTTTCACACTGCATTTGAAAGTACAATTTTTAGTTAGAATTAAAACTCATAATTAGCCAAAAATAAAATCACAGTCTTCAAAAATTTAATTGGAATTATCATGGATTTGTCAACTTCCAACCAAACAAACAATAAAATAATTGATTATTGAGGTTTTGTACTATTTCAGCATTTTTATTATCTAAATTTTCACACTGTATCCAATATTTTAGCTATTATCCATATAATCTATCAAATTCAAAATCAAAAAACGCACAATAGATCCGAGTACCATATCATCCACATTCATTGATTTATCTCATTGCATACAATCTCATTACTATATGAAATATAGTCGCTGTATTTAAATCATCAATACATATACATCAGTAATGTTTTTCGATTGATGAAACACACAAAAGGAATAAGTAACTTCAGGAATGAAACTCTTTACAGTTTCAATTATTGCTTTATAATCATCAGAAACTATCTTTTGAATTTTGCATTCCAGAAATCTGTTTATCATTCGTTTGAATAGCTGTATAAGAATCTCAATTATTTGTAATCTGTCAGTGATTCCAAAATCGAAAATTATCTTCTTTTTTGTGAAGATAACATAGATAAATGGATAGATATCGCATTTTTTATCATTTTTTACTGTAATCTATTTTCCGATCAGAGTTTCAAACTTTTTTTCCATACTTTCGTGATCCAATTCCATCAATTATAGAAAATTCCGATTTATTCCTTACTTATTTCCTCGCTGTAATCATAGCCAGATATTTCTCGCTGATATTTGAATTTGATTCTATTTTGTTCTTTTATTGAGTATTAAGCCTGGAAGAAAAACTATCACTGCAATCTTTATTAAGATTAAATGAACAAATTTCAGTGGACTGATGTTATTTAACCGTCAGCCATTGATTATGTGTCTTATTTTTCCATCAATTAGTAATCCAAAGTATCCACCTCATCAAAAAAATAAATTTACCACTGATTTTGGTTAAGTTGAATAATTATCTTTCAATGAAAAATAGTAGCCAAATAGAAAGAAAATTCTACATCACTGTATATTGAAAAATGTCGAAATAATTTTTGTTATCAGGGTTTTATCATCAAAGGAAAAATCATTAATCCAGAAGCAAAAGGATTCTGGAGCCTGCTGATTCCCTCACAAAAATATTTCTTCAAGTAATAAATATTAAAGTCAGAAAAATCTGAAAAAAAATAAACTATAGAAGATTTAGATCAATCACTTATTTTCATAAGTCAGTTATATGCAACATATAAGCATATGAAGAAATTTAGAGGTTTATCGAAATTTTCTTTAGTCTCATGGAAGTTAGATGCTTATTATCTCTTTTTGTAAAAGTCAGTATTGTTTGATGTATTAGCTCCTCTCTCAAAAATGATCACAAAGATTTCTTTGAGCCTACTGTTCAACTGATTATAAGAGTCGGAAAATAGCTACAAGACCAGAACGTTGAATTCATCAATATAAATCTAATAAGTATGTTTATGAATGTTTCTTGAGTTCACTAACTCAAACTATTATCTGTGAGGAATTTCAACAAGCCTCTTATTTTTACTAGTCATTTATACATATCCATAAGGATATGAAGAAATATAGTGATTTATCTAAATCCTCTGTACTTTATCAATTCTATTGATCCCTTTGAGATCCGTATTTAACAAATTCGATTGAGTTCCTGGGAGAACTATATTTATTTAGTCCAAATTTAGATCCGTTTTTTCAAGATTATAAACCAAAAATGGATTGCTCAGAATATCAAATGAATTAAGTGCAACCAATTACTTTAGGAACTAGCAATATTTTTAAAAAAAAGAATTAATTATTGAGTTTACCATAAATAATGGATATATAATTGAGTGAAGCTTTAATGCACTAATTTTAATTTTTGCAGAGATCACAAGAGATTAACGAAAAAGAAGGGAAAAACAGGTAATAAATATAAAAAAATAGTATGAAGAATAGGAGCCAAAGTATAAGCTGAATTGAAGAAAAAAGATACAAGAACACAAAGTATAGTATAAGAAATAGGACGAAAAATGTGGATGATAACAAATAATAACCATTCAGCTTACCAAAAATCAATTGGCTGAATCATTTTGATGCAATAGATACTTTTGATTACTAACTGACAAGAAAATAAAAAAATATAATCACTAGCAGCCAGTTAAATAAAAATAATCCCACCGAAATTTGCTCACGAATCTCATTAAAAAGGGTTATCAGTATTATATCTACCAGGCTAAATAATTGCAAGGAATCAAAGAAAGAACACAGAAATGAAGAAAAATGTACGTCCCGACTGAGACTTGAACTCAGGTCTAAGGCTCCGCAGGCCTCAAGGATATCCACTACCCTATCGGGACACGATTAAGTATCACTGATAAGCATATACAAAGATATAAATCTTATTCCTGGAGCTAGCTGAATACATAGTGTGTCTTTATGGTACCCATAAAATGGAAGAACAAAATAATGCTTTCACTACATCAATATTGATAAAGATTAAATGCAAAAAGTTCGTTTTTATAATTTATGTCGATGACCATAGGACTTGCAGGAAAACCTAATGCTGGAAAATCAACCTTTTTCAAAGCTGCTACCCTTGCAAACGTTGAAATTGCAAATTATCCTTTCACAACCATCAATGCCAATCACGGAGTTACTTATGTGCGGGTAGAATGTCCCTGCAAAGACAAGGAAAAGACATGTGGGAAATGTATAGATGGGATGAGGTTAGTCCCAATTGATATAATTGATGTTGCCGGACTTGTCCCGGATGCGTGTAAAGGGAGAGGGCTCGGAAACACTTTTTTGGATGAACTTCGACAGGCTCAGGCAATTATCCATGTAGTAGATGCCTCCGGCGGTACAGACGCAGAAGGTAACCTTGTAGAAATAGGAGACCACGATCCTCTTGAAGATGTGACCTTCCTGAATAGGGAAATTTCTATGTGGCTCTATGGCATTCTGGAAAGAAACTGGGTTAAGCTTGCCAGAAAAATCCATTCCGAAGGGCTTAAACTCGAAGTTGTAATTGCAGAACAACTCGCAGGAGCAGGAATAAAAGAATCCAGTGTAAGCTTAGCTTTGATAGAAACAGAACTTTCAAGGGTTGACCATGTCAAATGGAGTGAAGAAAATATGATCCATCTATGCGACACAATGAGGAGGATCAGCAAACCCCTATTAATTGCCGCAAATAAAGCAGATATTGCCCCCAGCAAAAATCTGGACAAAATAAAAGATCTTGGTGACAGGATAGTAGTGACTACAAGTGCAGCGGCTGAACTGGCACTCAAGTCTGCAGCAAAAAACGGGATTATAAGGTATATCCCAGGGGACAGAAACTTCGATTTACTTACGGATGATCTTACAAAAGCACAGAAAAAGGGGCTCGAAGCTATACAAAAAGTTATTAATAGACTTGGAAGCACCGGTGTCCAAGAATGCATAAACAGAACTGTCTTTGAGCTTCTGGACCTTATAGTAGTATATCCTGTAGAAGACGAAGGAAAATGGTCAGACAAACATGGGAATATCCTTCCTGATGCATATCTGATGAAAAAAGGCTCCATATGCCGCGATCTTGCTTACCAGATACATACCGAAATAGGGAATAAATTTTTGTACGCGGTAGATGTGCGGACAAGGCTTAGATTAGGGGAAAAGCATGAACTGAAAAACGGAGATGTGATCAAGATCCTATCCACTGCAAAATAAGGTAGCTTGCCTAATTTTCCGTAAAATTATAAATCCAAATAAGTCATTGAGTAAAGTTTTTATGTGAAAAACTTCGATCTCAGAGGAATTTAATAAAGCACAGTATGTAAAAATTTGATTCAACGTACAACAAATTAACGACTCTACCAAAAAAATGTTATGCAAGGTATAAAAACAAAGAAAACAAAAATAAATAATGGAGTGTTTAGATTTTCAGGGAGATATTTTCCAGATGGATACACTTTCTTTTGCCTATCCGTTCTACGAAAGATACCTGACCTGGCAAATAACCAGATCGTCCTTAAAGGTCCCCAGACATGTGGCAATCATACTTAAGGAAACCGATCTCTTTGACCCTAAAGGAGTGGAGAGACTTATATCTGCAACTATTATTTTAAAAAAATTGAAGGTAGAGATTGTGAGCATTTATGTTGAAATTCTTAAAACTGACACCTCAACGAAAATCGAAATCGCATCAAAGCTCAGGACCCAGTTGGAAGAAAGTTTTTCCGATCTTCCTGAAGGCACAGGTTATACAATTTATGGTCTTGAGGGAGAAGTAAAGGGCAAATTTCCTGGAAAGGACTTTTATACATACGTATCACTAGGATTCGGAGGAAGAGACGAAATCACCAGGGCTGTACTAACCATCCTTGAAAAAGTGAAGGTAGGAATAATCAAGCCTGAGGAGGTGGATGAAAAAATGCTCGAATCGCACCTTCTCGTCAAACAAGAACCAGATATAATGATCCGTTCGGGGGGACAAAAACTCTCGGATTTTCTTGTATGGCAGTCAGTATATTCGGAACTATTTTTCACAGATATTAACTGGAAAGATATGCGCAAACTTGACATTTTGAGGGTAATGAGGGATTTCCAAAAAAGACAGAGAAGATATGGGAAGTGAATTAACTGGTATTTGGAGAAAAGTCGATAAATTTCCACTACATAGTAATCGTATGCCCTAAATGCAGACAAAATGCCCAGATAACAGATATTAGAAAAAAAAGTCTGAGATGCCAGCACTGCGGTATCATCCTGCAAACCCGAAAACTGAAAATATTTCACTCTTCCGAAGAATTGGCTGAAGCAGTTGCTTTTAGGACTTGCTTGCAAGCCGAAATTTCCGGAAAAGAAAGTAAATTTTTTTTGCTGAGACCTTTTACAAAAGAGTACGAAATCTCAAAACCAGAAATTGAGAACAAAGCAAAAGCAGTTAAGATGTCAGAAAATATGGTTTCTGGAAGTATATTCCCTAAAAAGGATCCAAAAACAATTTTTCTTAAACTTCTGGAAGATGCAGGCGGAAAAATAGAAATAGAAAAACTTCAGCAAAAAGCATTGGAAAAAGAGGTAAGTCCAGAAAAATTCAATATAATTCTTAGAACACTTCTGGAAATAGGAGAAATCTATTCTCCGGAATCTGGAATAATAAAGCTCGTATAACTTAAAGTATTTCAATATACTCTAATTCCTATTAATCTCTTTTTTTTCGCAGGTATCTTGTACAAATCTTTCTCACTGATTTCTGTATTTGGCCCCATTTTTTTCTTTTCTAGTTCATTATTCTTTGATTTTAAAGATAGCTTTCACTATCCTTAAAATGCTCCTTTTATGTTCGACCTTACCAAAATATAGCGATTGTAACAAAAATCTTTATACAGCATCTTAAGATTCACTCTCTGGTAGTAATGACAAGAACTATTCCTGCTTTAGATATCTTTTTAAGATTTGAATAAATGCGTCCCAAAGTATCTCTTTTTGAGCTGAGCCTCTTGTTTCTGAATACATCACTCATTTCAGAGAATAGTCTTTAACTGCTCTTTTTATTGCTGTGTAATAATCTTTTGATTTTGCTCAAAAGTATCTATCTCTATAAACTATTTCGTTTCTTCTGATAAATCCACCTGAGAATGATGAATTTATAACTTAGTTGTTTTGAATTTTCTGATCAGCTTATACATCTCTGCCTATTATACTATGAAGTTCAGATCCAAAGTGTGACTTACATCACTTTTTTGCCTAGGTTAAATATCTGCTTCTCATTATTTTTGCTTCATTTTTGGAGGTTTATTAGCTATTTATTTCAAGGATCTGAATGGATAAAAGAAGAGTCTTGAATCCGTCCCTTTTTTATTTTCAAACCAAGGCAATCAAGTTGGCTTTGAAGCTTTCCCCATAGTTATTTTTCTTCGAAATTATCAATAGTTTTCTTTCTAACGATAGACTGTGGTTCTGTATGGTATGTGATCAGAAAATCCAAGACATTTCCTGAAAGAAACTCAATTAATACGTTGTTTTTCAAATTCAAAGTAGTAAAGACTACGCAATTGCTGTAAAAAAGCATTTTAAATATAATGATGATATCATCCTCAGATCCGCCTCCGAAAACTGTTTTATTAGAATATATAAGCTCAAAAATGAGACAAAAATATTTCCAATCAATTAATGAATCAATTTCAACAATTTTGTCTCCAACTGACTAAAGATGTATATAATCTTCTTTAAGAACAAAATAAGTAAAAGTTTTCATGAGTAAAAATTAATGCTAAGAGATTAAAACTTTCCAATACCAAATATATCGAGACTACTTTATTTATACCTCGCCTTAAAAAGAATATTTTTCACAATTTGTTTCCCTCAAACGTATTATTTTTTTAATTTAATTTATGCTTGCAATTTGAGCTACCATTTTTGAGTCAATTTCCATTTTTACCTTCGTAATCCCCATATCAGGATAAAAAACATTTCAATCTTGGCTTTTGAGTTTGTTTTTTAATTTGGTCTGAGACTATCTTTACTGTTCATTTCAGCTCTTTTCTTAGCCCTCATCCCGCCACAAATAAACCACCATATTTTAGACCATAATCATTGATAATTCTTCAATTCTCTGAGGTTTTTTTGGAATAAATCTCAAAGATCCTAAAACTTTTGTCCATTGTAAATATCCTTTTCCCATTTTACTCTGTTTTTTGTAGCTGTACAGAATTTTTTTCAGCATCAAAATTGAGGTCTTTGCTTGCGAATATAAACTGCCAATCATGCTCTTTTTCATTCAGTGTAATCTCTTCATTCCTGACTGCATTTGTATTTACAACACAGTGAACGATAAGAGTTTCATTTTTTGGCCTTCCAATCATCCCTTTTACACTTTTTGATATCTTGGAAATCTCCATGTTTCCAGCAGATATAAGGATTAGCTTTCCAGCAGCTTTCTGTAGCTGCTTTGAGATACTCTTCACAGACAAACTTCATTTTCTTTAGTTCTTTGAATTTTTTCGAGATTCTGTAATAATTATTTGGACTCTCTTTTCAGAAGTGATGTTTTTTTCTTCATCTAAGTGTAGTGAAAAACTACCCTTTTCTGTTCGATACAATCATATTCAACAATAGTTACTTCGAAAAAATATCTTGGATCCTTTTCCTGGTTGAACTCGATAACCGATGCCAGCAAATTTGTTAGAAACCTGAGGAAGGTTGGTACATCCACAAACAGAAATTCCAATGAAATTAAATTTTTATTATTTTTAGCCATTTAACAATCTTGAAAACAACTCTTGTAAAAGATATACTCTGAAAAATAGGCATCTTTCAACAATTATGTCAAGCGATATCTATTAAGTACTATATATTCTATTTGCTTTATATAATATGTGATTATATATCTTTATACTCATTGGTCTTTGAGATTTGAACATAACTATCTCAAACAAAAATGAGTATATCAAATCAGAAAAAATAAGTCGTGGGAGGTTACTGAAAATCACAATCCAAGGAATTGCTCCATACTGATAGAACAATAGCGAAGTGTTAGTTTTGTAAGATTTGATACAGTTTCGCAGATTTGCTGTAAATTAAAAGTGCTGTAAATTGAAAGTCAAATTTCTGCATACTGTATATAATTCGGTCTTTAATAGGTGTGATTCCCCTAATCATAATTTCTTGAGCTTTGTGATTTTTCAAAAAAAATCGGCACACTGGCAGATTTGATCAATAACTTACTCCTACTAAAAAAAATAGACCCATAAAGAAGTATACCTTCCGCCTCCCTTCCGGAAAGGTAGAAAGCTGCCGGAAATTGATACAAAAAATCTCTATTCCGGCGGCATCTTGAGTGAATAATTTTTTATATTCACTTCCTTATGTATTCAGTCTTATTAATCTTCTTCTGCCTCTTTTATTTGCACATCGACTTTTTCCATTTCCTCTTCCTCTAGTTTTTCGATATCGCCAGTTTCGTCTACGTATTCAAATATTCCTATATCTTCGCTTTCATCCTCTGAGCCCACTATCTTCCTTTCTGCTTCGCTAGCTTTAAGGTCAGTTAGATTCAGCTGTTTTTCAGCGTCTCCACTTTTAATTCTAGCCACACCTACGACTTTATCACCAGGTCTGAGATTCATGATTCTTACGCCCTGGGTATTTCTGCCCTGGATTGAGATATCTTTAGCCGGGATTCGGATTATGATCCCATCGGCGCTGGTGAACATAAGCTCGTCATATTCAGCTACAGATTTAACTTTCGAGACTGAGCCATTCCTTGTGTTAGTGACTATTGTAATCACGCCTTTTCCACCGCGGCGGTAGGCAGGGTATTGAGAGTATTCGGTACGTTTACCAAAACCGTTTTCAGTTACCGTCAGGAGGGTTGTCGTTTCGTCAACAAGATCCATACTCACAACTTCATCATCCTGGCCATAAAGGGTCATGCCACGAACACCTCTCGCAGCTCTACCCATAGGTCGGACGTCTTCTTCGAAGAAGCGGATGGCTTTACCTTTCTTTGAGACCATTATCACTTCCTTAGTCCCATCAGTCAGAAGAACTTTTACTAGTTCATCGCCCTCGTCCAGAGTAACTGCAATTATGCCAGCTTTCCTGGGGTTCCTAAACTCAGATAGAGGGGTCTTCTTGATCGTGCCTGCTCTTGTCGCCATAAGAAGATATCGATCTTCAGCAAACTCTTTTACAGGAATCATGGCATTGACCATTTCTCCTTCCTGTAATTCCAGGAGGTTTACTATGGCTTTACCTCTGGACTGGCGGGAACCTTCAGGAATTTCATAGACTTTCTGCCAATAAAGCTTGCCCAAGTTAGTGAAGAAAAGGATATAATTGTGTGTTGAGGAGATAAAGAGGTTCTCTACGACGTCTTCTTCCTTCATCTCCATGCCGATTATACCCCTTCCTCCACGACGCTGCATCGAGTAAGTATCGAGAGGAATACGTTTTATATAGCCCTCATTTGTAATCGTGACAACGACATTTTCTTCACGTATCATGTCTTCATCAGTGACCTCAGCAGCGTCCTGCAAAATTTTTGTCCTACGCACATCTCCGTATTTTTCCTTTAGTTCCATAAGCTCGTTTTTAATTATTTCATACTTGATTTCGTCGCTTTCAAGGATCTCCATGAATTCAGCGATCAGTTTCTTGAGACTTTCCAGCTCCTCAATAATTTTACGGGTCTCAAGTCCAGTAAGGCGCTGTAGGCGCATTTCCAATATAGCTTTAGACTGTATTTCGTCAAGGGCAAAATTATCCATAAGGATCTGCTTTGCTATATCGGCGTTTGCTGAACCTTTAATCAGGGCAACTACTGCGTCTATGTTATCCAGGGCAATTCCCAGCCCTATCAGGATGTGAGCTCTCTCTTGACTTTTCTTGAGATCATAGACCGTCCGCTTCTGGATGATTTCCATCCTATAATCCAGATAGATTTTCAGTAGTTCCTTTAGATTCAGTTCCTTTGTCTTACTTCCATCCACAAGGGCAAGATTGATTATTCCGAAACTAGTCGCCATCTGGGTATGCTTATATAGCTGATTTAAGATAACCTTAGAGTTAGAGCCCCGGGAAATCTCGATAACAACCCTAATACCGTCCCTGTCTGACTCGTCTCGCAGATCTGAAATTCCAACTATTGTCTTTTCCCGGGCTAGCTGAGCAATGTTCTCAATCATCCGAGCTTTATTCACCTGATATGGAAGCTCTGTTACAATAATCTGCTCCCTGTCTTTTTTCAATTCCTGAATTTCAGCGACTGCTCGAATCTTTACCGAGCCCCTTCCAGTCATGTATGCAGACTTTATGCCAGCTGTTCCCAGGATATGGGCACCCGTAGGGAAGTCAGGACCCTTGATTGTGGTCATGAGTTCCATAATTGTTATTTCCGAGTTTTCAATAAGCATGAGGGTGCCGTCAATTACCTCTCGTATATTATGAGGGGCCATGTTTGTTGCCATACCCACTGCAATGCCCGTTGATCCATTTATGAGGAGGTTCGGAAGTTTTGAAGGAAGCACTCGGGCTCTTCCATGGATCCATCATAGTTAGGCCTGAAGGGCACAGTTTCCTTCTCAATATCTGTCAGCATCTCCTCTGCAATTTTGTCCATGCGAACTTCGGTATAACGCATGGCTGCAGCCTCATCCCCATCAATAGATCCAAAGTTCCCCTGCCCATCGATTAAGGGATAACGAAGAGAAAGGCTGAACCATCCGCACGATACTGTCATAAACTGCTGTGTCCCCATGAGGGTGATATTTTCCTAGTACGTCACCTACTACACGTGCGGATTTCTTGTAGGGCTTGTCATGGGTAATCCCTGCCTCTTTCATGGCAAAAAGGATTCTGCGGTGAACAGGTTTTAAACCATCACGGGCATCTGGAAGTGCCCTTCCGACTATCACACTCATTGCGTAGTTGATGTAGGAGCGTTTCATCTCATCGTCGATAAGAACAGCAATAACCCCTGTATTTTTCGGAATCTGGTCCTTCGTCTTCAGGATCTTCCGGAGCAGGACGGATACAGATATTTTTGATTTCTTTTCAGGATTTTTTTGTGCGAGAGCTGAGGGTAATTTCCTCATTCTCCGACTCTTCATTCTGCTCTTTCGGGATAAGAGTGGCTTGATGAGATTTTTTCGCTTCAGCTTCTTTTTCTATTCCGTTTTCGTATTTTGCCATTTTAGACACCTCAGATATCCAGGTCTACAACCTCTTTCGAGTGAGTTTCTATGAATTTTCGGCGTGGCTCCACCTCATCTCCCATAAGAATTCTGAAAATTTCATCAGCCAGTATCACATCCTCCAGGGTCACCTGCAAAAGGGTCCGGCTCTCAGGATTCATGGTGGTTTCCCATAACTGTTCTGGGTTCATTTCTCCAAGCCCTTTGTAGCGCTGGATTGTAAGTCCTTTGTCCCCGAGTTCTTTCTTCTTTTTTTCGAGCTCTCTATCCGAATGTATATAGTACTCAGCTTTGCCTTTCTTTATACGATATAGTGGAGGCTGGGCAATATACACGTATCCAGCATCTATAAGGGGCCGCATGTAACGGAAAAAAAGTGTGAGAAGAAGAGTTCGGATGTGTTCTCCATCAACATCAGCATCTGTCATGAGAATGATCTTGTGATAACGAGCACTCTCCAGGGTAAAATCTTCGCTGACACCGGTTCCAAAAGCAGTTATGAGGGAAATAATTTCATTGTTTTTCAGGATCTTTGCAAGTCTGGATTTTTCCACGTTAAGAATCTTTCCTCTGAGAGGTAAAATAGCTTGAAAACTCCTGTCTCTACCCTGTTTTGCCGAACCTCCTGCTGAGTTTCCTTCCACGATATAAATTTCGCAATTTGCAGGATTCTTTTCCGAGCAGTCCGCAAGTTTGCCTGGAAGGGTGCTAACTTCGAGAGAATTCTTTCTTCTCGTCAGTTCCCTTGCCTTTTTTGCAGCCTCCCTTGCTCTCTGTGCAAGGAGAGCTTTTTCGAGGATAATGGTTGCAACCTTTGGATTTTCCTCAAAGTATTCTGCAAGCCCATCAGTTACAAGAGAATCTACTATTCCTTTGACATCGCTGTTTCCAAGCCTAGTTTTGGTCTGTCCCTCAAACTGGGGTTCCATGAGCTTAACACTGATGATTGCAGTCAAACCTTCTCTTACGTCATCACCGGTGAGCTTAGCATCTTCTTTGGAAAGCTTGTTAGCTTTAATATAGTCATTTGAAACCCTTGTCAGTGCAGTTTTGAAACCGATGATATGGGTTCCACCTTCATGGGTATTTATATTGTTTGCAAAGGAATACACGTTGTCTGTATAACTATTTGTGTACTGTATAGCAATCTCTACTATCATATCATCTCTTTGACGCTCAAAATAAATCGGTTTTTCATGGAGAGACTGTTTTTTCTTGTTTAGGTACTCCACGAATTCCACTATTCCCCCATTATATGCGAAAATCTCTTCCTGCCCTTCTGGACTTCTGAAATCCTTCAGGATTATGGTAAGACCCCGGTTAAGAAAAGCAAGTTCTCTTAACCTGTTAGAGAGGATATCATGATCGAAATCTGTGATCTCGAAGATTTTAGTATCTGGTTTAAAAGTAGTTTTTGTGCCCCTAATATCTGAAGTTCCGATTTCCTGAACATCAGCCTCAGGTTTTCCACGGATATAGCGCTGAAAATACTTCTTGCCGTCTCTACTAACTTCTACTTCCAGCCATTCAGAAAGAGCATTTACGACAGAAACTCCTACGCCATGGAGTCCACCGGATACTTTGTAAGTATTTTTGTCGAACTTTCCCCCGGCATGCAGAACAGTCATAACTACTTCAAGGGCTGATTTCTTGTGAAATGGATGAGGATCAATGGGAATACCTCGCCCATTATCTAGGACTGTCACACTCATGTCTGAGTTGATCGTAACTTCTACCTTAGTGCAGAAGCCTGCAAGAGCTTCATCGATACTATTGTCTACTACTTCATAGACGAGGTGATGGAGTCCACGACCATCTGTGCTTCCGATGTACATGCTGGGACGTTTCCGAACAGCTTCCAAGCCTTCCAGAACCTGAATGCGCGAAGCATCATAAACCTGTTTATCACTCATTTTGGGTTATTCTCCATAAAAATATGATAATTATCTTAATTATGCAACATTTCGCTTTTTTTAAAAATTCGTGAGAAAACTTTTGTCAAAAAAAATCTTAGAAAAATAATAGTAGTTATATAATCCTTCAATTATTACCATATTGATTTTATATTTCCTACGATGTTTCTACCATAAACCGAATTCAATCTGCACTCATACATTTTAAGCCTTTAGATCCGCTGAAAATTATATCAGATTCTTCGGTCTAAATTATCTTGGAAAAGGTATTTTTACATAATTTTATATCCAAATCTGCTAATTTTATACTCATTTTTTAACACATTTTTTGGTTAAATAAACATTTTCTGTTTCGATAAGCAAAAATTTGTATCACCTAGGGGTCAGAGCAAGACTTGCGGCATTGTAAAAATACTTAGACATATTTTAGATAGTCAAATCCAAGATATTTTAGTTAACTGAAGAAATCACTTCTATTATATCAAGAAAATTATTAGTAAAGGCTGATGTGAGAAAGTGATGCTTAAATAAGGTTCCTGCTTAAAAAAGCGAAGTTCAAATAATTTGTGAAATCAGTTTATAAAAAGATGTAATATAACAGCACTTCACTAAATTGTAATCGATGATTGCAAAAGTTACTCTACTTAAGTTGTCTTATTAAAAGATGATATGAAACAGAAGCTCTCAAATTAGACTTCTAACTTAAAATCTATTCTTTTTTTCATTAATCATGGTCTTCACTTATTTTTTATTTTACGGCATCAACATTAGATAATACAAAATTTTACGTTCTCATAGCTAAAAATCGAGTAGTATATAAGGAAGTCCTCTTCTAGGATTCCCTCGAAAAAGATACCTGTATGGAAAATTCAACAATGTATCAATTTTCTCACTGCCACTTAATTGAAGACGTTGCAAAGTAGGTAAAACTTACTCTTTATATCAACAAAAGTTGGCACTTTAAGTACAGTGTTTCTGGTATGATTACAATGTTTATTGTGTGATAAAACTCTTTATTGTAAAATGTTTTAGAAAACTTAAGCATGATAAAACCATTTATTCACTAATGGAGGAAGAAACTCTTCTGGAATCTTTTTGATGGAAAAGTCCAGATAAAATTTCCTTAAGGTTGAAACCTGATCATTTTATGAATAAGAGGTTTGTAGAGAAAGGAATCAACGAGATAATGATGTTGTTTGATAAAAAAACCTCAAAACTCTCACAAGAAAAAAAAGCTAATATCGGCTTCACTTCATTTAGAGCTTCAAGATACGATAAGAATGTTGATTACAGTCCTAATTATTAATGCAAAATGATAAGGTATACATCACAATGTATGGAAATTACCCTGTTTTCAGAATTTATATTAATGATCTTGCTTATCATTTTCTTGAACTTATTAGACATTTACAAGCTTTACAAAAATAAATACTGATATAGAATCATATTCTGTTGATGAGATTATGATTTGCTCCTTAATTATGCATATATATGATTTCTCTTAAAGCAAAATCAATCAGCTCTTATGAATCGAATGCAGTAATCAATAAGAAAGTAGAGATTGAGAGAATAGATCATGTGCCAACAAAATATGGAAAAAAGGAAGAGATATCAATGCAAAAATGGGAGAAAAATTCATTTTCCTTTGTTATAATGGAAGAATGATTCAGATTGGCATGTATTTGAGAAACAAAAATATTAGAGATGATTCATTCAAAGAACTATATGAAAAAAGAGCGGAATGCTAGAATATATATGGTGATAGTAAGAGTACAGTAAATTTTAAGTCAGAAGAGTAAAAGAGAAGTAAACTTTACTCACTCCTGAACTCCAATGCATATCAACTATTGGTGCCTACTGAATTACAAAACAAAATTCAGAACAAAAATTCATTTGTAGAATCTTTTTTAAAAAAACAATTTTTAAATTGAATCACGGATTTTAAGAGCTAATTTGAGATTCTCACAACATATATGTATTTTATCCAGTAACTATAATAACATCTTATATCTGAATAATTTTATTCGACATTTATATCTGGAATTGACCACAAATCACAAAATATTGGCACATTTACTTCGAATGGAGCTAAACGTATAAACCATTTATTTACCGCTATTATCAATAATAGTTCAATTTTGATTCAATCAAAGCTGAGACCTAAGCTAGGTTTCAAAGTTCTAGCATCAATGTCTATACAAATGTTATGCACACACTCAATTCAAAGTACAGGTTCAAAAATACTTTGTGGAATTTAGTTACGCAATTATCTAAAGAAAATAGATTTGTAGCCATCAAAGGAGATAAAAATCAAAATGAGTTTCAGAAATGTATCTCTCTACAAAAAATTGTTTGAATCGAGTAAATTTCCTGTTATTTGTTTTACTGTAATAAATATATAAGTATAAAATTATCTCCCTGGTGGATGTAAAAAGGAGATGGAACAAATTCAAGGTAAAATTCGAGAAAATGGATAGAATTATACAGGATATCTGAGCTAGTTGGTGAAGTATTAAACTTGTTAAAGTAAGAAGTTTCTCAAATTAATCTCAAGAGTAAATATCATTATATTTTTATTTTCATCATTTAGCGATAACTATCTTTTTTAAGGAAAATATATTCTACAATGTTTATCTAGTTTCTAGATGTTCATATATAAAAACATAAATGAATAAAACTTAAATCTGTTTATTTAAAGATAAAGAGGCATAAATTAAATAATTTATTATAGTTGACTATTGTGAGTATCGCATGTACTCATATTTAGAAATTTTAAAACATCGATCTTGTAGGCAAACCTTGTAGGTGGTGGACGAGGCAATCGCCGATACTGGGAAAATCATGCAAATCAATTATATCGATTTTGATTACACCAGTGCTTGAATTCACAGTTCCCGTCAATAGTTTAGAATATAACTTGGGGGTTATTCAAATTGAATAATGAACTTTCGATAAACAAAAAAATTCGGTGCATAAGTAAAACAGAACAATATCAACCCGAGAGAGGTGTAACTCCCCAGAATATCATAGTAGTTCTTCCTGCTTATAATGAAGAAATCTCCATCGGAAGCATGGTCCTCCTTACAAGATTTCATGCAGACAATGTAATCGTTGTTGACGACGGTAGTTCAGACCGTACAGCTGACATTGCCAGAGAAGCTGGAGCCGAAGTAATCGTACATGAAATTAACATGGGAAAAGGTGGAGCTCTTAAAACCGGTTTTTCAGTCGCAGCCAGTTTGGGTGTCGATATAATTGTAACGATGGATTCAGACGGCCAGCACAACCCTGCTGACATTCCAAAGCTAGTGGCTCCAATTATTGAAGGAAATGCTGACATTGTAAATGGTAGCCGCTACTTAAACGGCCTGGACAAAAACACTCCTTTTTACCGCCGCGTCGGCCAGACCATTTTGGACAGGTTCACTAACATAAGCTCAGGCATCCATATTACCGATTCCCAGAGTGGTTTCCGCGCCTTTGCGGCCTCTACAATAGATATTTTTCGCTTCAACGCACAGGGCATGGCTATAGAAAGCGAAATGCTTGCAGATGCCGGGAAAGCCGGCCTCCGCATAAAAGAAGTCGAAATCGGCGTCCGTTATGACGTTGACTGTTCCACCAAACATCCTATTCATCACGGTCTTGAAGTCCTCGTCATGATCTTAAAGGACATGGAATTTAACAAGCCCCTTTTTTACTTTACAATCCCCGGTATATCTCTTGGAGCAGGTGGCCTCTACATGATTGCTCACTTCCTGCAAACATTTTCCATGGGAGAAGGTCTCAGTTTCGGGCTTGCAATGCTCATGATCTTACTGATTGCTACAGGGAGTTTTATGGCTCTAACGGGCATAATGCTGCATTCAATGTCTGCAATCCTTAAGGGTATTAGGGCTACTTAAATCTACTAGTAAAAGCTTTTTCTTGAAAACATTGCGGATTTCCATATGGACCTATATTCACATGATATGTAGGTTCTTCATTTTTGTTCATGAAATGTCCAAAGAATTACAGTTTATAAATTATAACCGATCCAAAAACTCAAAATTTGCTTACTTGAACTTCACATTTTGAGTGAATAATCAGTTTTAAGATCATGAAAAAGATTCTGAAAACTCTCAACCATTAGAAGTAGAATGACTTTCGAGATAAATTCAATAAAAATAAAAATGAGCTATTCTTTATTTCATTTCATCCTTTTGCCAGCTTGCAGCATATATTCTTTCACCAAGAACATTTTAGCCTTTAGTTTCAATAATTTTGCATTATAAAAGAGATGACTATAATAGAGGGTCATTAGAAAACATATACCTGGCTACAACTTTTGGCTCTGACTTTAACAAAAAAGTCTGTTCCGGATTAAACCTCTGTCTTCATAAAGAAAAAATAAGTATAAATAAAATAATATATCTATAAACGCCTAAATTTCAACAATTAGTTATACATCTCTTACATGTATAGGACAAACTAGATATATTTATCTAAACACTTGATAATAAATAATTTATATTTTCCTAAACACAGATAAGGATGAAAAAGTCAAATTCAAAGGAAATACCCCATCTAAGGTTTATTTCTTTCTCTGCTGTTTCTTCTCGTACTCCTTTTCGAGTTCAAAAATCCCTCTAGCAGCCTCAAGTTCTTTTTCAATCCTGTGATAATGCGAAATCACAAGACCAACACCAATGAGTAGTATCACAATTGTGGCTAAGAAAAACGCAGGTGCAGATTTAGTATAATATTTTACCTGAATAGCAACTTCTCTTTTTTCCCATTTTCGAAGAAATCCAACGGAGATTTTGCCTTCCTTTTTCATCAAAAGTTACGTTGGAAGGTGTCGGTAGTGCTATCCCAAATACCCTATTGCCAGTAACATACCCTGCTGGAAAAACCACACGTATAAACTCAGAATCAGGTTTTATGAATCCAAAGCTCTGGGTCCCTGGAATTTCATGTGTATAAGCAATAAATCCTGTGACAGGTTCTTCGAATTCGAGGTGTATAACTTTTAGGTTCTGGCTAATTTCTTGAGTCAGAGTATAATTGACAGATGAATTCTCAGTTTTGCGTGAAATTTCTCGTAAAGTATTGATATCTGCTACGGTCTTATTTGAAGGATCCACGAGCAATACAAAATTTTCAATTGGTTTGTCCTCTGAATTGCCGCCTAGGGTATCGGGAGGATAAATATCAAATTTACTACAATTTATTACAATGTTTACAACCTGTGCTTTTCTATTATCCTCTAGTATATAGTATGTGCTGGTATTTACAGGTGTTTGATTGATCCATGAATCCTGAAAAACTTCAAATTCATAGCTAGAGATATTGCCGGGCTGATCAAGGAAAATCTTCTTTTTTTCTTCGATACAACCTGATACTAAGACCACCATCAGAGCAAGGAATATAAAAAGTAATTTAGTTTTTGTTTCCACAAAATTTCTCCCTTTAGCTTCAAGCGATCTTTTTCAGTCTGCTGCAATTTTTTTCTCCCCCAAGGTGAACCCTTTTTAGGATCTGGAACATGTTAGCCTTTATCCTATGCTCTCTCTTCTTAATAAATAAAGCGGATAATCCATTAGTTCCAAATCTTTAAGTTCCAACGCCATGTCTACAACTCCGATGTATATTAAAAAACTATTTTAAGTTAATGAAGCAATTGATTTACATCGGAAAAAAATTCCACCCTTGAATATAAGTTTAATGACTGAGGATCAACTTTCAATATTATGGCAATGTTAGATCAGAACAAAGAATGCATCTGATTTGCAACAAATAAAAAAGTTGATCTTATAGACAAATTTGGCAAGAAAAAAATCTTATGAATGCAGAGAAAGATAGAATATATAAACTGGATATAAGTAAACTATGAGTTTAAGATGCTAACATGTCTAAAATTATCTCTTCAAATACTCTATTTTTTGTGATTCAATATTTGAAGCTACATCAAATCTGAGCTACTGTAATCATAATGGAGAAGGGAAACAAAAAAAACTCTAATTTACTAAAGAAAGAATAAAAATCTGGCAGGTAAACTCAAAACTTAAGTGCTGAGCTCTCCGGAAAAATTCAGAAATCTCTCCATCATAGGCCAGTCAATTTTCTTTATATACCTTGCCTGGATCTTTGAAATATAAAGAACATTATTACCGATAAGTATCTTAAGATCTGAAGATTTAGGTGAAACGTAATCAAGCGTAAGAAGTACCGGGCCCTCGGGAGAGGTGGAAAGCCTGAAATCCTGCCCGCTTTTTCTTATATAAGCTCTTACCTTCTCATCAATTGCAAAGGACGGAATCATATTAGCACCGTGCAAAATTTGTCCTGGAAAGATAAATAATTACAGGTTTTGAAATTTGGGCTATCCATCATTAAGTGATTGATATTTTCATAATCAAATTCCAATTGTGACTAAAATTTTCGTTCCCATCCACCGAAGTATATTGTCCTAACTAACCTCATTGAAGTGCAGCACAAAAAGACCAAAAAAATAGTATGAGATGTGTTTTGGTAGAAAATCAATCAAATAATCGAAGAGGACAAAAATTGAAAAATGATAAAAACTCGACGATAAGGATAAGGTACTGACCCTTAAGAATCTCCAGAGCAGTTTTAAATTGGATGAAAGCAATTTAGAACAAAGATATTATGATGATGAAAGATAAGGGAAAAATTGTAATCTGGCCAATATACATTGACCAGATGAAGTCAAGGAGCAAGGGAAGGATAATCGCTCGGAAAAATTCGATAAAGGAGCCGCAGCTCAATGAGATAAACGAAGCAGCCAAGCAACTTGGCCTAAATCCTGAAATAGAGCCCGAAAAAGCATACCCCAAGTCCTGGTGGGAAGTAAGCGGGAGAGTGCTTGTAGACGACAAAGGTCCTAAATCAATTATCACAAAACAGATAGCATTATCCATAAAAAAGATACGAGGCCAGAAAAACTCTACTAGAACTTGAAATTGAAAATCACTCGGAAATGAAGTTAATAATTAATTTTTTAGGCGAAGTAAAGCATCAATTTAAGGAGTTTCCTTAAATTTAAATTTCAAATTAAAGTCATATTTGTATATTTAAAAACCATTTTTACTTAAATTTAAATTATTTTGATAATTTTTATATTATATGTTTTTTTTAGGCCAAGTTTGTCCAAATTAATGCTTGTATAAATTCCATTGCCACCGTGTGTATATATATATTACTTAATTACTTACCACTACTTTCCAAAGATGTACACCAGAATTTCATCTATTTTTTTCTTAATTTAATACTTCCATGAACCCCAGTATCATAATTTTTGTATACATTACTTAATTATTTATCACAAATTTCCAAAGATACACACAAGAATACCATTCATTTTTTCAACATACCGGTGGATTAAAAAGTAGACTAACCTTTAATGGATAATACTGGACAAATAGATAGACAAATTAAACAGTTATAGACATATAAATATATAATGCCTTTTTAAGGACTTATTTCCTTGATTATTAATTCCATAATCTGGAAAAACTTTATTCAAGACAAAACTATGAGAAATCCATATCAGAAAGAATATCAATCCACACAAATAATAATAGAATCAGCGTAACTATTCATCCTGGGGAAAAAATATCATTAGCTATCTTTACTAAGATTCAATGAGCAAATTTAGTAGGAGGATCTAATCAATCTTTAGTCCACTTGTGATATTTATTATTTTTCCATCAATTAATAATTAGAAGAGAATTTTAATAAACCTCCAATTTCAACAAATTGCTTATATAGGCATTACAAACACCCAGCCAAAAATTGGGGGTTCTCGAAATCCTTAGAAGTTAATTTCTAAGGAAACGATCGAAAATTGGATCGTTTCCTCGAGTAATTGAGCAAACCTAAAAAAAGAGTAGAGCCATCATTTTTTGGGCGATTACAGATAGAGTCTCATGCATATATTTTCACAAAATCATGGTTACGATCGAAAATTGATAGCAAGAAAAATTGTGAATTTATGCTGTTTTACTGGGAAAGTGGGATGAAAAATTGGATAACGCAATTTCATGGAACTCAATGTATGATTCCTTGTTTTCAAGCTCGAGGTCCCAGCATATAATAGCTTTTAGAGCCTTATCCTTGAAAAGCAATTTCTGATATTTGATCTGTATTTGAAATGACTTTTCGAAAAAAAAGCTATATTCTATTCTGAAGTTTTTCTAGCACAACTTGATCTGTAAAAGATATATTTAGGAACTAAGGAGATTCGGAACTACTGTTTCTGTAAAACACAGGTTTCTGTCACATATAATATATAAATATAGCTAGAAAAATATGGTTAAAAATAATTCCCGGATAAATTTATGTTCCCTAGTTTGCCGGAGTTCCCGAATATTTGTAGTCTCAGAAATACTGAAATAAATAAATTGAATTAATACGAAAAGTCCTTTTTTTTCGTATTTCTCACATTTCTCGTGTCATTCGAATTATTCGTGTTGCCAGAATTATTCGTATTCTTTGAGCCTTTTCCCTTTGATTTCTGGGCAAGTTCCACAAAGGGTTTTCGTCCTCTCTTTTTGTTTTTGAATATTTCAAGTAATGTTTCAGCCTGAGCAAAGGGTACTGTTACGAAAGAAAAATTTGGAAAAATCTCTGCATCCTTTATTCTCAGTTCGCTATCTCCTGTCTCCTCCTGTATGAACTCTCGTAACTTGTCCGGAGTCATGCCGTCGACTTTTCCCATGGCAATAAATAGCCTGGTTTTACCCTTTCTGTCGACATATGAACTGCCGGAAATCTCTGCATATATGCTTTCATCGAACTTTTCCTTGAAAGCATACTTAAGGACTGCAGCCAGGATTTTCTCTGCCGGATATTCATCCAGGAGTTTTTCACTCATTTCAAGGCAATCAATGTATTCTTCTGCTTTTATGGTTGATTCAAGTTCAGCCTTCACTCTTGCCCGTTTGGCTTTAATAACATCTTTTATTTCAGGCAATCGTCCTTTCTTCATATCTGACTTAGAGGTCTTTTTGATGTAGGTTAGCCGCCTATATTCAGTGGATGTAACAAAGGTAATAGCAGTTCCCTGCTTACCAGCTCTTCCTGTCCTTCCTATCCTGTGCACGTAGGAATCAGGATCTTGGGGCAAGGAATAGTTGATAACATGAGTCAGCTCTATGATATCGATACCTCTCGCTGCAACATCAGTTGCTACCAGGATATTTATCTTCTGCTTCCTAAATTTGTTCAGAATTTTTTCCCGCTCCTGTTGCGAGAGGTCACCGTGTAGGGCATCGACTAAATAACCCCTGTCTCCTAAATTTTGAGCAAGCCGACTTGTATCAGTTTTTGTCCTGCAAAATATGAGCCCGTAAAATTCATCTTCAATGTCAATAATCCTGCAGAGGGCTTCAAATTTATCGTTTTCCTGGACTTCGAAGTAGATTTGTTCAGTCAGGTCTGTGACAAGTTCCTCCTCAATGACAACGTGCTCATATTTTTGCATATACTTTTTGACGATCCCGAGGATTGCTTTTGGCATTGTAGCTGAAAAAAAAAGCATTCTTTTTTCAGGACCAGTTGCATTCAAAATTTCCTTTATAGCATCAATAAAACCCATATTTAGCATTTCGTCGGCTTCATCCAGCACGAAATATGCAACATCTTTAAGGTTTAAGCTCTTTCGCTCAAGATGGTCGATGACTCTTCCAGGTGTTCCTACAACAATGTCAACCCCACTTTTAAGTGCACGAAGTTGCTGGGTCATAGACTGCCCACCATATATGGGGATGATATGCAGTTTTTTATCTCCTTTGAGGGAGTTTAGTTCCTCTGAAACCTGAATTGCCAATTCTCGTGTTGGTGTCAGGATTATTGCCTGTATTTTACCTGATTTTTCATGAATTTTTTCGATAATCGGGGCTCCAAAAGCCGTTGTTTTCCCTGTCCCTGTCTGTGCCTGCCCTATAATATCACATTCTCCTTTCAAGAAAAGCGGGATAACTTTTTCTTGAATTGGAGTTGGTTCTTCAAACCCTTTCTTTTTTAGAGCTTTCAACGTGCTGTCTGAAAGCCCCAATGCCTTAAATTTTGCTAATTTCTCCATATACTCACTCTATTAATTGACAATTATTTTCTACAAATCTTGCAGATTGTAGACTTGCTACTATTACTCTCTACAGCATACCCAGAACTTTAATTTATGGAAAAAGGTCACTTATTAAAACGGTACAGGAGACCAGCTAGATATAAGTAAACACGCCGCATAAATGGTTAATATCCCCGGGAATGCTAGAATGTGCCTAAAGACCAGGTAAATTCAGAACCGGAATACATAAAACTTACACAGCAAAAATAAGATTTTCTTGGATAAGTTACATATGCTTTTTTGAATTCATCTCTATGGTACAGGCAGACTAAGTGATTACACTGAATAACTTCTTATTTGGATAGTTATCCTGTAACTCCATTTCATGTATATAACTCTTTGCTGCCTATCTAATGATAACTTGTGAGACGAAGTTTAGATTATCCAGCATAATGCTCGAGCCTAAAACATAGAATATGAGAAGGTAATAGTTGATTTAGTACAAGCCTTAAAGGTGAAGTTTAGAAGTAAACATTTCAATGAAAGGTAAAATATCTCAATAGAGTTTCTGATTTTTCGAACTTGTCCTAAATTTCTTAGCACCCTATTTTTTCTTTATCATTGTGACCCTCAAAAAATCAGCAAAATTTGTGCACTCACCCAGAAGACTAGTGAATAGAACGCAGAGTTTTGCAAAGTTAGATCGTGTGCTGAAGTCAAGTTGGCTAGCTTCTTTGTGATCTGCTATCTGGTTCATCTATGATTCAAGTAGAAGGACCTCAACATAAACTATGGAGTTCAGAAAATTATCATGGTATTTGAGAACTTTTCCGATATGTTGAGGAAAATAAGTAACTTCAAAAGTTCATTGATTATAAAAATGGGTTTCTTAGCCTTTGCTAAAAAAATTTGGATCAATTCTCAGATCATAAATTGCTTACTCATTTCCTTTCGCCTTTTCATAATATTAACCCTCTCTGTGAGAACGAATATAAATTTAAGAGATCCTTTAATATCTTCTGGGATCGAGAATTTACCATCAATAGACTTTTTATTTATCTTCTGGGTTTCTGATTGATTGAAGTCAATTGCCAGGGAAATTATTGAAAATTTTGGCAACCGCAAAGATATTAAAAAGTCTCAGCTTTTTAATTTTACCTTTATAGAAATCGGTTCATTATTCGTTGAATAGAAGTATCAAAGCTTCAACTACTGGTAACCCGGCAGTTATCTCAAATCCAAAATGCCCCTTTCTTTTGGGGTTATAAAGTAAGTAGAAAGAGATCACATTTAATTCCATTTTAGGATTTATGTAGTATCAGGCTTTGTGGATTGTTTCCCCTCAATTTATTCAAGGTTTATGATATAATTAAGCTGTATCTTTGTTGACTCATATATACCATTTCTCAATTCTGTGAATTTTTGTATTACCTTCAGCCCAAAAAAATCTTGTTCCAAATTTGTTGTAATACCAAATTTAGAAAAGCCCTCAATAAGAACATTATATGTGTTCTATTGACTTCTTTTTTCTTGTTTGAACCTTTTCCACATAACATAATGTTTATTTCCCTATGGATACTCTTCAATTTTCCAGAACTTATTAACAAAATCCGTTTTCTTGGATTCATCCATATCCAGTACATTTGTTATAAAGTATTTTCGTTTCGTCGTTTTATAGAAACTATCCAAATTACTCTCACAAAATTCATAAGCTTTCAGATAAACCATAATTCCTTCATGACGAATTCAACTATTTCAAACCCAACTATTACAAGAAGCATATTTCTCATATTATCAGGATTTACCAGAAAATTTGATTTCAATATTGTTAAAAAATACCATTGTTTTTCCCTAATTGCTTTGTTGTTTTTTACGTTTGCATACCACGTATCAAAGATGATAAATTTAGGTTTGAATCCACATTCTTTGGCTTTATCAAGAATACTAAAGGAATGATAATTCTTAGTTATATTTTTTTATCGACATACCAGATACGAATACAGATATATTTATATACAATAGCTGCTATGTAAGTTCATTAAAAATAAAGAGACGTATAATCATCTGTTGTTAAAAAACCAATTTTTGTTTTTAAACAAAGAGTTCTATACAATCTTATTTTTAAACTAATAACAAAAAATAAATCAAAGGTGAAACAAAGATGGCTTTTAATGACAGAAATAACTTCAGAGGAAATAATTTCGGAGCTCCCAGAGAAATGCACAAGACAACCTGTTCGGACTGCAAAGCTGAAACAGAGGTGCCTTTCAAACCTGATCCCGAAAGACCGGTTTACTGTAGGGATTGTCTTCCTAACCACAGGACACCCAGAGAAAACCGCAGATATTAAGGGTTATTCTAAGTGCTATTTTTTAAGTGAGTGACATAAACACTCATATATTTTCTGCTTTTTTAAAACATATAAATAGTGATATAATTTTGTTCTCAACCAGTAATCTCTTATAGATTGAGACATAATTTTTTGAAGGTCAATAAGTTTTGTGGCTTAACATTCACTTTTTCCAAGACACTTTTTAGAGTATCAATGTGACTTTTTCTGAATGGATATATTCTGGTGCTAAATAATATTCATCCTGTGTTATATAAATATATGCCATATACTTAATGGAAAAAACAAAACCGAAACTGAAGTCTGCTGATATTTTCTGCCCTAATCAAGAAAGTAAATTTTATGGTATTCATAGATAAGAAAAAGACAGCTTTTTATATGGTAAACTTTGAGTGAGGGAAGTTACATTGAGAATTTAGTGATATGACAACTCCCGATTTCATTAAAAACTATCCTGAGGATCAGGGAAACCAGAAGGAAAATAAAGCATATCAGAAATTTAAACATTTGATTGTGAATAATTTCCTTATGCCAGAGCAGTGGCTAGAACATTCTCCACTACATGCAGCATGGTTAGATAAATAAAATTTTAATTAGAATGTTGACTATAGCCAACTCTGTATATTGAATTCTGATCAACTCTCTGAGTCTCAGAACTAACCCAAGGAATTATTTTCAAATATTTTTTTACACTTTTACAGAAAAACTAAAGTTATTTCGATCAGGTGAATAGAGAAAGCTTCATTAAAATCAAAAAATAATGACCCAGAAAAAAAAAATCTGGTCAAATGCAGAAATTGGCAGGAAAGATTTGGAAAAAATTCCCACGAGAAAAAATTAGAGATAAATCGAA
The DNA here is from genome assembly GCA_963848985.1 of uncultured Methanosarcinaceae archaeon. Lineage (GTDB taxonomy): Archaea > Halobacteriota > Methanosarcinia > Methanosarcinales > Methanosarcinaceae > Methanosarcina. The sequence goes on from CAWKGG010000056.1 coordinate 64,243, forward strand.
TCCTCCTTATACTTTCCACAGATGTACACAAGGATACCATATCTTTTCTAATCCAACAGAGCGTTAAAATTAATATAACTTCATGAATAATAATAAGCAAATAAGCAAATAAATTTGACATCTATTTACATCTGCAGAAAGTCGATTTTATGATTCTATTTAAAGGATAATTTCTCCGTCCTTTGATCATTATTTTTTTTAAATTTTGATTGAATTTTTGAGATTAAATTTGATAGATATGTGGATAATGGGAAAAAGATTAAATACTATGAAAAATTGGCCACTAAAAATGTTAAAACTGAACCAAAAATTAATACTCAAATATTTTTCACAGTAGAAGGGGTGTGAAATTGTGAATCTTAGATAATTTTGATAAAATTTTTGAATGATATTAGATAATTTTTGATGAAAAGATATATTTCACTCCAAATGTCATTTAAACTATCAAACTGAAGTACTATTTGACGACTGTTTCAACTGTGAAGACTATAAATTGAGCAGGAGGGAAAAAACATTTCAATACTCGAATATAAATAGACACAGATAAAGTTGAGTTTATGATTGATCCTATCGAAAAAAGTTCAAATAAAATTTGGAATATATCAGGACTTACTCAGTTGAAATGGAGAACCAAATGTGAATAATACTTAATCATATCAATCCTAGTAACTATTAAGAGACTTCATGCTCTTGACATCCCTCCTCGAGCACATCAGGCATATGTATAAATCGGATCAATGTGTCAATTTCTTCAGTTTTGAAAGCTCCTCGGGAGTTCCTACAGCCAATAGAACTGAATTTTCTCGAATTAAATCTTCTGCATCCGGCTCAAAGGAAAGAGTACCACTTTTCCATATTCCCACAATTTTAGCACCTGCCAAATGCTGCTGGTTGGAAACTTCCTTAAGCCTCTTACCTATAAGAGGGCTTTTTAGATAGATAGGAAACTCAACGATATGAACCCCTTCGAAAATTTCAGTTGCTCCTGTAACTCGACTTACGAGTCTATCCATCGCTTTTTTCCCTATAAATTGCCCAAACATTGATTTGGGAGAAACAACCGTATCTGCTCCTGCATACTTGAGGTATTTTAAATTTGAAATATCTTCAACAATAGCAATGATGTAAAGATTCTCAAATTCTCGGGCAGTTAGGACGATATTAGCATTTTTTTCGTCAGACTTGTTTGCAATAAGGATTACAGCTTTCTCGATACCGGCATTTATAAGTGTCTGCTTATCGCTCAGGACTCCAAAAATGCAAGGAATGCTCTTATAAGAAAGTTCTCTTATTAATTCTTCTTCGTCATCAACTATTAAGAACAGTAGATTCTGCTCAGCCAATTCATCGATCAGGGTCTCAACCATCTGATTGTATCCGCAGATAATTATATGATCTTTCATCT
>CAWKGG010000057.1:0-16197 GCA_963848985.1 uncultured Methanosarcinaceae archaeon
CAGAATAACTTCTTTTCTCCCAGAATAGCTCCAAGTACTGAACCGATGATACCTATCACAGCGGTATGTGCTACAATACTCAGTGTTAATATAAACGTAGAGGCAGCTACCAAAGTCCCAATTATGGAAGCACCTATGAACATTGATCCAAGCATTCCTCCTAAAAGGATCCCAGGAATGACCATAAATATCGTCATTAGAACTCCAGTTTTAAGGCCTCCTTCAAAATCTCCTTTTGCGTAGTAGCCAGCTAAAAGACCACCTAGCAGAGGAGCTATAGCATTTACAGCTGGGATGAAATAAAAAATAACATTACAAGCCACACCTATAAGTGAACCACCTAAGACTCTAGCCATTTATTTTACCCCAATGTTAATGTAAATAAAAACTTCAATTATTATCCTAAATTTAATTTAAGTATTCTTAAATATTTGCGCACCCAAATCGACTCCTTCCAAAAATCTAGTGATTAACTCAAAATGAGAAATTACTCGATTTAGGAACAGACTATCTTAGGAGACACAATTCCATAATCTAGTGATGTCTCATTTTATTCTTCCTTAAAACTATAATTTTCTCTGCTAACTATTTTATATAAGTTAGATGGAGCAATAAGTGTATATGAGAAAGCAATTGTATTCAACCAGCATAATTCAAATGCTTGGATCTATAAAGTATTTGTTCTAAATAGATTAAATGAAACTGATGAAGCAATCAAAGCACATGATAACGCAATCGAAATTAAATGACTTCATTCAAAGACTTGCCCTTATAAAGAATGGGCTTTAATATACACTATATGTGCTCCATATGATTCTCTTTTTTGCTTGACGCTTCTCCACAAAATAGACAGGCTATCCCTAGATAGTATTCTTCGACTTTCCAGGATTTGTTAGCCAAATCTTTTCTCTTGGATAGGAGTCGTTTTGATTTTTTTCTGGTTCTTTTTCAATTTTAAGAGAACAGTAAATAATCGTTGATAAAAATAGTGTTATATTACATTTTAGGATTAACGCAGTTAAACTGGAAAATAGCAGCATTAAGCTTTTTAATTGTCTATATCTCAATAATTATGGAGGACTTACGGAATTTTATTTTATCATTCAACTTTCTCATATATAATTAATTGTAAACCTGCGAGTGTCAGGGATTTTCTAAGAGCAAAGGCCACTAAAAAATGACTAAAGCAAACTTATGTGCTGAATCCAAAACACACAAAAATAATTATTCATAAGTTTAATCCACGTCGATTTCTCAATTGTTTTTTATATTCGCAAGCATTCAGGCCTGTTGATGTATCAACTGACTAGAAACCTATAAATACATCATCTCTTGTTATGTCACAGTTTGATATATCAGCTTTCGAGATATTGAGGCTCGAATTATGGAAAACAAAATGTGTACAGAGATCAGGCGGGTTTTTCTCAAGTATATAGTTCTGAAGATTATTAAGGATAGGCCTACCCATGGCTATGATATAATCAAGACCATCAGGCTCCGTTCAAAAGGGTGCTGGACCCCAAGTACAGGTTCGATATATCCAATACTGGAAAGTCTAGAGTCAAACGGCTTAATCCAGAGCAAAGAGATGGAGGAACGTCGTAGGAAGGCGTACTCAATCACCTCTAAAGGAATAGTGGCTCTGGAGCATATGACACAGAAGAGATTGGAGCTCCTGGATGAAATGTCCCAGATCATCAATATTATGACTGAAGGTAATGGCAGTAGTGATACTGGTGGTGAGGTCAGTAATATCCGGAGTTTGGATCAGCAGCCTGAAAAAACACACAATGGCAATTCTCATACTCTACAAACAGATGATAATGGAAGGTAACAGGTTGAGCGAAAACAGTAATATGGCAGACAAAGTGATCGCTGGCAAATTAGGGAAAGGCATTGAATACAAGTGGATTGCACTATTCAATGTGACCTTAGCAACTCTGATGGGGTCGACTGACAACAGCATTGTTCTAATCGCACTGCCTACGATATTCAAGGGCATACAGATTAACCCTATGGCCCCTGATGTATTCCAGTATTTGCTGTGGATTCTGATGGGCTATGGTCTGGTAACTGCAACGCTGCTTCTCAGCTTTGGGAGACTTGCTGATATGTACGGTCGGGTGAAACTCTTCAGGTTGGGTTTCCTGATATTTACCATCGGATCAACCCTACTTTACCTTACTCCCAGCACCGGTAACACGGGTGCACTAGAGCTAATTATTTTCCGGTTCATACAGGCCGTGGGTAGTGCGTTCACCATGTCAAACGGTGCAGCCATTATAACAGATGCATTCCCGGCTAGTGAGAGGGGAAAGGCCTTAGGCATAAATATGGTTGCCTTCATGTCCGGGCAGTTTATTGGCTTATTGCTGGGTGGAGTACTAGCTGTATACAACTGGCGCTATGTGTTTCTAGTCAGTGTACCCTTTGCTATATTTGGGACACTATGGTCTTACTGGAAGATGAAGGAGACTTCCTTCCGTGCACCAAAAACAAGCATCGATTTCGTGGGCAATTTAGTCTTCATCGGTGGGCTGACTTCTCTGCTTGTCGGTGTAACCTATGGCCTGATGCCGTACAAACATGATGGCATCACCGATGCTATGGGCTGGGGAAACCCTTGGGTAATTAGAGCAATCATTGTCGGCATACTGCTGTTGATCATTTTTCCATTTATAGAGAGCAAAGTTAAGAATCCCATGTTCCGGCTGGAGTTCTTCAGGATCCGAGCTTTCACCTATGCGAATCTCGCCAGCTTCACAGCAGCTATTTCGCGAGGAGGCGTCATGTTTATGCTTATCATGTTGCTGCAGGGTATCTGGCTGCCACTTCATGGTTATCGCTTCGAAGATACACCCTTCTGGGCAGGTATCTACATGCTTCCCATGACCTTTGGCTTTGTAGTTATGGGACCGATCTCTGGGATACTCTCGGACAAGTATGGGCCTCGATGGATCGCTACCTTTGGGATGACCCTCGTGACCCTGGTCTTCTTTTGCCTCTCAATGCTTCCCTATAATTTCGACTATTGGGAGCTGGGCACCCTGATTTTCCTGATGGGTGCTGGTAATGGCATGTTTAGCTCTCCTAATAGCTCATCAGTCATGAACTCAGTACCCCCGCAAGATCGGGGTGTAGCATCGGGTACGATGTTTACACTTACAAGTTCGGCCAATACGGTGAGCATGGCTGTGTTTTTCACCATCGTTATCGTAGGTATCAAGGGAGCTTTTCCAGGAGCGATACACGACTATTTCGCTAGCCTTGGATCCTTACAGATTAACCCCACTGTGCAACAACTCGCAGACCGGCTAGCCAGCATGTCACCGACCAATGCGCTGTTTTCTGCTTTTTTAGGATATAACCCGATGGGCTCGATCTTGAGCTCCATGGATCCACATATTGTCAGCACGATACCGCAACAGATCGTGACCACCCTGACAAGCAGATACTGGTTCCCACGGACATTGCAGCAGGCTTTTATGCCGGCGCTGCAGCTTGCGTTTAGAATCGGGGCTGTACTCTCAGGCACAGCTGCGATATTGTCTGCAATGAGGGGCCAACGATACGTGCACGAAACACATTTTCCGGTTAAAGATGTTAGTAAAAGTGGTCTTGAAGGAGAAGGAAAGAAGGAGCAGACTTGATAATTGATATTCTTGACAATATCAATTGGAGAGAACTGATTGGCAGCGTTGCAATAAATCAGCTTCAATGCAGACTGTCACTTTTATCAAGTATTAACATTTTGATTTTGAGAAATTGCAATAAAAAAGGAGATAATTAGATGAAAGAAAACCAGGCTAGCTTTACTGCAATGTCGGTAGCCTATATGCGTGCTTACCATTCCAGATATGATACTCCAAAAATCTTTGATGACTTTTTGGCCTATGATTTGATACCCGAGGAAAAAAGAGAACTAATTGAAAAGCATTTAATTGAACAATATGTAACTTGGGATCAACAATTAAACGATACTGAAAATGCTGCATCGCTCTCCGGTAGGATTACTACCTCAGAGTCCTTAATGCAAGCAATTAATAATGTTATCAGTCGTGCTCGATATACGGAAGATACCTTGGAGGAAGCTTTCAGGCAAGGAGTGAAGCAGTATGTGATCCTTGGGGCAGGGATGGATACGTTCGCATTTAGGCGACCGGAAATGATGAAATATTTGGAGATTTTTGAGATTGATCACCCAGCCACACAAAAATTTAAGCTTACTAGACTTGCAGAGTTAGGGTGGGAACATCCAGCAAAATTACACTTCGTTCCAATAGATTTCACGAAGGAAAGTCTGGTGACCGCACTTATGCGCTCATCATCTTATGACCCCAAAATTAAAACTTTCTTCAGTTGGTTTGGTGTCACCCCGTACTTACCCCAAAAAGATGTGTTGGCAACACTACGTTTCATCGCTGATGTTGCTCCTGTTGGGAGCTCTCTAGTTTTTGATTATATAGATACTGATGCATTTATTCCCGAAAAATTGTCTCCACAAATGCGAGAGCTGTTAGAGTATTTGAGTAAAATAGGTGAACCAATGGAAAGTAAAGGCTTTAATCCGTCAAGCTTGGCCGAAGAACTCGCAAGTTTAGGTTTCCAGTTATATGAGGACTTGAGCCCAAAAGATATCGAAAAACGTTACTTGCAAGGACGCACGTATGGACATTATGAGGATGGGCATTTTGCATGCGCAGTTGTCGATTAATTGGATTATAATACATTTTGCCTAATGACAGCAAATTTTGTCATTGATTTGCCACTTCACTTTTTGATGAACATCTTTCTACAATGCATTCTCAGGAGATAGAACCTTTCTCATGAACCATACAAAATTCGCGATATTTGTTTACTACTTGTTGTGAATTTCTGCTGAAACTATAAAAATGATTGCAAGTGATGAATTATTACGTCCAAAATTACTTGACTGATGTTACACTAAGAGACAACCTATAAAAGTACGGAAAACGCCAAAGAAGGAAATCAAGAGCAAAGGGATTTATGCGCTTTCCGTGGTTAGAATATCTTAAATGAAATTAACCATTAAATTCCATGTTACATGGCTTTCCTGTAAATCTCAATGATATCTTCTTTTGAAAAATTTCTGGGATTAGTTAGGCGGCAGTGATCCTTCATGGCATTTTCAGCCAGGAGTTCAAAGTCTTCTTCTCTAGCTCCGAGTTCCTTTAAGCCAGAGGGAATTCCAATCTCATCTGCAAGCTTTTTGATGGCACCGATGGCTTTATCTGCAGCTTCTTCCGGACTTAAGCCGTCAATATTTTCTCCCATTGACTTTGCGATATTTGCAAAACGCTCAAAACAGACTTGCTTGTTGTACATCTCCACATAGGGTAGGAGTATTGCGTTGCAGATTCCGTGAGGAAGGTTATACAATCCGCCAAGTTGATGAGCCATTGAATGTACATAGCCAAGGCTTGCATTGTTGAAAGCAATGCCTGCTAAATATTCAGCATGTGCCATCATGTCTCTTGTTCTTACGTCCTCTCCATTAGCAACGGCTTTTCGCAAGTATTTCGAAATAAGCTCAATTGCCTTGATGGCAGCTGCATCAGTGGTTGGGGTAGCCATGGTGGAAACATAAGCTTCAACTGCATGAGTAAGTGCATCCATTCCGGTTGCAGCTGTGAGTTCAGGTGGCATACTTACCATCAGCTCGGGATCGTTGACTGCTACGTCTGGAGTGATATGAGAGTCAACGATTGCCATTTTGATATGTCTCTTTGTATCCGTAATAATTGAAACCCTCGTCATCTCGCTTCCAGTACCAGCTGTTGTGTTTACCGTAATAAGAGGTGGAATTCCTTTTGTCACTTTCCCAAAGCCTTCGTAATCATTAATTCTCCTCCCATTCTTAACCACAATGCCAATTGCCTTTGCACAGTCCATTGGGCTTCCACCTCCAACAGCAACGATCATATCACATTTTTCTTTTTTGTAGACCTTTGCCCCTTCCATAATCGAATTGTCAGTGGGGTTCGGTTCTGCTCCCGCAAAGATAGCTGCTTTCAGCCCTGAATTTTCAATGATTTTCCGTATATCTTCTGCAAGCTCTTTTCCATGCCTACTTTTGCCTGAAACAATCAAGGCTTTATTGCCTCCAAGTTCTTTTGCCTGCTTGCCGATTCTTTTTACGCAGCCAGCTCCCATGAGGGCTACTCTCGGGTTCAGATATGTATATATCATGAATTTCACTTACCATAATCATAACTTTTGAATTTTTCAAAAATTTATCAAAAACACAAACTATTAATTGAAAGTATTTTTTCTCTACGTCTAATAAAGTTTTGCTCCGTAAAAGAGGTTATCTGAGTAGCGAGTATGAGTTCAGGAAAAAGTGAATGCTCTTTAGTTCTTATTGCTAATTTTTTATAATTATTGATCGTAGAAAATTTATTCGACCTAAATTATATTGGACTTAAAAAGTTGAATCGAAATATCAATAGGTTTAACCCTTTAACTATCTAAAGCGTATCTTTAAATCCCGTATTTATAGTACTTGATTTTATACCTCAAGTGCTTAAGGCCTAAGTACAAATCAAATATCAACTTCATATACATGCATTAAACTTCATTATCATTATTATATGGTCGAGCGAGGATAAGTAAAGAACAATATTTATATGGCTGTTGCAAAGTTAAATAAAGAGAGTATTGGTATTAAGTAACAACTTGTGATGAAGCATATTTAAGTCAAGTGGATTCTCTTGCATTAGATCCGATTGAATAATCTGAATATAGTAGATCACAATCATGACTTTAGCTTTCTTTTTGATTTTATTTTCTTAATATTTGCCTCTAAGATAAAATCCCCAATTCTTTTTTCAGTTCTTGTTTAGAATTTACACAAATGATTTAGTCAACTATCTCACGCTAAGCTATAGGGTAGTTGACTACCATTCATTTTCATTTATAGCTTTTAGTGACAAAACTTATGCGTTTGCTAAGATCACTCCAGATGCATCTTATAATCAGGACATCTCCACAAGTTCGTAGAGCTGAAAGTTCTCAAAGGTCAATATTTTTCAGTGCCTCACGATTCTCTCGGTATGGTAAAAGTAGACGTACTTGGATTTGAAAATCCTATACGAATAGAACTTTATATATGAACCAAATAGCTATTGAAAATAGGATTGTATCTACTTATTTATATGCTTACATATGGTAATTAAGTATTCTTAGATATGTGGCAGTATAATTTTCTAAATAGTTATAATTTTGATAGAATACATTTATATTAAGAAAAATAAATTCTATTACATTTATATATTTTAGCATATATTATCCTAGTAAACATATTTGTTCTTACATATATACTTCTAGATATGTATTCTTGTGTGTATATACAAAAGCATGCTTATTGGAATAAATGTAGGCATGAATTTTAAAAAATTGGTTCGTAGACTAATAGTGAAAATTGTTTAATTTATCCACAATGATTGTTAAAATACTTGTCAAAAAATAAGGGGGTAAACAAATGGGAAAATTAAAATTATACAAAAGAATGGGGTTACTCACTGTTCTGTTAGCCTGTTTTTTTTGTGATATTTGTGACATCTGCTGCAGCAATACAAATATATAATGTGTTAATAGTAGAAACAGCATCTCCAATAACTTACAGTGCTGTCGGACAAAATATCACATTCGACTACACTGTGATCAACATAGGATCTTCACCGATCTCAGGATCTATTAATGTTACAGGCAACAAAACTGGACTAGTAGTTCTCTCAGATGGTGTTCCAGAGCTGGATGCTATCGGTGGAACATATTCTTTACCTTTTGTTACAGGACAGGCAAACTATACAATAACACAGGCAGATCTTGATGCTGGTTCTATAACCAATTTAGTGAGTATAACAACTCCAAAGTCGATATCAGGAATCACTAGTGATACTGCAACCGTAAAAGCTTTATAAAGGTTAGCTTTGATTATAACTGCGTTGTCATGTCCATAAATTTATTGATATAGAACTGGTATCACCACCTATTATGTAACTAACTCTGGAAATGTGGGCAGCAAAGGATATTCCGTGATTACAGGCAAACAAAATGCAAAACCTCGATATCAAATACGTATCTTGATCTGTGTAAAAGCTTTAAAGAAACAGGTACTACACAATAATATGGGCAGATTTTGATGCAGGTTCTGTGAACAATTTCTCAAATAGAAACCTGTTCATTCAATAACTAACCAGTAATTTCATCCAATTATTACTGCGACAGTTATCCATGAATGACATTGTGGATTTAGTAGTGGCTGCAACTACATAATTTGGTTCATAGCATTGGAAAATATTATTCAGATGAATCTCTAAACTCAAAAATTCCAGTTGAAGTATGGTTCTGAGAAAAGTTTATGCTCAGGTACCATCGAAGGTGGAGTACTAACTTACAGATTCTAGAAAAACTATAATTCCAATGTTTGAGTCGCTCTTTAAATGGGCGGAGATAAATTTTGTTGAGCTAATAGAATATGATTGTTATGTATCTCTTCTAAAAAAATCATTTCAAGCGGTCTTAAATTCAATCAATTTTTACAATTTGATAAAGGGCGATTTTGACTTAGGGCTTAAATTTGATAGAATTTATAAGATAATACATCATATTTTTATTAAAAACACATTTATAATTTCGGAATTATTTAGGAGTATGGGATCTGTCAAAAATCAAAAGGCACAAGAAGCAACTCTATATTTTACAAAAATGGGGCTGAGAAGCTAAGCTGTATTTATAGATAGAAATAGTTTAAATTAAGGTTATAGATTCTCTATTATTTTCTAGAGTTTTGATTTGTTGCAGTCAGTTGTCAGTGGGATTAATTGTAAATTCTGGAATTCTCTGAAGATATTAAAAAGTCTGTAAATTGCCTACTCAAAATAGCAAGGAGCCCTTAATTTCACAGTTTGCTTCAGCAAAAATTCGAGTATATGCGAGCTTAGCTATCCTCTAAATCCTTCCATGAGGTTTTAAATGAATCATCTTTGCAAGCAACAAACAAAAAGAATGTTCTCATATTTCTCATATATTACTTCAGATCCAAATGGACATAATTGGAGACTGCATTGGAAAATAACTCAACTTAGAGTCACATTTATATAAAATACCTATAGTTTTTACAATATGGACATAATCAACGTAACTAGGGTAGATATGCCTCCTATAGGGGATTATATAGAATACCTTGAAGAAATATGGGAAAGTAAGTGGTTGACTAATAACGGAAAATTTGTTCAAACCTTCGAAAATAAATTACAAGGGTATCTGGGGGTTCAGAATATCGTAGCCGTGACAAATGGCACAATTGCTCTCAATGTTGCATTGAAAGCCCTTGAGATTACAGGAGAAGTAATCACTACTCCATTCACATTTCCAGCTACAACAAATGTATTAATCTGGGAAGGTCTTACACCAGTTTTTGCAGATATTGATCCCCAAAACATGGAACATCGATCCAGTAGATGTTGAAAAGAAGATCACCGAAAATACAAGTGCAATCTTGGCCGTTCACTGTTATGGAAATCCATGTTACGTGGAAGAACTACAGAAAATTGCATATAAGTATAACCTGAAATTAATTTATGATGCAGCTCATTCTTTTGGAGTCCAATACAAAAGTGAATCTTTAATGAATTATGGCGATGTGTCCTGTCTCAGCTTCCATGCAACAAAGATAATGCACACAATAGAAGGAGGAGCTATTGTTGCAAAGAGGACTGATGTATCTGACAAAATCCGGCTTTTGATAAATCATGGGATCAAATCGGAGGAAGAAGTAGAGCTTGCAGGCACAAACGCTAAAATGAATGAATTTCAAGCTGTTATGGGCCTATGTAACTTAAAGCATGTTGATACTAAAATAAAGCAACGTGAGGAGTTATATTCTCATTATAAAGAACGTTTGTCTGGTTTAAACATTCAATTTCAAAAACTTATATCGTCCAGGTATAATTATATTTATATGCCTGTGGTTTTTGAAAGCCTCGGTCAAAGGGATAAGGTTTACTCAAATCTAATCCAAAATGGAATAAAAGCACGAAAATATTTTTTCCCTTTAACAGTAAGTTCAGCTTATTTTCAGGATAAAAATCTAGTTGATAAGTATCATTTAAATGTTGCATCTTATATCGCTAACTGTGTATTATGTCTTCCACTCTATGCCGATTTGGAAATGACAACAACTGATGTAATCATTGATATCATCAAAAAAACAATTAAGAGGTCAGAATGGTAGACACAATTAGAATAATAGTACTAAATAATACAATTTTCATGATTCCAAAGATTTAAATCTATGTTTTAGGATTCTTTTAACTGATCTATATTGTCGATACCTGGTAGTGGACGGTTTTGACCTTCTCTAGTTTGCGATTTCTCTCTGTGATATGACGACTAGCGTCACATCAATGGTAAAATGTCGTTTAAAATTGGATATGGCTATTTAGAATCGTTCAATCTTTATGGATTGACGCAACACGAGGGATATGTACTGGTTTCGGACTGAACATCTTAATTATAATAGGGTTAACGAGGGATAGATTATAGCAAACAAGTTACTAAGTCATGTTTCTACAATGAAGCTAGGATTTTCGGTAATAAAGTTTTATTTTATAATAGTAACAATAAAAGAATATCAAATTAGCTCTTAAAATTCCGGATCTAATTTAAGAATTGTTTTTTAAAAAATATCCTCCAAATGAATTTTTTGCTTTGAACTTTATTTTGTAATTTCGGAAGCATTAATAGTTATATGCGACGAAGTTCGTGAGTGTATACATTTATCTACTATTCTTTTTACTTTCTTACATAAAATTTTACTTTATCCTTAATATGATCATGATCTTTCGCATTCTTCTCTTTTTTGTATAGTTCTTTGAATGACTCATCTATGGTTTTATAGTTTTTCAGATACTCTAGACTTATACAATTCTTTTTATATGGTACCGGAAACTAGTTTAGCCTCCATTTTTGGTTGATATCTACTTACTTTCTCCTCATTTTATTGACTCACTGGTCTATTCTTCTAATTTCTCTTTCCTTATTGATTATTGTATTTGATGCGTAAGAAATGACTGTTTTGTTTTAAGATGAAGCCATATATACGCATGATTCCGGAAAGAATACGAACAAGAGCCGGAATTTCAATGTATATAAAGCCTTTCGATGCTGTCTTGAACCAGAGTTTCGGGATCATGTTAACATAATCTCTAAATGTATAGATCTTAGAGGAGGCTGATTTTTCCAGGTGAAAGAAAATAACAGTGGTTTCAAACGTAATTCCTAAATATATAACCTAAAAAATAACACTTTTTGACCTTTTAAATCTTAACCGAATACAAATGGGTCACAAATATTTATTTTTGAATTTAATCGATTAGTAAGTTTGTGAAAATTGTTGAGTACAGTGTATAAATGTGCCCAAGTTAAGTCATAACAACCCTTAAGCGTAAATATTTACATTCTAATATTAAACCAAAATTGATTTTTAAAGTACAATTAATTAATGAGTTTACTGCAATTTTCTATATTTTGGCCTTAAAACAGATATTTTTCAGTATATTTTCAAAAAATTTTTTTGCCTTTATAGTTATTTTAGAAAGCTATATTTTATAATTATCATTAATATTTATTACATCTAAATAAATATGGGAGTAACTATTAAAAAACAAACTATAAGAATAAAATTAGTACTTGATGATTTGATTATTTCTCAAAGATTTTTGAAGTTTGATTGTTCAAAAATAACCTGTTTTTGAACTCCAATTAATCAGCTTGAGAAATCGAACATAACGAGACAAAACGAATGAACCTAATTAAAACTAAAATAAAAGATCTCTTAATTATCGAAATAAATGTTTTCACTAATTTCCGAGGCTATTTCTTTGAAAGTTACAATAAAACCTAATTTGAACTATCCAACTAATTAGTACCTTATTTTCTTGAAAAAAAATGCATTTTATCGGCACAGAATCTACCAGAAAAATAGATAGCAAAAATCAAAAAACAAAAGATAATTCTTTAAATTTTATGGGCAAAAAGAATTATGAAGCCAATTTATACATTATAATATGCATTGTTCTGTCAAATTAGGGTAAAATGAAGCTAGAAGACTCAATCGGAAAAGAATAACACTTCTTCCAGACGATGGGTATAAATTATATTGCATTTGAGCCTGAACGAGTTTGGTCCAAAATCTAGCAATTTTTTGATTTCTGGACTGAAAAGCTGAATTTGTAGGAAAAAAATGTTATTTGTTTAAACTCAATATTAAGATCGAAAGACTTCAACAAAGAAATACAATCACAAGGATTGTACCAATTACAAAATCGAGTGATTTTCAATTTTATGTTCAGTACTGGATTTTGGAGCTGTATCACCTGACATGCAGGCAATATAAATTGTATTAAATACTTTAACTATTTTAGGGGACAAAGCTTGATAAAAAATTGATTCTGAGAGAGGTCCTCAATAAATTGTGACCGTTCCCACATGGTGATTATAACAGCTGTTATTTCTATTACAATTGTGAAAATAAAATATGGGTGAAAATCCTATTTTGAACTGAAGTTTAAACCAGTTGCAAAATATTTTAATGAATTGTACCTAATTCAGATTTTTACCGTTAGAAAATTAAATTCGGCGAAGTTTAATGAGAAGAATATTAATCTAGGTAGTTAAATTTATTTATGAAATTTTTCAAGTTAAAATCCAATCGTTATTTAAACTTAACAGTTAATCTAATAAATTTAAGATTTAATATTAAACATATTATTGGCTCCAAACATACATGCAATGTTTGTGGACATCATTTTGATTCTTTTATCCCATGGAAAGGCTTTGTTTCTCAAAGAGTCCAAAAATATAATATTATAGGGAGTAATCTTCAAAATTTTGGATGTTATTACTGTGGATCACATGATAGATTACGTCATCTAATTCTCTATTTTGATAAACTAGATATGTGGAAGGAATTGGAACACAAAAGCATACTTCATATAGCTCCTGAAGGACATCTACAGGATAGACTGGTGATAAAAACTGATAAATATATAGCTGGAGATCTATCCCCAGATCCCAAAAATAAATTATTACAAAAAGTGGATATCACAAATTTACAATTTATGAACGAGTATTTTGATTTCATTATTTGCAATCATGTTTTAGAACATGTCCCAGATGATATTAAAGCAATGAAAGAATTATACCGAGTTTTAAAAAAAGGGGGAAAGGCAATCTTACAGACGCCTTATTCTGAAGAAATATTTGATTCTTATGAAGATGAATCCATAAACGATGAAAAGGACAGATTAGAATATTTTGGTCAAGAAGATCATGTTCGAATTTATGGATTAGGCATTTTTGAAAAATTGAAATCTTCGGGCTTTAGGTTAAATATCGTTTATCATAATGATCTTTTTATGGAGGAAGAGTCTTATAAGTATGGCTTGAATCCCAGAGAAAATTTGATTATGATATCAAAATGATTTATATAGGTAAAGGTGTACTTAAATGATAAATGTCACTAAATTAGATCTTCTACCTTTTGAAGATTATATCAAATATCTCGGGGAAATATGGATATTAAATCACTAACAAAAATGGTGAATTTGTACTGTTATTTGAAAAGAATTTAGAAGAATATTTGGGAGCCAAAAATATATTATTCGTTTCTAATGGTATATTGGTTCTTCAGGTTGCGTTTAAAATCAGTAGAAAAGTTATAACAACTTCTTTTACCTTTGCAGTAACTACAAATGCAATAGTCTGAAAATATCTAAACCTACTTTTACAAATAGATCTCAGGCGATCTCCAATATCGACCAGCTAAGCGTTATAAAGGAAATGGCAGAGAAAACAAGTTTTATATATTTGATTCAAAGTTTTTACGGATAATTTTGGAGAGATTCAAACTGTATATCTTGATTACGGTATCCTAATTGAAAAGATATGTGCTTATATGAAAGCTCTAGACAAAGAACCTACTTATAGAGTGCACAAACAAAAGCAGTATATTCTAGCTTGTAAGCATTATAATTATTAGAATTATGTAAAAATATCTAAATCTGTTAGGGAGTTAAATCGTGATTAAAAATGTACTAATTTTTCCTGGAGGAACTGAGATTGCAATGGAAGTCTGGAGCTCTTTAAGAGATTGCAAGGATATAGCTTTATTTTCGGCTAGCAGTGTCATCTCAAATCATGCACCTTATGTTTTTGCAAACCATTTTATTGTGCCTGATGTTCATTCAAAAAATTGGATTGAGCCGTTAAATGAGGTAATTTCCAAAAACAAAATTGATTTCGTAATCCCTTGTCATGATGATGTAGTCCTTGCTTTAGCTGTGAACTCAAACGAACTTAATGCAAGAATCGTCTCTTCTCCAGTAGCTACTTGCAGAATATGTCGATCCAAATCAAAAACATATAAGACATTTAGGGATCTACTACCTGTTCCAAAGTTATATACTCCTCAGGATCTATCAGACATCGGGTTTGAGATGATTAAATTCCCCTTATTCGTAAAACCCGATGTAGGCCAGGGATCTCAGGGGGCTAATATCGTACCAGATCAAGAAACCCTGAAAGCTTTAATAAAAGCTAATTCAGATCTCATTGTCCTTGAATATCTGCCTGGAAAAGAATATACCATTGACTGCTTTAGTGATTTAAAGAGGGGGTTACTGTTCTGTGGAGGAAGGGAACGAATTAGAACAAGGGCCGGAATTTCCATGCATAGTAAGCCTGTTGATGCTGTCTTAAACAAGACTTTCAGAGAATATGCTACCATAATCTCTAAATGTATAGATCTTAGAGGAGCCTGGTTTTTTCAGGTCAAAGAAGATAAAAACGGAGTATTGAAATTGCTTGAAATTGCTCCTAGGATTAGTGGAACGATGGCAACTCATAGAGTGCAGGGGATTAATTTCCCTTTGCTAAGTATTTATGAAAGTGAACTAGTAAAAATCGAAATTTCTCAAAACAATTTTGATATAGAGATTGACAGGGCTCTCATAAATCGATATAGGCATAATATAACCTTTGATAAAGTGTATGTGGATCTTGATGATACCTTAATCATAAAAAATAAAGTGAATACAAAGCTAGTTCAATTTTTATACCAATGTGTTAATAAAACATGCAAGATAGTATTGATAACTAAAACTGTAAATGATTTATCTACATATCTTAAAAAAATGGAGATTAGAAAGCCTATTTGATGAGATTCTTTTACTTAATAAAGAGGAATCTAAAGCAGATTACATGGATCCAGAAAACTCCATTTTCATTGATGATAGTTTCTCTGAACGAAAAGAAGTTTCTAAAAGGTATGGTATACCTACATTTGACTGCAGTATGGTAGAGCTCTTACTAGATGATAAAATATAATCTCCAACAAAACAATCCAAATTATGTTTATTTATCACGCATGATCGTATTTTTCTGTAACTATTAAATGTATAGTTAACCCTAAAATTGATCCAACGACTGATTTTTTATCCTGTATTTGGCAGGTTAACGTAATTAGATCTTTTTTGTCACAGGTTTATAGATTTTATTCACAACTTAGAATTCCAACTATAGCGATTTTCCAACATAGTTCCTCATATATAGCATAAAAAAATAACACTTTTATACTTTTTAAATCTAGTCGGATCCAAATGGTAGTGTTAAAAATGTGCATAAGTTCATTTCTAATGATCCTTAAGCGCAAATATTTACATTCTAAACTACAATTGATTTTTTGAAGTATAATTAATTAATGAGTTTACTACAATTTTCTATATTCGTGCTCTTAAAAAGAATTTTTTCAGTGAATTTTTAGAATGATTTTTGCTTCTATATTGTTAAGATTTAAAATAATTAAATATTTTATACGCAAATAGATGCTCTACCAAAAGCTACCAAGTTCTTCCTTTAGATTTCTAAATAATTTTATTGACGTTAACTTTTTCGTAATGTTTTCCAACAATACTCTGTTGGTTTCCTATCTGAGTAGTTGGAGGGAAATATACTTTTTGCAGCCAGTGCTCATTTTTTGATAAAATTTCTCCGCCTTTTTTGATTTATGCCATGTAGCTCTGTCTAGTAGAAGGAATATCTTTCGCTACTATATCTCTCTTCAAATCGAGTAATGATTTTAGGAAAGAGTCTGCATTCTTTGTGATTTCTAAA
>CAWKGG010000058.1:0-7518 GCA_963848985.1 uncultured Methanosarcinaceae archaeon
GCAACTATATCCATCTCATCTTTCAGAGCAAGTTTATACCCATCTATTATTCCAGCACCTACGCCTTTGTTAAACTCATGTTGTAGGTACACTATTCTTGGATCTCCGAACTTTTTTACAATCTCACCGGTGCGATCTATACTACCATCATCGATTACATAGATCCTATCTACATATTCAGGTATCCCCCTAAGAGTCTCACCCATGAGCAATTCTTCATTATAAGCAGGCACTACAACCCCTATGCGAGTATTTTCAAGCTTTTTGAATATGGGATCAACATCGAAGCTCAGGTAATTTACTTTAAGCTTTTCGGTCTTCGCTGCATATAGCAGGGATTTTAAAGACAAATGCTCTTTGCCTAAATTTATTTTCTGCAGTGAGTCTGAGGTTACGGCAAAGAAACCTATTTTCTCCTTAAAAGTATTTTTCCCGTTAAGAAGCATCACTGTTTCCTGCTCATAGGAGACACGGTAGGGCCAGGAACCTACAGACAAATCAAAACCTTGCTTTAATGGTTCAAGGACATGTGAGAGAAGATCTATATCCTGCATGCATTCCGGATAAATAAGTACTACAATATCAGAATCAATGGATGATTTGCAAAGAACTTGGAGCAGTGATTCTTCTCCGCCTGCTAGAGGAACAACTCTTGCTCCCCCTAGAGCCGCTACTTCCACAGTCCGATCAGTAGAACCTTGATCAAGTATGAGTACACGGTCAGCATAACTTGCCGCTAGTAAGACTTTGCTCCCAATGGAAGCTTCCTCGTTTTTAAGTTGGAATCAAAACAGTAAACTCATGTCTGAGAAGCCTATCGATAAGTTGAGATTGCGAAGATAATACACTAACTGAGTCGGAAATTAGCAAATTAGAATCAAGTGCAAGAACTGAAAACAAACCCAATCTACCCCCTTACGCATCTGCATATGCTATTACCCCCTCTATGTGTATGAATACAAAAATATTAAATGTTATCATACAAAAAATTATTAGACTAAGGAATATATAAAGTTAACACATGATTTAATTTAATGTGAACTAAATATTATTACTGAAATAATAAGTAATATTTTATCCCATACAAAGAGTTCTCATTTTTCATTAACTTTAGACGGGTTATAATGTTTTTTCAGATAGTTCATAATTGAAGTATATATTGGATCAAAGTAGATATTTGCTAACTTATTTATTGTAGCCTTAATAGATGCTATTAGAGTCTCATAATCTACCATAAACCCATAGCTTAAATGCGATCGAGAAGAAACTTTTTGTTTAAATTAGTTCTCAGCAAAAATTAAAATTTGATTTAAGAGAGTCGATTAATTTTGGAAAAATAAATACAGATCTAAACAGGGACACAATAACTCGTGGAAATCGGAAGTTGATCTAAATATTCTTTAGAGTTTATTCAGGGTTCTATGAGCACATGTAAACTATAAAATCCATATTTGCACCTATTTAGGGCTTAAAAAGTCTTCCCATAAAAAAACAATTACATAGTTCTTGAAACCCTGATTAGTATCATAAGATAGGAAAAAGGATAAAATAATATAATTTGCTAAGGTAACACAAGCGCCATGATCAAGGGCTTTTTTGCCTAAATTATTCATAAAAACGAAAATATCAGATTGTATCCTGGATAATACAAAAGAACCTGAAGATATCAACCCGCTTTAGAAATTGGGAGGCAGACGAGTCTAAGGTGTAAAACAAGCGAGTTAGTGCTAGAGAAAAAGATATTGATCTGGAGCTAAAAGTTTCGTTTAAAGAATATTATTCATTAAAGTAGAAATTAGGCAGTCTCGGGCCCTGAACAATGTAATTCCCAACTCAGATATTATTTAAATAAATTTTAGTTGTTATATGAGTTATATATATACTAGTCTACCAGAACTCTGTTAATTTTTACTTAACAATTACCCCAAAGATCCAGTTTCTTAATCTTCACAATTTGAAATTATGAAAATCTCTCATTGAATACATAACGTATATTATCTGTGACTTTTTCCCGTTCTTGGCGCTTTGTAGCATTAAATAACTGTGTTAGTTTTATATTTTATGCTTCAATTTTCCGGACTTTTTATCCAGTTTTCTCTCTCGAATCCAGATATATCCAATAGATTTGTGACCAAATATTGCTGATCTTCATTTTTTGAAGCCATCCTGAATTATTCTCACAAATACAAAGATTTAAGATGAATTACAATTACTTGATTAGAGATTTCAACTTTCTCGAGCTACATATTTTTCGTATTGTCAGGGATCAACAAAACTATTTGATTCAAACTTATTAAAACATGCCATTTTCTTTCCTCGATATCTTTGAGGTTCTTTAACTTGACTGTCAAGTATCAAACATCGTCTTAAATACAATTATTTGGCTTTATCAAGCATACCAAGGAAATTATCATTCTTGGTTTATAGCCTTTATTAAAATTAGATATACGAAAATAACAAGTAAGATAAATTTACAACCTGTTCAGACCAAGGTTATAGAATATCAGTTTCCTTAAAAGTAAGATGACTCTTTTTACTCTACTGATATCAAAAAAATATATCTTTTCAGAATAAAAGTTATCCAACTTACTTTCCACAGATGTACACAAGAAATCATCAATTTTCTCAATCTGAAAATAGCTTGAAAATTGATCTACTGTCCAATGATTAAATGGTGGCTAAATAAGAAACAAATTAGACATCTTCATAAATCTGTGGAATGCAGGATCCAATATTGAAGAAACTATTAACCTATGTGCTGCAATCTAAGCTAAATCACATGGAGATGCTAGGAAAACAATTGAACTTTTAAGAACTTCTGCGATATATGCTGAAGAAAATGGATTTTCCCAAGTCCTTCCAGAACAAATGGATAAAATGTTTGATACAGTTGATGCGGATAGATTTGAAAAATTAGTACCCGGAATGGTATTTCACAAAAAAATCATATTACTTGCGATTTTAAAATTGATAGATCATAATAAGAAGACTACTACTGCAACAGAAATTAAAAATACTTACACCCAAATAAGTAAAATGATCGCAAAAACTGCAGAGCTAGGATAACTGTAGCAAACTCTATCGCTGAATTAATTTTGATTGGTATGATTAAAGAAGTCACTCTCCGAAAAGGGAAGGGTGCTTCAGGAATAGAGTTCAATTAGATATTCCTTCGAAGAAAAAGTAGAAGAGTTGCTATATCAAGATTATAGGTTAAAAGATCCTAGGAATGCGAAACCTGCACCTTTTATGTGATTACATTATTAGTTTGGGATTTGGATTTGTTAGCTGTAGCGATTTATTTGAAAATTTTTCTTAACATCTGCTCTATATCCTTTAATCTGCTTTTTTGATTGATGCTATATTATTATATACTTGTTTATGGTAATCCAGGATGAAGCCTTAATTTCATCTGACAGCAAGATTTTAGCTATCCATTATTCAGTGATTTAAGTAAAAACTCTGTATTTATCCAACATTTATATAAAAATACCCCTAAAACTTCAGATTAAACTGAAATGTACAAAGCTTTAGACACAAAAAAAGCTGTGTATTTCAAAAACGATAAAAACAGAACTTTGTTAACATAACATTTGACTCAGATCCTACTTTTTACAGTGAAAGATGTGGATAAAGAGCCATTCAGATTTCACAGAACTTGAGCTACACTATCAAAGCAAACTACCAAAATTAGATGCAAAATCTGGAAATAAAAATATTTTGCGACAACGGTTGTTATCTTTAAAGTATAGGATTTGCTGATTATTTTTGGAGATTATACAGAAATAATTATAAAATACAACAAATATTAAAAAATTGTTATTTTCTAGGTTGTTTCATGCAGAAATAAGTTATATTCATGAGTTATTATAAAAACAGTATTAATATCAAATCATTGTTCAATGTTAAAATATTTTATGCGGAAATAAATTTTATTCAAAAAATATTATTATTCTCATTCATTTAAAATAACTAAGAAGATGACTTATTTATACCATAAAGAAAACGGATAAAAAAGAGTGAGGAATGATCAAAACAGCCTTATAACCTGGAGGCATGCCCCCATTTTTATGCAGGATGTTTATATATGCTTGATAAACTTAGTCATCTTGACCATGAACGTATTCCTGAGCGTGTAGTATATCCAAAGATGCAGAAGTTGGTGGTTGCGTAAAAGTAACTGCTGATGTGATCAATATGTATAGGAATAAATTTGATTTAAATCGAAATAAGTTTATGATATCTTTTGCTCTTTCATTTGTTTTAGCTTGGTTTTTGGATTTTGTATACATGTTCAAGTGTACTACGGGGTGAATTTTTTTAAATGAATGGAGGAATTGAAATTAAAAAGCTAACATTTCTATTATTCGTTCTTCTGATCTGAGTATCATTGTCAAGCATTGGAACTGCTGCTGTGATTTTAGTCTATCAAAGGGATTCATACAAACTGCAGTTAATAATTCAGTCTCAGGTGATGTAATTATCGTAAAACCAGGTAAATATGTAGAAAATATCAAAATAGCCAAAGAAAATCTTACCATTCTATCCGATTCCAGAGAACCGAATAATACTATAATTAAAGCCAGGAATTCGTACGCTGATTCGTTTCTCTTGAGAGCAGATGACATAAAAGTTAGCGGTTCAAAATAAGTGGAGCAAAGAACCCATCTATGCAGGAATCTTTCTATGTTCTAGCGATAAGTGTACAATTGAAAACAATATCCTATTGAACAATTCGTGTGGAATCTATCTCTGGTGTGCCACAAAGAATAAGATATCTAAGAATATGGCTACTAATAATGGAGCGCACGGTGGAATTTTATTTGCAAGCTCCAATTTCAATAAACTCTCAGGAAATAATGTTTTTAATAATCACAATGGAATTTAGATGAGCACTTCTAATAATAATATATTATCAAGCAACACTATTCAAAACAGTGATAATTTAGGCTTTTTTATCTGTAGCAGAAGCAACATAAACCTTATTTACAACAATTATTTCAATGAAAACAAAATAACCATTAAAATGGGATAGGAAATGCCTATAACATCATAAAAACTCTAGGTATTAATATTATCTGTGACCCTATATTGGAGGTAACTTCTTGAGAAAACCGGATGCTACCAGATTCTCACAAAATACAGTAGATCGTGGGGATGGAATTTCAGATCATGCGTATGCTAATATAAAAGGTAGCATTTACTCAGATTATCTACCCCTTGTTTATTTTTAAGTTCATCACCTGTTTCGATAATGCACTTTGAATATCACATTTACTTACACGATCGTAGGCTTGCAGATTGCAACTTATGAATAGGTCTTGTAGGAACCTTCCTTAACAGCATAATCAAGGATAAAGGACTGCAGATTTATATTTTTTTCACACTATATTAACTCTTAAGTAACATACATTTTGACACGCGAAGTATCATGGAAAGAAAGATTGTGACAAATATGGAAATTGAAAAACATATGTTTAGTCACAAAAGCTATGGTATGAAAAAAGCAAAAAATAGTTAGAATTTGGATAAACCCCAATTTTGGCTGGTTGCATATAAAAGATATATATATACAATTTGTTGAAATATGAGGTTTATCGAAATTATCCACAATTTTTCATGAGTTCCATTGCAAGTTTGTAGCAGTCTAGTTTTGTGAAATCTTTTCCGAGTGTTGCACCACTGTCAATTAAACTAGTTTTTACTAGGTTAGCACAGTTCGAAAGATCAGCGCTTAGTCTATTAAAATCCTAAGATATATCCTTGAATATGACTTCGACTTTAGTACACTCATTATCATTATGTTCTAAAATCTTACTTAACAATTGTTTACATGTATCTTTTATTAGTTTAATGCTTTTACTGAATTCATTAATTTGGGAAGTGTTTTGAAAGGCAAATAGGGCCAAAGATCCTAATGCACGTAATAGTACTTCAAAATCAATATGAATGCTAGCTTCATGAACGTCTAATATTTTTGTCTGAATATATATATCATACTGTTTTTCTATCTCAGTAGGTAGTTCTTTCTCAATGATATATCAATTTGTTTAATATCCCTATCTTTGTTCTCATATTTGTTGCTCTTCTCACGGTTGTATTCAATTTCTGCGCGTAGTATAATCCTGTTTGGACTTAAAGTCACAAGTTAGTCTCCTTAATTGCCAATTTCAAGTTTTATGTTCTGGCATTACTGATGTTGCATAATCCTTGGCTAAATAATTTAGAGAGTACAAACCAATAGAAGTCTTAAAAAAATAAAAATCATACACCATTTTCCACAATTGGATAATAGACAAATTTGCATTTCAATCTACATGCTAAATCTGAATAAAACAAGATTAAATCATTTTTAGATACTTGTTTTAACATTTTACGAACAATCTGTTTACTAAGAATTCTCTAATTTTTTAGATAAGCTTTTAGAAGTTTATTTTTGTTTTAGGACCCTTTCATGATTTTCCTTTACCAGTTTGCCGTCTGAAAAATTGTATATACCAACTCCCCTGTGGAAAAGTTGACGTCCGTTACATCCTCGTCAGGAAATATCTTCTATATATTTGACTAGAGCGCTAAAACTACCCTGATGGACACAGAATATCACATTTCTTCTATCTTTTACTGCAGGCATAACTTTTTGCACGAAATCGGAAACAGCACGCTCATAGATAACTTTGAGACTTTCCCCATCAAGCGGACCTGTTTAAAATTCCAGCTCCAGAAAGCAACCCTTTCTGCCCCATACTTTTCTTCCATCTTTCGTCTTTTCCCGAGCCTGAAGATTCACAATAATAACGTTCTTTTAAAACAGCTGTACAGGGTACTGGGATTAAAATAAGTATTAAGTTTTCCAGGAGTATGAATACCATTTAAGTTTACCTGCCTTGCATTTTATCACCTACCTTTTCATGGATACGAATCCCCCTGTTTTTTTCTAACCGGACAATTATTTTGAGCAAAAAGCAAGATCCAATTTGATATTTACAAGTTTAACTGCGACAATCAAGAAAGCTTCTTCAATTCCTTCTCTACTAAAAGGAATGGCGATCCAGCCAACAACCGCGCCGCCGTTACGCGTCGAGATAGGCGCACCGCCTCGCGCGCGCAGAGCAGCGTTCCGGCGACGTTCACGGCGAGGACGCGCGCCAGCTCGTCGCCGCTCAACGCCTCGAGCCGGCCCAAGCTGCCGGTGATGCCGGCGTTGTTGACGAGGGCGTCGAGCTTGCCGAGCTCGCGCTCCGCGGTCGCGAAGAGCTCGGCGACGGCACGCTCGTCGGCGACGTCGGCTCGGACGGCGACCGCTCGTCCGCCGGCCCGCTCGATCTCGCGCGCGAGGCGGCCGGCAGCCGGCTCGTCGGCGCGGTAGTTGACGGCCACGGCATATCCGCGAGCGGCCGCGAGCCGCGCGACCGCGGCGCCGATGCCCGAGCGGCACCGGTGACGATCAGGGTTTGCATCGGCGTGGCGTTCAGTCGCTTTGCGAGCGGTCCCTACGCGAACGAAGGTCGAGCCGGGCCG
>CAWKGG010000059.1:0-116555 GCA_963848985.1 uncultured Methanosarcinaceae archaeon
TGGGAAAATAAAAAACAGAATGTTTGCCATCAAAAAGATTGCCTTTCCATTAATTTCAACACAGACAAAATAATAAGTGCTGCAGAAGACTCAAAATGAAATCGGGCAATATCTATTACCTTAAGGAATGTCATTATTACCCTGTAAATTAGGTGACCAATCCTTATAAATTATATATGGAGATGACATCTATCAATGTGAAGTTAACAACAATAAAATATTGTTTGTGTAGTTAGTGAGATAATTAACCCGATGCTTTAAAGACTTATTACCCCCTAACAGTTTAAATCGTATGCCAACAGACTGAGCATTTCCTATTTTTCATTGGAAATAAAAAAGATACAGAATCAACCACACTTTACAGAACTTTTAGTACACTGCCAGAACTATATAATTATTTTCCCCTTATTTTTATATTTATGATGGTTGTTTAGGCCTGTAATTAGTTCCAAGTGTTCCATTAACTCCATATGTTCTATGAGTCCCAGAAGCTCCAAGAGTTCTAAAAGCTCCAAGAGTCAGAGATCGACAAGCTTTTCTTATTATTGATAGTATTTACGAAATCCAGAGATTTTAAGACAAACGAAACTTGCATTAATGTAACGATAAAAACATAACCTTGTTAGCATAACTGTTGACTCTGCATTCTGCCTTTTTGCAGTAAAAAAAAGGATATGGTAAAGGTCCCATATTCAACAGTCATCGTGATGATAGTGGTCAATGATCGTGGTTTCAATGGTGGCTGTTGTCTCCATCTTTGTGTTTATGGCCCCCATGGCGATTCCACCAATGTTCATGGCTTCCATGATTGTCGTGGTTCCCATGGTGATTCCACCAATGTTCGTGGCTCTCATGATGTTCGTGGCTCCCTTGATCGTGATCTGGTTCAGCGCTCAATGCTGCAAGCTGTCAATGACACTACAAATAAGACTACCATCAAAATAGTCAGCACCTTATTTATTCTACTAATTTGTTGTTTCAACATTCAATTCGCCCCTTTTTTATTAAATTTGATATGATTTTAAGACAGTTATACTATCCATGCTATCTGCTATAACTTTGTCGCTTACTCTTTGGCTATTCATAATCATATCTTTATTTATTTAACTAGTAATAACCATTTCCTTCCTAGTTTTCATTAGTTTCAGTGTCTACTCTCACTCCTTCAGCAGCTTTTATTTCCCCATTTTCAGTACCGATAGGCATTCCTTTTGCAGCTTTTACCTGAGCAAGTTTATCGCGAGCTTTCTCATTATATTTAGGTGCTAAATCAAATTGCATATGATTAATAGCGATATTTTCTTTATCACTCCAATAATCTCTTTTACTAGAATGCATTACACGATGCGTCTTCACTATCTCGACCTAAAGAGTTAAGCAATTTACATTTGTATTCTATAAGAACTTGAACTGCTGTGAAATTAGACCCCATATCTGCGAGAGCTCTTTTCCAGTATTTTTAATACTACTTATTTTTCAAAGTTCCGACAACATGAAAACCAGTAATTGCTCCAGGTCCGTGTGCTGCCTTGCTTATTTCTTCGGTGAGGTCCTTTCCTGCATGGTGCCCCTTATGTTCGCCATTTTTCCAAAGATAGCTATTAGAGACATCATAGACAATGCCTTGAATCGGCAACATAAGCCGCCTTCCAATTTTTACCGTTGTACTTTGCAAGTTCTTCAAGTGTAAATTCTTTTATTTTCGGTGTCTTTGTCACATTATGTATTTCAGCAGCTGGGCTTACTATCGTAGCTGTCATTGATATTACAAAAATGACTCCCAGTAAAATAGCTAGTATCCTTTTCATTCTATTAGACGACTGTTTTAACATTTATGTCACTCCTTTATGGTTAAAATTAATAACTAAAATGAAATTTGTTTTTGGTAATAATTCAGCTATCGAAAATTAGTTGGTTGATATTCTATTATACCAAAAAATTTCGAT
The DNA here is from genome assembly GCA_963848985.1 of uncultured Methanosarcinaceae archaeon. GTDB lineage: Archaea > Halobacteriota > Methanosarcinia > Methanosarcinales > Methanosarcinaceae > Methanosarcina. Next base: position 1,947 of record CAWKGG010000059.1, read on the forward strand.
GAGCTACAATATTGACTGAGCTTGCTAGTTATTTTTAATTAATTATATAATAAATAGTTTCTGAAAAACACTTCTTTCCAATAATATATTCAACATTGGACAATTATTTTATATTAAAATGGTTTTATTACAAAGTCGGATGCTGAGTCAGTGGATTTACTGTCAAATATTTTGTCGTTAGTGTTTTAACTAATATACAGTTTTTTTGTAATAAAACCACTGTAGTATTCTCTTTTATTAACTAGTAAGATCCTATTAAGTGGTTTGATAAATCTTATAATTGAAAATATAACTCTAAAAGTTTAAGTTATGAAATAAAGAGAATACCTATGAGTCTCTGATTTCAAAAAATTGCTGATGTAGGAGTATAGACAACATATTAAAAAATAACATGGTTATACTCCCTAAATTTATGAAAAGATTCCAGCTTTTCTTCCATGTTTCTATTGTGCAATGCTCATCACGCTGCGTTAGGTTGGCCTATTATCCCCCATTAGGGACATCTGCATCTGGGACGCCGCACTTGCCTTTATTTTGCCCAGAGTTGCCATGAACGTGACTTGGGATAGTTGAGTGGGTAACCGAAGGCTTTGCGCTTACTGTTACAGCTGTTAATGAAGCTACGACCAAAACTGCTAACAAGATAGTAATTGCCTTCTTAAATTCCATTTATTATTCTCTCCATATATTTTTGCACCACTGATACCTTTTTTTCAGTTTATTATATATATTTTGATTAAATACTGCTCAAAATTTGGCAGTTTTTCAGGACAACACTCCTAAACAAATTTGTTGCATAGCCACCATTTTACCAATTTATCGGGTCAATAATAGATCAAAAAAATATTATCCTACATGAGTGTTGTTTATGAAGCTGGCAAAATTTGAATTGCATTAATAATTATGATAGTTCCATTATATCATGATGTTTTTTATATTTACCTGTAATTATATTCACTATGCTGCCCAAGTTATCTTTCTATTATTTTATTGATACACAGTTTTTTGTTGTAGGAAAATTTATGTATTTTCTCATTTTTTAGCCGAAATCATAGATTATTCCTAGTAAAATTTAGGAACTATACCTCGATTTTATTATAATAGCTGCATTAACTCATTGGTTTTCTACAGATACTCTTTTAAATTAAACATTTACTTCTATATTGGTAAATAAGTTTTTATAGTCGTTATTAGCTATTTATTATCAAGCATTTTTATAACTACTCTAGTTAATGTATTAATAGTCGTGAATTCTATTAATTATTTATATTTGTTTATTGAAGGATTGGTAAACTAAATGATCAATAAGCAAAAGTTATGCTCGATAGCCTTACTTTCAATAATTATAGCTTTAGTGCTGGTAAGTATTGCAGGGGCTGCGCAAGATTCAGGTAGTTGGATCAATAAAGGAGTCAATATAGCGAAATTAAGCAAGTTTGATGATGCAATTACATCCTATGACAAAGCAACTCAAAGTAAACCACATGATTCCTGTGCTTGGTACAATAAAGGCTTGGAGCAAAAAAGGGGATGTTTTAACTAAATGTAATGAAGCATTAAAAGTGCATAACAAAGCAATTGAAGTTAACTCTCAGGATTCATATGCTTTGTACAAAAAAGGAGCTTTATCTAAACAGAGTAACTAAATTCAATACTTAATTGAAAAATAATTCCCCTTTTTTTTATGATTTTAATTTCCTTGTTATTGTTTTATTATTATTTTTAATGGGAATAAAATGGGAAAATAACGGGAATAATTGGGAATTTTTGGGAATATACATCACAGAAGACATACTTACAATAAGAGTATATATGAACGAACAGTTTTAGCCTAAATATCACATTTTTGTCTGTTCTATTTTTAAAATTTCCCCGGTTAAATTTCTTCCATCAAAATTTTCTACATAACCCAATATCTGAACGTCAAAATGCATTGATTGCCATTACCATTATTAAGTGATTATAAAGTATAAATATTAATGAATCGTATATAGTAGCGTAGTTTCTTGAAAATAGACGGTCTGGTGGATCACACAATATGAAAGGCGGTAAAACAAGATTTCAACAGAAATTTACAGAAGAGATGTTTCTGAATGCTATATCAATTGACAGAATCCGGTCCACTGCAACTATTATGAGTCTAGTAGGATGCAGCAGGTCCACAGCTAAAAACATGCTTTATAAACTTGTAAATGAAGGTAAAGTAAATAAAATAGAAATTGAAGGCAACGGTTATGGTTGGCAGAAAGTGAAAGGTTATTAAAAGGAGTTTTATTGATCACTATAAAAAAGAAATTTCTCCAGAATTAGCGTTACAAATGATGCCGGAATTAAAAGAAGATTATCTCCAACATCATCAGTGTAAATGGGACGAAGTTACGATACAACTTTGGGAAGTCGCAAGTGCACGCATTGAAGATTGTGATCCATTAATCGAGAAATATTCTTTATTGTGCACTCCAGTGCTGTTTGATAACGAAGACGACCCTGGAAATTTCACTTTATGTGAAAAAACAATGCAAGAGCAAATAGCTGAGTTTGATCAACAACTCGGTATTACTCATGAATTGGGTTGCACTCTAACCACTGGAGACTGTGATGAAGAAGTAAAAGCTAAGCTTGTGCACATTACTTCAGAAATTAATTATGGAAATAAACTATAGATATTTAGCTGAAAGTTGTTTTTGTGAACTGTAGGCGAAGCTGAAAACTAAATTCATGGGGATGGACTTAATTGTCTGAAACATCCGAAAGTAGCCAGACTCTCTTAAAAAATTAAAAAATATAATGGGTTCATAAGTAGAACCTATAAAACTATTATTAAGCAACTAATTTTTTACAGTTTAGTTTTCAGAATGGTTGCTGCTAATTTATTTCATATATTGCTTTTTGTAAATATTGTATCCGGCATTGTACCCTGAAAGGAACTTCATATCGTATCCTGTGTTATATCCACCAGCATATCCGATATCTTGGGAAGTAGTGCTTTTTGGTGCAAAATTTATGTGGACTGTTCTAATGTATTTCAAACCTTTAATTCCGAGATCATATCCACGATTGTATCCGTTTATAACTCCAATCGTGTATCCTTCATTGTATCCATTCAAATAATGCTGTTTATCCTTTGATCCCCAATTCGGATTCATAGGTATGCTTGCTAACTCAGTAGTTTCCTTTTTAGTTTTTGTATTTGTTCCTACTGACTCAGTAGTTTCCTTTTTGGCTTTTGCATTTGTGCCCACAGACTCAGTAGTTTTATTTTTGATTGCAGTTTCTGTGCTTGCTGTCATGGCAGTTATATATCCTGTTTTTGTAAGTGTATCATTGCCATCAGATCCCCATACATTTAATGTGACATTATAAATCCCAGGTTTCCCAAAGTTATGATGTGTTGTTATGTTTGAACCACTATAAGTAGTGGCTCCGGTTCCGATATTTTCAAATATCCAGCGCCAAGAAGTAACATTACCGGTGACATCTCCAATAAACCGCGTATGTAAAGGAATAGTCCCATTTGTAACGTTAGCAGAAAAATCTTTAATTTTTACATTGCCTGATGCTAAAACTGGTGGCATTAAAAGTAAAACCAATAAAACCGTTGGTAAAAAATATTTTTTCATATCGAATTCTCCTTAGGACTCACGCATTTGATATGCAAAAAACACCAGCAGATTAATCATAAGTATTATGACCTAAATAGTTTGGAGTTTTAAGCATATTATTTGTAAATTAATTGCATAAGTTCATGTTATTCTAATCATCTTGCCGACAGACTGTTGGCAGGGAGTCTTTAGATTGACAATCCAACATATAAACTTTTTTCTTTAAATAAAAATTTTATATAAGTTGAAATCGCAAAATAACCTTTCTTAATGGTTTAATTTCAGATACCATTTTAAATTGTGTAACATAAAAAGCACAAAATCGAAGATTCCATCAATAACTCAACGTAATCTTAGCTCTAAAAGAGACTTCTAATTTTTCCTTGGTGGACACCGTTCTACTCAAAAAAGGTTAAATCTTCCATAAATGGTAACTTGTTTATTGCATAGGATAAAATCTAACTTTCCTTTAAATCTCACACAAAACCCCTTCACTTCCACTAGAAAATTATATAGTTAAAGAAGAGACTAAGCGTGAGAATATCTATCTGAAATATAATTTTTTATTAGCTTAGGCGATTCGGCTGATCTAAAATGTCACAAAAGTTGATCTTGTAAGCTGCAGGTGCGTCAAGGCCTGCAGCCTGAGAGAATGTCCAAGTAAAGGTCCGAGAAAACCTTTAAGTTATAAGTAGATTTAATTTATTATATAGTTTTCCCATATATTATATATAGCAGTCTTTGCACTAATTTGTATTTAAATTTAATTTTCAGATCTTGCTAATTATAACCTACTGAAGGCTCTCTGCACACATCAATAAGTCCTTACTCTCAACACTACAACATTTTATAATTCATTCAATGCGATAACACATTCAAGAAACAATCTTACATATTTTCACAATAGCTCTTCTTCTAATTTATTTAAATGGCTAATGTGATCAGGTGCTGATCTCAATGTCAAAAAAGATAATCTGGTGAAATGCAGGTGAGTGAATACCCGCAGCACATAGAAGGATTGTTTGAAGGTGGGTTAGACCTTTAAATACCAACTTGGTTTAATTTATTATAAAGTTATCCCCCATACTCTAAATAGTACTACCCTAACTAAAGAAAATAAAATTTATGTGAAAACATTATCCTAAAATTTAAGTAACTATGTACATTAAATATGTTATATATTTTTTAAGTGATAAAAATGTATGAAAAATATCTCGTGGTTCCTGTCAGTATCAGCGGCAAATATCATGGGGAATAAAAATGGTCAAAAAACGACTTATTCTGAGACAACTGAAGAGACTTTTATTTAAAGTTTGATGAATAAATTACCCTACTCTAAATAATAGCTCACAGAGCCTGAAAATAGCTCTACTGATTAATCTAGTCTAAACCCCGATTTTATGTCAAAGGAAACTAAGAAAACGATAAATACAACATTCAGATATATTTATTTTTAAGAGTAAAAAACGGTGTGATAATGGCTCGATCTACTAAATTAACTCCTGAAATTCAGCAGAAAATCGGTGATGGTTACCGGTACCATCATCACAATCATTATTCTGGGTACTGGTACCATCATCATCCTAAAAACAGTTGGACTAGTCATTGGAAGAACGGCTATACTAATCCTTCCTGGCTGCGCCATCACCACGTGTTTCATCATCATCAGTGGTAAAGAGCTTTATTAAATTATATATATTGTTGACGTTAAGTTCGTAGAGGACATTATTCCAAAATTAATTAGAATGACTGGGATTCGGCGGGAACACCATCAAGCCGATGGACTTGCCCATTCCAAAATGCAGAACTTGGGGTTATCATACTTTATATGACCATCTGATGAGGACATTACCTTGGTCTATCAGTGGCTTATCACTTATTTAATTTAAGACTATAATGTTTATGTACCTATCAATATTAACTCATAATATTTAGAATAACTAAGTTAGGTGATTTATGAGATGATAGTTTCCTTATTTTGCTTATACGCTTTAAACCAGACTTTGTATTACATGAAGTAAAAAGCTAAATTAAATAAACGGTTTGCTTTTAATGCTAATGTTCTGGAAACAGTAAATACAGGGGAAAATTTGGTTTCAAGTCAAAAGTAGGTGTATAAATTTTATGAGTAAAAAAGTAAATTTACAACTAAAATAGTAAAAAGCTATCAATGGAAAATTTTAATGATTACATTTAATATAGCCTGCAAAATATACCAGAGTTTAAAGTTAATTATCTAGGATTTATGCATTTAATGGAATATCAATGCAATGTTAGGGCAGATTAGCTGAAAGGTGCTTTGAACAAAAATTTAGAAGCCTCGTGCGTGATTCGAACACGCGACCTAGTGATTACAAGTCACTCGCTCTACCGGGCTGAGCCAACGAGGCAAGTTACAACTACTGCAGACTTATCTAAATACAATACTCACAGATAAACTTTATGACAGTTTTCTCATTATAAAGTCAAGCTTGATGTTTTAGCTCTCACGATTTTCTTTGCTTTTGCCTTCCTCTATAAATTATGCACATCATTCTTATTATATTCTTTATCTATATATTGTTTAGGATGTGGCAGGAAATAGCAAAATACGGGCGCAAGTTAGTTGAACATAAGCTTGTCGAATCAAATTTCGGAAACATCAGTCTCAGAGCTGGGGATAAAATGCTTATTACCAGGACTGGGGCTGCGCTTGATGAGATCAAAGGAAATAAGGTCATTGAGGTAGATATTCAGAATAGTTCGTCTTTGGATATTATTGCCTCATCTGAATCTGTTGTCCATAGAGAGATTTATCGTCAGACCTCAGCTCTTGCAATCATTCATGCTCACTGTGAATATGCTGTTGTAGAGTCTCTGCTTGAGGGCCCTGCAGGGATAATTCTGCCTTTAGACAGCGAAGGGCAGTACTTCCTAGGAGATATTCCTATCGTCGAAGGTGGAATAGGTAGCTTCAAGCTTGCAGATAATCTTGCAAATGCACTTTCTAGACGTAGAGGTGCTATAGCGTATGGTCATGGAACTTTTGCAATTGGGCAAACTCTTGGGGATGCTTATATAGTGACAACACAGCTTGAGCATTCATGCAAAATTAAATATTTATATAAGCTTGCATCTTCGGAAAGGAAATAAGTAAATTTATCTATATTGATTATGTGGACAATCATGCACACAGCTTAAGTATAAATCATGATTCTTTTTAATATTTAATGGAATAGACAAACTTTTTCATCATTTACTGCATTCTACGATTGCAATAAATCAAGAACCCAGAAAAGAATAAAAAGTCTCATAACTATGCAAAAACAGGTCAAATACAGAATAATACAAATAAGCAGATCTAACCGGATATGTGATATGAGACTGGTTTCCTGCTTTTGGATAGTTTTCTATCGCTGATATATAATTAAAGGAAGAATCTCGAATACTATGGCTTTGAATACCCTGAGACCTTTTGCCTCAAAAGTTATTGAACCACTTGCAGATTTTTTTATTAGATATGAGGTCTCACCTGATGCAGTTTCCATAGCTTCCCTTATATGTGCTTTTTTTGCAGGAATCAGTTTTTACTATTCTTCTGCATCTAAGGAACTTATTTTGCTTGCAGGCATCATGGTAATATTTAACTCCATTTTTGATGCCCTTGATGGAGTAATTGCACGAAAATCCAACAGAGCAACCATAAGGGGTGATTTTTTGGATCACGTTATAGACCGCTATTCAGATGTCTTCATTATATGCAGCATATTTTTTGCAGGTTATGTAAACTGGGAAATCGGGGTTGCAGCAATTGTAGGCGTGCTCCTTACTAGCTATCTTGGTATTCAGTCTCAAGCCCTCAATCTCGGAAGATATTATGGGGGACTTATGGGTAGGGCCGATCGTCTTGTAGTTGTAATGCTTGCTGCTTTCGCTAATTCTATCTACTTGGATTCAATTGCAGGATTTCCCATCCTGGGTTGGGCTGTTGTCCTGATTGCTATAACCAGTCATATTACTGCGATCCAGAGAATTCTATATATATGGAGCAGGCTGAAGTAGTTAGCTTTTTGAGTGTTTTTTGGATTAATTCAAATGGATTTTATTTGAGTTTGAAAACTGTCACTGTGGCAGATAAGTTGATGTAAGACAAAATCCAATAGTGAACTATGCAGTCTCAACAAAAACAGTATGAATATCTGGAACACACTGCAGATGTGAAATTCCTGGCTTATGGAAAAACCCTGGAAGAAGTATTTGAAAATGCTGCTCTTGCTATGTTCAATGTTATGATAGATATCGGAAAGATTTCAGGAGGGCTGGTAAAAAATGTTTATTTGAAATCACCAGATCTGGAGTCTCTGATTGTGGACTGGCTTTCTGAGCATCTATACATCTTTGAAGTTGATGAAATTGTTTTTAGTAAGTTTCATGTTGACAGAATAAGAGAAGAGGACGGTGAATATTCGATCACATCCTGGGCATCAGGAGAAAAATTTTATCCAAAGAGCCATCCATTTGAAACCGAAATCAAGGCTGTTACCTATAACCAGTTAAAAGTAGAGAGGATCGAAGATGGCTGGAAGGTTCAAGTCGTTTTAGATATTTAGGGGAACAAGAAATTTAGATTCCTAGTTATATATAGCTGTTATCTTCCATTTGATCTTCTGGTGTTATATAAATCTGTATTTATGTAACTTATTATCCCGGTCTGCACTATATAAATCTCAAGTTTAATTCTCTAATCCTAAACCGATTTAATCATGTTCCGATCGAACTTCGTTTACCAAGCGATATCATTCTCTGATATTTCAAAATGGGTTTTTCCTTGTAGTATGTATCTTAATCAAATTTCCATAGCAATTTACATAACTTTGGGAGTTGGAGGGTAAATTATAACCTCATAGTAAAAATTAATACTTCAAAAACTCAAAAAAACAGATTTATCTTCAAGTCCATACATTTTCCCGCTAATCATAAATGGAAGTCGAAAGAAGGGAAAGCACGGTAAATATAGGAAGAAGAGTAAATCTTCTCATGTATTTCTTTTTGTCCCGCTTTCCTGTGGTTATGTACTCGTAGATGATTTAAATTTGAATGGTTATACCATAAACTATATATTTATTTTTAGGATTGGAATTAATTTATGAGTTTATTAGAATATTTCCAGAGTTTATATCTATCAAGAGTAAAGTAGCAGAGAGTATTAATTATGGCAGGAAATGAAAATCTCGATACTGAGGAATTAGCTACAGAAACTGTACGATCAGATGTTAAAAGCATTTTTCGGAAGTTTTCTGAAAACATCTGGGATATCCCTATAGGCCATATCCCAAATATGAAAGTTCCAGGTCGCTTATTTGTGTCCAAACATTTGCTTGAAGACATTGAAACTGGGACAATCGATCAGATTGCAAATGTGGCCACTCTCCCTGGCATTCAAAGGTATTCAATGGCAATGCCTGATGCCCACCTTGGCTATGGTTTTGTTATCGGGGGTGTTGCGGCTTTTGATTCAGAGGAAGGAGTTATCAGCCCTGGTGGAGTGGGCTTTGATATTAACTGTGGTGTAAGGCTTATTCGCACCAACCTTCAGAAGGAAGACGTAGTTCCATGTGTAAAGAATTTAATCGACGAGTTGTTTTATAATGTGCCTTCAGGTGTCGGTTGCAAAGGTAAGTTCAAGGCTTCTGACAAGGAACTGGATGATGCTTTTCTTCACGGTGCAAAGTGGGCTGTAGAATCCGGCTATGGCGTAGAATCTGATGTTGAACATTGTGAGGCAAATGGCTATATTGAAGGAGCTTGCCCTTCCATGGTTAGCACGAAGGCTAGAAAGAGGGGAAAACCTCAATTGGGAACTCTTGGAAGTGGGAACCATTTTCTTGAAATTCAGTATGTGGATGAGATTTACGATCGAGAAATAGCATCAGCTTTCGGGCTTGAAGAAGGACAGGTCACGGTTATGATCCACTGTGGATCACGTGGTCTGGGGCACCAGATATGCACAGATCATCTCAAGGAACTCTATCAGGCTGTAAGGAATTATGGGATCAATATTCCAGATAAACAGCTCGCCTGTGCTCCTGCTCAGTCTAGAGAGGCGCAAAACTACTTTAAATCCATGCTATGTGCTGCAAATTACGCATGGGCAAACCGTCAGATGATCACCCACTGGACAAGAGAATCTTTTGAAAAAATATTTCGGAGAGATGCAGATGATCTTGGAATGGATCTCCTTTATGACGTTGCTCACAATGTGGCAAAGCTTGAAGAGCATACTGTGGATGGCAAGAAAAAAGAGGTATACGTCCACAGAAAAGGGGCAACAAGAGCATTTCCTCCCGGGGATCCGGAAGTTCCGATCTTATATAGGGATGTAGGTCAGCCTGTCCTGATTCCTGGTAGTATGGGTACTCCTTCTTTTATACTATGTGGTGCAAAAGGGTCTATGGATATTTCTTTCGGAAGTTGCTGCCATGGAGCTGGTAGGAAAATGAGCAGGATGCATGCAAAAAAAGAATTATGCGGGCAGAAAGTAAAGGAAAACCTTGAAGCTCAAGGTATTACAGTGAGAGCAACTCATCCTTCTGTAATTGCAGAAGAAGCTCCAAATGTATACAAGTCCAGCATCGATGTAGTAAATGTCGTTCATGAGCTCGGAATTGCTCATAAGGTCGCAAGAGTTCTTCCTCTTGGGGTTGCGAAAGGTTAGACGCGAAAAAATTTGAGATGAATATAAAATAGAATTAAGTGAAAGCTTTGATCTGCAGGAGAATTTTTTTAAGCCTAATTTTTCTTCCAATTTTTGGCATATGATCATGTAAGCTTTTTTCATTTTTCTCAGTATATCATGTATCTTCTTGTTCTTCCATGATTTATGAGTCTGGAATGTAAAACTTAGAATTCGTATTAAATCTAAATTCGATCATGCTTGAGTATGAAGAAGTCTCAAAAGGTGTGCCGTTTTCCCGAAATACATTCGAAAAATATTCAACAAGGTTATGGATAAACTTTTCATTTTTGAAGTCATGGAAGATAGTCACGGACTCTCTCTCAGGTTCAAGGCAAATTTCTATATTTTTTACAAGTTGAGTTGCTAGGTACATTCTCTTAAATTGAATCAACAAATCAGGAAGAGTCATATCACTTACTGACTGTTTGCACATGCGTTCAAGAATTTTTGTCGGGTTTGGGATATCTCCAGTTGCAAAAACTTCTAATTGACTCCTGTGCAGAGTCACTAGATTATATTTTTCACAATTATAACTATACATAACCTGAGTCCAAAAATCCGTATTTTCATCAAGTTCCTTACATATAATGTCAAGGTATCCAAAATGTTTTCGGATCCCTGGCATAGTCTCGTTAGGAGATATAGATGAATTTTTTTTGAAAGAAATCTGGGTCGAGTTTGCTCTCCTGAATATATTCTCAACATCAAGTTGTTTCCACCTGGCTAAAAAGTGAGCCACAAGCTGAGCAAAAAAATCACGACTATTTACTGTAGCATTGGAAAAAATTACTAGCGCAGATTCTGGGTTATGAATATCCTCACATTTTATCGAAGTCCTGATCGCCCATTGGTAACTTCTAAAAATCCTATTCAGGTACTCTTCAAGCTGTTTCATATCTTGAATTTCGAATGGGTTGATAAGCTCATTAACAAGCTCTTCACTCATAAGTCTACCTTTAATGTATTTGAACAGGCATTCTAATATAGTTTTATTTATGACGACATTTTCTCCATTCTGGATTGTATCATTTAATTCTTCTCTTGCAGGATTTTCCTTTAGAAATTTGATTGCTTCGTTGATACTTTTGTGGTATGTCAGAGCTGTATCAGCGACTTCAATAGTATCCCTGACTGCCGCGCTCAGGTTTCCATCATTGGTATCCAGAAGGGGCTGTAATTTTTTAAGGTACTTATCATCAAGGGATATATTTTTTCTGATCAGCACATTTTCACCCTACAAGATCCGGTTTTCTGGTCCTTTTATACTACGATTCATTATTAATGCTAAAAAATTAGGATTTACTCATGCTCCTATTCTAAAATTTAAAAAATTTCTTTTTTATCAAGAAAAGTTTTTCAAAATCTAGGAACTTCACTTATTGCTTTAATATAACATGTTTTGATAAGCTTTTATTTTCACAACTAGCTTGTATATCATCTATAAGCATACTACGAAATATGTAAGTTTATCTAAATCCTCTTTATAATATTGGTAAGTGCTACTAAATATTAAATCTTTCTATTTAGTGTTATTTTTTGGTAATTTATTGATAAATTTCATCCCAAAAGATATTATAGTCATTCTATTCGGCGTACAATATATCCATTGGTCGGCATGTTTGGTTTTTTGCTATATTGGTCATCATATTATAAGACATAAAAGTATCTTATAGTAGTCATCTTTATAAATATTTAATTTTTTTCATATAATCTCAAATACTTCCTAAATAAAATATGGGGATTAAGTATTTATCTTAATTCTCTAAAGTCAACAAATTTTTTATTAGTTTTTTGATTCTATTTTACATATTGTTCTCTGCTATTTGATCTTTATTTTTTTCAATTTTTGATCGAGTTTTTGATGTCGAATTTGATATTTTGTATGGTAGTAGGAAAAATATTAAATATTGTATAAAAAATCGAATAACTACAATGCTGAGATGGAACAAAAAAATGCATCTTTCTCTATTTTGTTTAGTTATAATGTGGGAAATATACCTCCGATATAATTTTGATAAATTTTAAGGGCTTTAAATTAATTTTTGATGAAAAGATTGGATTTTTATCCAATGTAAATTGTATTGTTAACTAAGAATAAAATGGGTATAAAGGTACTTAATCTTTTTATTCAAATTGAACTTTTTTATTATCAAGTTAGAAAGTGACAAATAATCAAGAATAGATAATACTGATTCACAACTCTATATATATATATGCTAAAACAGTGTACAATATGTACTAAAAAATTTAAAATGTGATGAGGACTGGCATAACCTGAAGGATCATTTAATTGGTTCATTTTTGTCCTTACAGTTTGTCTAATCTATGATTATATTCTAATCTCAATAAATAGTTAGACATTTTTAAAAACTGTAACTTTGTGAGTAAATACATCTAGTTTCTGTTTGAATCTTGGGAGTAAATCTAAAAATGCTATAAGATTCTTACAATTTATAAAGAACTCACGAACTTCAAGGTAATGACAGTCCAAAAGAGCGAGTTTGGGAGTGAATTCATAAGTGTCTGGCAATTCGTATCGAAGTTCTTACTCAGCCAGACACTTTCCTCCTAATAGGAGAAAGTTATTTTGTGAATAAGCTTTTAAAATGAACTCATCAAGGAAATTAAAACTTGTTTTCTTGAATCTTTTAATTTAAATAACTAAGCGAGCTTTTTAGTGCTTCTATAGTGTGGAGGGTCATGAATCTCTCTCTTTTAGGTCGGAGGCTACATGTACCCTCAAATCTTTCTGTTTCCATAGAACCTTAAATAATCGTTTATTTGAAAATGAGTTTATTTTTGGCACCTTGGTCAGATATAGTGTCGTCACCTCTTATTTGGATATGATAAGCATTTGATTAATACTTTTATCTATAGTTATAAGTCAGATAAATCATCCTATACACTGGATTTGGTACCTAAGTATCATACATATATTCTACTCCCTTTTTGAAGATGTGCAGAAGAATACATTTATTTTCTCAATATGGCAGTAGCTTAAAAAAAATCTAACTTTCAATGATTAATAGTGTGCAAATAGTCAAAAAAACTCTACATTGGTGTACATCCTTATGATATAAGACTCTAAAATTGAGTGCCTCAAACATTTAATATTCTTGAAATATAATGAATTTTATCATTGGGTAAAAGACACCCTAAAAGCTGGGAAATTACTTAATTTTTCGTTATACTTCTTTATATTTGAGCACTAGTTAACAAGTTAAGTGAACGAGAACTCAAAGAAATCTTCACTTTTTCATAATATAAGTAATGGTTGATTAAAGTTTCACAATTATTTGACTTGTCCATGCATTTGAAAGAGATTCATCTTGCTTCAAAAGTGAATAGGCATATAGCTTAGGGACTATCCTAAAAGTCATTAATGGCGTGTTGTGAAGTATTCATACAGGAAAACTAGAAATTCACATAAACTTTATGAGCTCATTATAATCCCATGTGGAGTTTAAATCACCACGCTAATAAATTAGCATTAATTTATTAAAAATCATGCTTTAGGTGGATTATAAGCATATATTGTTATAATTTTCATTCTATACAGTATTTTCAAAATATCAAAGATGGGATTTTTGGATGTCAAAGCTAGTATTCTTGAGTCAGAAGAATTTGGTCCTCATTTATGAGACTTGTTCAATAGACAAAGTTAGATTAAAACTTTAAAGTGTTTCCTTATGTGTTAAAAGTTAGTTTAAAAACTTCTGTAGGATTGATCGGTAAAGTGAAATAGAAAGTTGAACCTTTGCCTAATTCAGATTCAACCCATATAAGTCCACCATGTCTTTCTATAATTTTCTTACAGATTGCAAGCCCGATTCCTGTTCCAGAATATTTTTCCCTATTATGCAGTCTTTTAAATATCTCCAAAATTCTTTCGGAATATTGTGGATCAATTCCAATTCCGTTATCTTGCACTGAAAATATCCATTCGCTCTCTTTTTTCTCTGCAGCTATATGAATTTTGGGTGCTTCTTCATTGTGGAATTTTATTCAATTGAGTATCAGATTCTGAAATACCTGAACCAGCTGGGTAGAATTTGCCATTACATTTGGTAAAGGGTCATGAGTTACAGTAGTTTTATTATCTTTTATTATCAATTCCAAATTGGATAGTGCCTGATTCAAAATAAATTCACAATTCGTAGTTTCAGGCTCTCTAGCACTTTTATTCAATCGCGAGAACTCTAAAATGTCATTTATCAGGTCTTGCATGCGGGAAGCCCCGTCAACAGCAAAGTTTATGTATTTGTCAGCCTTTTCATCGAGCTTACCCTGATATCTCTTTTGTAGAAGCTGCAAATAACTTGTGATCATCCTCAAGGTTTCTTGTAAATCGTGCGACGAAACACAAGCAAATTGTTCTAATTCTTCATTTGATTGAGTAAGTTCTTCTAATTTCAACTTTAACATTTCTTCTGCTTTTTTGCGCTCTGTAATATCCTTCCGATAGTTATCGCATTCAGGAATTTTTTACTCAAAAGATCCCTATCTTCGCAATGGATTTAATTGACCCAGAAATTTTTGCCAACCTTCTGTAATTCTTCAAAGCTATATCCTGTGATTTCTTTTATGGCCCCTTCCCCGATGCTCACCTGTTCTTGAGTTATAGCCATAAATCATATGTCCTGTCTGCTCTATGACAATCCTGTACCTTTCTTCGTTTTTCTTAAGTTTTTCGTCTGCTTTTTTAGTTATATCTCTGGCAATAACTTCGATAGCGATGTATATTTTCAGAGTCATCAAAAATTGGAAAAAGAGTTAATGAGACATTTATTATCTTACCATCCTTTCTTAACCGTAAAGTCTCATAATGGCGGATTCTGTCATTCTGTTTAATTAGTTCAACTAATTCTTTTGTTTCTTCGACTAATGAAGCTGGCTCCAAGATGAATATGGGCTTTCCCAAAATTTCTTCAGCCGAATAACCACACACCTGCTCTGCACCTTTATTCCAGGTGGTACTAATGCCATCCAGGGACTTGGTTATAACGGCATCTTCTAATAATTCCATAGTATTCGCTAGTATCTGAATTTTATCTTCTTTTTTTTACGCTTGGAATTTTCTATCTGTTCCCATTTACCTTCTCTTTTGATCAAGCAAATTGATGGCTGAGAATCACATCAATGATTTTAGCTGTGTCACATCTGTCAAGAAAATAAGTGCAGAGGGCCATCATCTGGTAATTTTCGTTGATTCTGTCTATTTCGTCCTCATTATCAGCAAAATCATTCCAATCATTTTTTCCCAGCCAAAAAGTGTTCCCTGCAAGTCTTAATCCTTCGTATCAATTATTCAAAGCCTGGTTGAATTTTTCACCCCATCCCTTTGAGGTATTTTCCGAATCTAAATTATCATCTTTTAAATTAGAGTATGCGTAGGGAATGAATCCAATTTGCCCATTTTCCAGATAAGTATCTAAATAAGGAACAGCCTTTCTCAAAACTTCTTTTGCTTCTTCTACTTCTATGGGTTGTGATGTAATCCAGAGGCAAAATTCTTTATTTTCCAGCCTAGCCTTGAAATAAGAGATCAATATGTCCATTAAGTCTTCTTTTGTCTGGTAAAATTGGCAGAAGTGAGTTCCCCAAGGAATATCTCCAATGATATCAATGCCAGACTTTCTCAGTTTTTCATTCAGTCTACCTATTCTCCTACTTTGAGGATGCAAAGGCAATAATTTCTCTGTCTCCATGGTATGTGCCCCCTGCACATGTCTCATAATTTTGGATCTCTGCTATTTTTGGTTTCTTAGGCGTCAATTGCTTAAAAAAGGAGGCAAATGACTCTCTCCAGTTTGTCCAAAACATTGTAAGATACTCGTTTTTCCAGTTTGATTAATTATTCATCAACTTGATCTTTTTTGTATAGTAGCACCATATATGATTGTTCAAATATGAAATAACAACATTATATCATGTTTAAATTGTTATACGATGCACCGTACTTATATTTGATATAAGTAGGACTTACGTAGTTTATCTGAAAAACAATGACAAGAGGCCAAAATATGTCTAAAATCATAATATTTGTGACAAACCTTTTCATGTTTCATTTTTCTCCTTAAGTGCGTAAGTCTTAATAAGGCAACTATTAAGAGTGATAAAAAAAATATACTAAGATCTATTTTGAATTTACAAGAAAGTGTAATTACCAATCATGCAAAACTAAAAAACAGATTAATTAGCCAACAATTAAAGAAAGTGGATTCCTAAAAATTTGTCCATTAAATCCTAACTGATATGATATATCCACAGCTCTAAGTAATTTGTCTCTCTATTCCCCAAGATAGTGATTTCAAATTTACCTGAACATGAGCTGTTTTTATCCGGGTAATCTCCTTCTTGCGAAGGTCAGCCACCGACTTGAGAAGTCTTTTTTTAGTCATAGACTTCCGTCTTCGTGTTTTCTTATATCCTCTCTCGCTCAGTTGTCGCAATTGCATATACTTCACCAGTTTCATTAACCAATGAGGTGGCTGTCAGCCACACCTCCACAATTCGGCCATCTTTGGTAAGTCGCTGGGTGAGGTAAGGTTCCAGTACCTCAGCACGTATAAGCTTATTCAGTGTGGTCAATTCTTCTTCTTTTTGGCTCTCTGGGATCAGGCTACTAATATTCATTGTTAGTGCCTCTGCCTCACTCCAGCCATATATACTCTCAGCCTTTGGATTCCAGGCCAGGATGCGCCCCTCCAAATCTTGTAACGTTATAACATCACTAGAATCATGCACTACCATGGCCAAGCGGCGCATAGACTCGGTATCCTTCAGGATCATTTTCATTCGCTTCATCTCAGTAATATCAATAAAGGTTATCACTGCTCCCATGATAACGTTTTCAATAGTACGATATGGTCGAATGCGCAGCAGGTTCCACGAACCATTTTGAGTTTGGACTTCAATCTCTCTGGGTACCAGACTAGCCAGAACCTCCTTTATATCCTCTACTAGAAGATCATAACCCACCAAGTTTGAAACGATGTGTTCAAGAGGCCTCCCCAAGTCTGTCGGTATCAGATTGACCAACTGTGCGGCTTGAGGAGTAAAGCGAAGAATGCGTACTTTAAGGTCTACAAAAATAGTGCCTATACCTGTGCCAGCCAACAGATTATTCATATCGTTAATCGCCTGCGACAGATCTACTACCTTGTTTTGCAGTTCGGTATTTACCGTAGCCAATTCCTCGTTGACTGATTGTAATTCTTCCTTGGAGGTCTCCAGCTCTTCGTTGGTAGATTGCAGCTCCTCGTTGATTGATTGCATCTCTTCGTTGGAAGATTTGAGTTCTTCATTGGAAGTCTCCAGTTCTTCATTGGAAGCTTTGAGACTTTCTTCCTTTATCTTTAGTTCCCGCTTCAGCTTTAAGATATGCACGTTATCTATCATTGTACCATTAGAGGTGTCTTCATTATCATCTCTGGCGATGACCTTGCCTACCTCGTTCTTTTCTCTCGCCATCATTTCCTCAAATGTGACCAGGAACAATTTTGATTCAGCTGTTGCATCAGGACTTGCAGCCACAGGTCGTACCACCAGATTGACGGTAGTGAAGTCACCATTTGTTTTAACCCGCAACCCTGGGTGGAATATTGGCTTTCTATGAACCACAGCTTTATGCAAGTCCATGATCAATTCATCACGCAATCCCTCGCGAGCCATCTTCAGGATATTCGGGCCCATCTCCCCGGAAGCCAATTCCAGGTACATGCCAGTGCGGCCATGAATATAGAGGATTTCGCCGTGTTGATTAATGAGCGTACCTACGGGGGTATTATATTGCAGCATCGTCTGTTCCACCAGCTCACGAAGTTGAAATTTTCTTTGTATAGGATCTTTGGTGGATAGTTTTGAGGTTTCCTTACTTTTCAGTTGTAGTGGGATAAATGTCCCAATTGAAAGGAGTTCACTGCTAACTTCCTTTTTGTGATAAATCTTCGATTTGCGGTCAATAGTCTCAAAAAGGTTTTCGAAATCACCCACCGTTTCGGAGGAGCCAAGAAATAGAAATCCACCAGGTTTTAAAGCATAGTGAAAGAGGGGAATTAGTTTCTTCTGCAGTTCCTTATTCATATAGATCATCATATTTCGACAACTAAGCAGATCAAGCTTGGAGAATGGAGGATCTTTGATAATGTTTTGCTCAGAAAAGACTATCATGTCACGAATAGTTTTCTTGATGCGATAGTTACCGTCTGATTCCTGAGTAAAGAAGCGTTCAAGCCTTTCCGATGACACATCAGTGAAGATGGTGGGGGGATATATACCGTTTCGTGCGGTTTTGATAGCTCGGTTGTCCATATCGGTTGCGAAGATTTGTACCTTAAAAATTCGCTTCAAACTCTCCATTTGCTCTTGAATCAGGATTCCAATGGAATATGCCTCCTCACCTGTAGAGCAGCCGGGTACCCAGATTCGTATCATGTAGTCTGGATTCTTGCTGATAAAGAGCTGAGGGATGACTTTTTTCTGGAATATTTCAAACGCTGCGGGCTCTCGGAAGAAACTGGTGACACCGATTAAGAAGTCATGAAAGAGCGCGTTCAGCTCAGTAAAGTTTTGCTCTAAGTATTGGGCATACTCATCCACATTTTTGAAATTCTTGATGGCCATGCGCCGCTCGATTCGGCGGTTGATGGTGCTCTCTTTGTAATTGGAAAAGTCGTGACCGATTTTGGTAAGCAACAAGTTGAATATCTTATTCATCACACCTTCGGTATTGGGGATCATGAGGGGGTTTTTTTCAAATGCTTTATTGGTATAGGCAATGAGCTGAGTAGGCATCTCAGTTGGCGGTAGGATGAAGTCTACCAGACCTGTGGCAATGGCGCTGTGAGGCATGCCGTCGTACTCGCTTGATTCTGGGCTCTGCACCATTATCATGCCGTTCTCGGCCTTGATAGCCCTCACTCCCAGTGTACCGTCGCTACCTGTACCTGATAATACGATACCTATAGATTTATCTTGCTTGTCCTTAGCCAGGGATTTGAAGAATAAATCAATCGGCAGGCGAAAGCCATGCGCTTCGAACGGTTTCTGCAAATGTAGCGTGTCATCCTCAATAACCATATCATAGTTAGGTGGGATGACGTAGATGTTGTTAGGCCGGATAATCATCTGGTCTGTGACCTCGTAAACTGGCAACTGTGTATAGCGCCCAATAAGGTTTGTGAGGATGCTCTTGTGGTTCGGATCTAGGTGCTGCACCAGGACAAAAGCCATGCCTAGATTGGTATTGATAGGCAAGGCTGAAAAAAAAGCTTCAAATGCCGAGAGCCCCCCAGCTGATGCGCCGATGCCCACAATTGGAAAGCTCTTTTGTGAGGATTTATTTAAGTCTACATCTGAGTCAGGAAGTTCACTTACGAGAGGTTCTTTTTGAGTATCCAGCTGCCCCTCGATTGAAGTTTTTATTTTTTTCAGGTCTTCAGTTCTCTTTTTGGCTATGTCGTCACATCCTTTCATGCCTAACCTTAATCATTGTAATTTTCGTTATATATGCACTTGATTTATATTGACAGATACCTGAAATAATCCTGCTGAAATAGTCTATGGAATACCATTGAGCGGCATCAGCTAGATGCAACTGCTTCAGTACATGGAACCTTGTCTATCCTCCACCCTTAGGAACTGTATTGAGTGTAGGTGCGCAGACATTAAATGTTTCTTTCACACTTGGTGATGCTACCAATTCTACTATAGAGGATTTCAATAAACCTCTGATTTTCACGAATCATTTGATATCCCGTTTATATGATATGGCACAATTTATGGGTTTATCAAAATTCTCTATAGTTTAGTATTTTACTGTTGAATCAAATATAATTTTGAGACAGTCTACAAAAATATATTTTTAGAATTGTACCTTCAGCAGATTGGTGGCTTCCCTGCAGCTAGTTCCATTGAGAAAGCATGCATATTTTTCAAGTTCTTTTTCGATGATCTCGGATGCTTCCTTTTCTACATCGATTAGAAATCCATTTTTCACTATCAATTGTGCATTTGCAATCTGGGACTGGTCAATTGGAGTTCCGATTTCACTCAAAAGCCAGCCATGAACTTCGGAGACACTAGGTACTTCTCTGTAGATCCTGGCAGCAATCCTGTGGGAAAGAAGATTGTAGATTTTTCCGGTGTGGCTTACGGGGTTTTTCCCTGCTGCAGCTTCACTGCTAACAGGACGATTTAAGGGAATTATCCCGTTTACGCAATTTCCACGCTCTCCCTGTCCACAGTCCGCCTCTTCTGCGGATATGCCAGTTACAGTAGTGAGATTCTCTTCAGTCCTCTGCCCGGAATGTCCAGAGTATTTAAGGACGCATTAGTTTTTAAACACATACAGCCTACAAATTCAGTTCTTTCTTTCTCCACAAACTCAGCGGCAAACTCCTCTATTTGCTTATGTAGTTATATTTCCGTTTTAAAATAATCTCCTTCATATTCGATAAATCTATCTACAAGCGGCATTGCCACAGTCAGGTGCACATCATCCTTTTGCCTGAACGCCATAATTTTTATGTCTTCTCATGATTAGGATACTGTTTTTTGAATTTTCTCGAATTCAGGTAACGTTCGCATTCAAACAAAGCCTTTCAGTTGAGCTTAAAGGCGCATATCCGACTGCTGTGGAGGTATCATTTGCCCCGAGAAATTCTCTAAATAAAATTGAACTTGCTGCAGAGTATTTGAATGATATGGACGAAAAATCCCTTCTTGAGGTTAAGAACGGGAGAATTTCGATCTTAAATCAGGACTTATGTGGAGCAGATGGAGCATGTGCCCTTATCTGCGCAGTTAATCTATCAAGCTCGCGAAAAGGAAGGTTAAATGAATGGCAGGAACAACTGCAATCAAGAATGGATACATCCTTGATCTCTTCAACGAAATAAAAGGGAAAATCATGTATATATTTATTAAGGACAGAATATCTGTAAAAGCTCTTCCCACACCTAACTAAAAATGGCAATTGTTATTTATTCCTTAGGTATGATGGTCATGCTGGGATAGTCGACTCTCATTCCCACATTACAGGTGTAAAGGTTAAACTGGCAGAATAATGCTTCTTGAGGATCACTATAGAATAGCATTATCCAGAAGATTTTCCTAGCCTCCATAATGTTCATGTTCGGGTTACTTCATCTCCTCTGTCTGTACACAGGGGTAAGATTGCATAGTAATGGGTTAAGCATCCGTTTTTGAAGCTCAAATCCATTCTCTTGAAATTAGCTCTATCTATGAAGAGAACTTTCAACTCCACGTCTTGATATAGGAAGTACCTGATGATTGAGAACAACTTTTTTATTATTTGCTACTTCTGGAAGGTAACATAGAATTAGCTGCTTTTTATGTGACGTGGATGATTAGGACGCACAAGGTTTATAGGACAAAGTGTAAAATCACTGGGTCTTAGGTCAGTGAATGTGAGCTTCAACTTCAACCCTGGCTCAGTATGTTATTTTCGGCTGCTTCTCTGCTAACGTTGCCGATAAAAGATACGAAGTATCCATTAATCCATAGTGTATTTCTTTCCAATGGTATTCTTTTCAAATACTCTGTTTGAGTTTTCTATACTTACTTGTTGTCTCTTGTTTCAGTTTTAAAATGATCGCAAGAATGCTGATTTTTGGCTCGTTCTTAATGAGTAGATGGATGTGATCTTTTTCCGTTTCCATTTCTAGTATTTCAGAATCTTCCTCCTTTTTAATAATTTTAATATTTTGAAAATCATCAAACCTACCAGAAGCTTTTTATTTTCTCAACAAAATCTCCCGAGTTTTTACACCCCTGTTTCTGAGGGTCTATCCCCGAAGACTTCATAGAACTTCTAGTAGGAACGATTATAACCTTAGGATTTAAAAATCTGTCTAGAAAAAACAGACGACCGTGATAAAGAATGATGGTCTTTAACCCGTGACGAATTAGCCAATGTGTATGTATACATTGAAATTTAAATTTATTGAGAAAAGAAAGAAACAATAAAGAAAAAAGGGGAATCATGTATGAAAAGTACTGTTTACAAGAAGATAATGATTGCAACCGACGGCTCGGAACTAGTACGAAAAGCAGTTGATTCTGCAATTGAAATTGCAAAGCTAAGCGAAGCACAGATGTATGCTATATATGTGATTGCACTGGGGGGTTATTCGATAACTCCATATATAAATTCAGAATGGGGAAACGCAATGAGGGGGCTCCTTTTGCAAGAAGGTCAGGAAGCAACAGCTTATGTCGAAAACGTTGGTCGAGCCTCAAATGTTGAGGTCAAATCAATTATTCTAGAAGGAAGCCCTGCGGTTGAAATTATTGACTTTGCAGAAAAAAACGATATTGATCTTATCGTTATGGGTTCACACGGGAAATCCGCAATTCAGAGATTCCTTATCGGAAGCGTAGCAGAAAAAGTAGTCAAACACTCAAAAATAGCAGTCCTTGTTGTGAGGAAAGAAACTGCTGAAAATGTATTGTTAAATCTCGTACAAGTATTATGAAACGAGAGGTTGTGAAACTGGAGGTTGTAGATTATGGTTGATTTCAGTGCCTCTTTATTTCCTGCATTAATATTCGTATTTTTAATACTCTCTCAATCTATTAAAATGGTTAATGAATATGAGAGGGTAGTTATTTTCAGGCTAGGTCGTCTTAGCAAAGTAAAAGGGCCTGGTATTTTCCTGATTATCCCGCTTGTCGATAAAGTGATTAAAGTAGACCTTAGAGTTGTTACGGTTGATATTCCTAAACAGGCAGTAATAACGCGTGACAACGTTACGGTTGATGTAGATGCAGTTGTTTATTACAAGGTAGTTGAGCCGGGAGCTGCTATAACTCAAGTTGAGAATTATAAGTTCGCAACATATGCCCTTTCACAGACAACACTTAGGGACGTGCTAGGTCAGATGGAACTTGATGGGCTGCTTTCGGAGAGAGAAAGTATCAACAAGCGAATTCAGGAACTTCTAGATGCGTACACCGATCCGTGGGGAATTAAGGTTACAGGGGTTACAATTAGGGATGTATCCTTGCCGGATACAATGAAAAGAGCAATTGCCAAACAAGCTGAAGCCGAGAGAGAAAAGCGTTCAAGAATAATCCTTGCAGAAGGAGAATCTCAAGCTGGCCAGAAGATGTCGGAAGCAGCAGCTTTCTATCAGGGGGTACCTACAGCGATCAAACTGAGGGAATTGCAGACTCTTGCTGAGATTGCTAGGGAAAAGAATCTGATAGTAGTTACTCAGTCTCAAGCTCTAGAAACCGGAAACATAGCAGCCTTATCTCAGGCTATTTCTAGAACGAAAGAGCAATAAAGTTGAAAAAGTATGAAGGAAAGCAACGATCAAGAAAGGACCAACAAACATGCTTATGGGAAGGGTTATAAGTTCATTCTTTGTTTTATTCTTATGCACCATTCTTATAGTCATCTCTGCTCATGTTGCTGGGGCAGGATCTGACAATAAGGTGCTTGTGCTTAAAATTTCAGGAGCCATCACCCCGGCTTCAGATGATGTCATAGCTAATGCAATCGCGAAAGCTGAAAATGAAGGCTTTGAAGCTCTTGTAATTAGCATTGACACACCTGGAGGAGGGCTGGAAGAAACACAGGCAATTATAAAGAGAATTAGGAACACAACAGTTCCTGTTATTGGATATGTACCTGAGGGTGGAAAAGCTTGGTCAGCTGGTACTTTTATTCTGATGGGAACTGATATCGCTGCAATGGCTCCTTTCACTGTGATGGGTTCAGCGCAGCCAGTGCAGATATCAGCAGAGGGGACAAAACCCATAGAAGACGAAAAGATAATAAATGCCCTTATCAAATATTCGGTTACAACCGCCAGTAAACACGTAAGAAATGAGACATTTGCAGAAGAAGTTATAACCAAAAACAAAAATCTTGACGGTCAAGAAGCGCTAAAAGCAGGTGTAATCGAATATGTAGCTCCCTCTATCTCTGATTTGCTGACCCAGATCAACGGGAAGGTTGTGAAAGGAAAGATTCTCAGAACTGAAAGCGTCAGCATCGAAAATTATGAACCTTCTCTTTCTCTTGCTTTCTTGGAGCTAATCTCAAACCCAATTCTTTCTTCTCTTCTCCTAATTATTGGGCTTTATGGGATCATCTTTGGGATTTCAAGTCTTGGATCAGGGGCAGAAGTTTTTGGGATAATTGCGATAGTACTTGGGCTGATAGGTACAGGTTTTTATATCAATGTGGGTGCAATCCTCCTCATAATTATAGGGGTAGGGCTTCTTATCCTGGAAATTAAGATTCCAGGCTTCGGAATTATTGGGTTTGCAGGTTTCATCAGTCTTATAATAGGAAGTGTACTCTTTGTACCTATCGGAGATGAAAACATCTTTACTCCCGAATTCAGGAGGATTATGACTTTGACAGTTATTGTCCCTACAATTGTCTTCGGGCTTTTCCTCGTCTTCGCAATTTATAAAGTGACCGAGATCCAAAAGAAAAAACCAGTTATAGGAACAATAGTCGGTGATACAGCCCGAACAATAGATCCTCTGGGACCAGGAAAGTCAGGATTTGTTCGGTATAATGGAGAATACTGGCAAGCTAGATCTGAGGAAGAAATAGGAGTTGAAGAAAAAGTTGAAATAATTGGAAAAGAAAAGGAATTACTTCTAGTAAAGAGAAAAACCTAATACTTTCTTTATTTTAGTCAAGTATCCCATAGCTTGCTGCGGGATGAAACTTTGGGAACTTATAGAGCCGTAGAGAAAATAGCGTGGATATAACTTTCTTGCTGTAGGGTGAGCCAGTGCTGTCACTTCAGTAAAAGAAAGTGACTCTGAAAAAATAAAATGGGAGCTCGGAAATAGGGGCCCTTCAATGTATAACTCCTCTATAAACCCACAATAGGTTGAATTTTAATCCAGAAACTCGACATTTATAATTCAATTAAAAGTATTCTGCGTTGGTTTGAACTTGGAAAGCGAAAAAATAAAAATTGTGATAGCAAATTTGTTAAAAAGATTGGATATTGCCTATGTAGATGATGACACATATCAACGGCTAGTCAATATCGCTTTACAGTATGACTATATTGAAAGTGAACTTTTGGAACAACTGATTGAAGCTGAACTTATTATACTGCTAGATAGGCGTAGTTTTTGAAACTGTTTTTTAATTTGTTTCTCTATTCTTTTATAGAATTTTTGTGTAAAAACATTTGTGTTTTCAATGTCCATATTTACCATTATCTTTTTTCCATGTGCCAAAAAATATAAATCTGCAGTCCTTTAAATCCTCGACTATGCCTTTAAAAGAAGGTTCTTATAACCCCTATTCCGAAGTTGCAATCGACAGTATAATCTACGGTACATTAGGGGTTTTCCTAGATAAAGTTCAGGATATGTCCATTGAGTCCATACTTTTCTCAAGGTTTTTTTTGGCTTCTGCATGGTTTTAATTTATCTGCTGTTAAGTAGAGGGCTGGAACAGCTTAGACTTAGGAAAAATAGAAGATACCTAATGCTTCTAAGTCTTCTGAATTCAATTACAAGCATATGCTACTTCTCGTCTATCAAATATAGCGGGATTTCCGTTGCAGTTCTTCTGCTTTATACAGCTCCAGTATATGTTAATCTGCTTGCTCCTGCGATCCTTGGGGAACAAAATAGTAGAAAAAGCCTTTTTCCCCTTCTTCTGGCAGCCGCAGGGGTATTACTTATTGCTCGTCCGGCAGGATTTCTGATGAGCGTGGATACAGGGTCAAATTTTCAGAAAGGCCTTATTTTTGGCCTAGTGTCAGGGCTGTCATTAGGTATAACTATAATCACGGTTCGTTACTTAAGACATGATTACAAAGGGATAACTCAGACGTTCTGATGACTGTAATACGTTTTCTCATTATGCTTCCTCCTGCACTTTTCACCCCTCGTCCCCTTTTCTTTAAAAACATTAATATTCTAATGATGTTAGGGCTCACTATTACATTTGCTGCCATTGTTTATCCTAGAGGAATCTCAGAAATCAGTGCACGAACAAGTAGCATTCTTGCTTTTTTAGAACCAGTATTCAGAATCTTCTTTGATATTACTATTCTAAAAAATCCAGTCTACATCTCAACCCTTCTGGGCTGCGGTTTAATCCTCACAGTGGCTTATGTTGTAATCAGAAGGGATCTGAGTAAATAAATGACATGTTTGATAGTTACTCAAAATTCTCTATTAATATATCAAAGATCTTTCTCCATTCTATCATTTTTTTAATAGTAATAATCTTCATAAAACAATTGTGTAGATGGTATAATTCGTAATTTAAGGACAGTTTGGTTAGAATAAATTTTAGGTTTAAAATAGAGTAGTATCATCGAGCAGTAAACTATATTATTGATTTGGGAAAACAATGATCTAATGAACGAAAGAAGAGCACAAAAAGGACCTGTGCAATTTGATATAGGCATATTTCTATCAAACATTGGTGGAAGCTCCAGTCATGATCGGAATCAATTTCACAGTCTTGTTTCTTTGTTTGGCATCGATTTTGGATTCTATGTTGGATATCGTATAATCTTTTGGAGATTATAGGGCCAAGTTTCGGTATTGGGTTCCTAATAGGGTACAATGGTTTCCTGGCTACTAAATTAAAAGAAGAACATTTTGTTTAGCTATGCTTATTTCTATAGTTCCGATTTATGTTGTTACTGGAGCAAGTGTTTTAGCTGCATTTCCTGTTTCAAAAGTAAAAAAAGCTGCGGAAACTATCCCATTTATATTAGTGCCAGCAGCTTTTGCATCCCAAAAAGAGATTAAAGAATTACGTAGGCGTGGGAAAACAGTTTGATAAAATTGAGGTTTTATGTATCAGGAAAGCTATAATCACCACCGAATATAATGCAACATTGTTTTGTGTGATATGTGTATATTAGTTTGATTATGAGCCTGGATATGTTTATTATGAATGATATTGCTAATGCAACTATTAGTTCCTACAACAAAAACGAGTAGATTAGACGTCAAGATTTTTCTTATTTTTGCTCTAAATCTTGTAAAACAATAAAATTTTAATTTCAATGAAATTAATTCCATCTGTATTTGGTTAAGATACAATCTATAAGAAGTGTGTCATTTTGGCTGTTTTTTCTGGAAACCTATAAATGCAAGTCAAGATAAATAGATTATTGTAGTAGTCATTTTAGCGTTAATAGATTCCTTAACAAAATACAAATGGGTATGACAGTGACAGAGGAAAAATATCGCTATGAAAGGGAAGAGGCGATAAAAGAATATTTGGAATCATTGCTGGAAGAAAAGTCCAGAAATCAGTTTCGTTCGGATTATCGGTGCAGTTTGGGTAACGAATATCGCAGAAGATACATGGAATGTGCTATGCTACTATGATACTTTCTTTTTATCTTTTTCGTTCTTTTTTCCCTTTTATCTCAGCTAACTTTATCTACAGTTTTGGTAATTATCTCTCTTGGGAATAACAACATCATTAGCCATCTTATTTGAAATTAATCGGGAAAGAAATCTGCTCTTTGCGCTCGATTAATATATATAACCTCAAAAATATATCCAAAAAAAATAACAAAATATTTTAGTGGTGAATATGCATAATTTCTACTTCAGGATTCAACAATATTGAATTCTCTAGAGTTAATTCCACAAAATAGAATTAAGATGTATAAACGAAGTTTTTTTCTTGTGAATTATTCAGGGTAATTGTAAAAGAATAAGAATATTCATCCGGGACTACAAAAAATCGGAATTACCGATCTTGGATAAAATCTTATATAGGTATAAGTCATAAAAGCTTAAGGGTTGTTTATTTATCCAGGGTGCTTTTATGAAATATATTTACCAGGACTCTACGGAACTGCCTGTACAGCGGGATTTCATTGAGGATCTGAAAACATTTTTAGATATTACTTCCAGGGTAATTCCTCTGGAAAATTCCATAATAGAAATTAAGTGCAAACATAAAGAAGCTCTCTATGGATTGAAAAGTAGAATAAAAGGAATGAATAATTTTGAAGAGAAACTTAACGTATTGATTAAGGGATTAGTGAACGAAGTAGATATTGATGACATTGTACCCTGTGCCAATGCAATACTCCAAACCTGCAGTGAAAATCTTTGGAAAAAAAGGGAAGTTCTCGAGGCAGAGTGCAGAAAAATAGAAAATGCAACTGCTCTTGAATATAGAGAATTTGAAAGCAGAATCCTGGAGGTTCTCAACAGATTTTTAATCTCAGGAATCTACGGAGCTGAGAAGAGGTTTAAACTTTCTAGTGGTGTAAATGGCGTTTCAGGAAAAATGGAAGGTTATGTCTCAGGTCTTCAGTACTGCTATACACTCGGATTCACAGAAGATTCACTGACAGTAGACAAACTTATTGGAAATTTGAGCTTACCTGGCTGGACACGTTCAGGTATCCTTCGAAAAGAAGAAAAAATAAAAATGCTAGATCTTTCCGAGTTCATTGTAAGTTTCATGGAATATGACAGCCAGAAAAATATCTGCCTAATCATTGAAAACAAAAAAGCAAATAGAAAATTCCGGATTGAGGGTCGTGAATTAAAATATTTTGTATATGATGCTAATAAAGAAATTACCACCGACAAAGAACTAGGGGTCTTTGTTGACATGAAAAATTTAGCAAAAATCCCGGAAAAAGTCCGGGCTTATCTCAGGACAAATATCCGTACTTATATTCTTTCAAAAGTTTTGCTTGACGAGGAAGATGCAGTTTCAACCAATCAAATATTTGACTGTCTAAAAGTAATTGCTGAGCAGTATGGTGTAATATTTCAAGAATGTCTAGCAAAAGGAAACAATAAAGATGAGATAACCATCAAAATGGAAGAAACTGATGGGAAAAGGGCAGAAAAGTATATATCTAGGGCAGAGATTTACGCTCAACTCGCAGAGGTCGGAAGTGAAGGTGTAGAGATTGCCGGAATACTTGGGGTAGATAGCAGAGCTCACATAAAAGATAGAAAATATCTGATTGTCTAAATATTTATTTTTCTTTTAATAATTCACTATAAGGGAATTACATATTAAAAACGGCTTTTGTATAGGACAAAGAGTAAAATCACTAGGTATTCAGCCTAGTGAATGTAAGCTTCAACTTCATCCCTGGTTCCGTATGTAATTTTCGGCTGTTTCTTTACTAACATTGCCGATAGAGTATGCAAAATGTCCATCATTCCAAATGTATGTTCTCTTCAATAGTATTTTTTTCAAATACTCGGTTTGAGTTTTCCATACTTAATTGTTGTCTCTGGTTTCAATTTTCGAATAATTGTAAGAGTGCTGACTTTTGGCTTGTTCTGAAAGAGTAGATGGATGTGGTCTTTGTCTATTTCCATTTCCAGTATTTAAATTTTGCTTCCTTTTCAATGTCATGAATGATCTGTTTGAGTTCTTAGTCAATCGTTATAGTATCTTTTTTGATACTTGCACACAACGATAATGTGATACATTAACAAAAATTTACTATGATTCTTATGTTTATACACAATATTTAACAAAAAGTCATTATACTGTTAAAATATTTTAGTATATTATGACGAAAGCATTCAAGTTTAGGCTATATCCAACAATTGATCAATCTAAACTACTTACACAAAATATTGCTATTTGTAGTTTTGTCTATAATTGGGCGCTTGATCAGAAAATAAAAACATATGAGCAAATCGTGAAATCAATTTTTAGGTTTGACTTAAACAAACTAATCCCAAATCTAAAAAAGCAAAATCCATGGTTAGAAGAAGTCAATTCCCAATCATTTCAGGGTAGGATTAAACATTAGAATCTGCATTCACGAGATTTTTTAGAGAAAGAATGGTTTTCCTAAATTCAGATAAAAGAAGAGTCCAATTCAGTCATTCACAATACCATAACACTACAATTTAGATTTTGAAAATAATACTGTTAAGATTCCTAATATTGGAGAAATTAAAGCAGTTCTTCACAAAACATTTAAAGGCGAATTAAAAACCGCTTCGATTTCGAAGTTTTGTAAAGGAAAGTACTATATCACCATTTTAGTGGGAAATGGGAAAGAATTTCCAGTTAAAAAAGTGTTTTCTGAATCTACGACTATTGGTGTAGATGTTGGGATAAGAGATTTTACTGTTATTTCAATTGGAGAAAGGGTTGAAAATCCTAAGTACTTGAAAAACTCTTTGAAGAGACTTAAAATACTTCAAAAAAGAGTTAGTCGAAAGCAGAACGGTTCAAAAAATAGAGAAAAAGCCAAACAAAAACTTGCTATACTTCATGAGAAAATAGCAAATCAGCGAAATGATTTTCAACACAAACTTTCTTTTAAACTTGTTAGCGAGAACCAAACAATAGCTGTTGAAACTCTGAATGTTAAAGGCATGATTAAGAATCACCATTTATCATAGTCTATAGGTGATTCGGCGTGGAGTATTATTGTAACAAAATTAGCATATAAATCAGAATGGTCAGAAAAATCATTCTTAGGATAGGTAAATTTGAACCGGCATCCAAGATATGTCATGTATTGAATACCCTCACTCTTATCTAGCACTAACAGATATAGAATGGAAGTTTTCTGGTTGCAAGACAAAAATGATAGAGACATTAAGTGCAATTAACATCAAAAAATTATCTCTCATTGATCAAAATCTAATTGGAATCTGAACCCGTGGTATATGGTTGATGGGCTTGTGAACTTGTTCTCAAAAGAGAAAGGAATGAACCAAAAAGCCACTTCATTTTCAGCTGGGTGGTAGTTCACAGGTTCATTCTACTTTTTGCATGAGAAGCTATGAATTCTCTCATAACTTTTGCTCCCAACATTGCAGTTTGCCCTGAATCATATTCTGGGGCAATTTCTACAATATCCAAACCCATTGTAAAAGGAGCAAGAGTTCTTACTGCAGTTCTGATATCCCTGGAATTCATTCCGAAAGGTTCAGGGGTACCCAGACCGGGAGCGTAAGCCGGGTCTATGGCATCCATATCAAGGGAAAAATATAGCTGTTTGCAGTCAAGCCATTCAATAGCTTTTTTGAGTACTTCTACCACACCTATGTATTCTACATCATCGGCTGTATAATACTTCAGGTTATTTTCCCTTGCAAAAATCCACTCTTCTTCTGGGCCGCTTCTGATTCCTATAAAGACTATATTTTCCGTGATCTGATTAAGAATATTTCTAGACACGCAAGCATGGTTGTACTTGAATCCCCTATACTCTTCTCTCAGGTCGAAATGGGCATCAAGAATAAGGACTCCAAAATCCTCTCCTGCGAATTCGGAACATGCCTTCACCATAGCAAAGGTAAGGGAATGCTCCCCTCCAAGCATAATGGGAAGTTTTCCATCTCTCAGAATTTTCTTTGTGGCTTCATAAAGGTTTTGCAAAGTCTCATTAACCGAGGCTGAAGTTTCCAGGTTTCCTGCATCATAAATAGGAAGGTCCACAAGATCGATGTCGAAAGTTGGGTTATAGCTCTCGAAATTTGCAGAGACTTGCCGTATGGCGTCCGGAGCCCAGCGGCTGCCTGTCCGAAAGGAGGAGGTATTGTCAAAAGGCACGCCGAAGATAACATAATATGCAGATTTATAGTCTGCAAGAGCATCTACAAAGGAATTAGGTAAAAACATACTATAACCTGATATAAAATGATTTGCTTAAAAAATTGGCTCAGGATATTAACCTGAGTCTTCACCTGATTCAAAAATTTATGATCGTATATCGAGTTTGATCTTGCCAAGAGCCGTAATATATGAAATCTCTTCGCTCTCTTTGACTTTATCCTTGTACTCATCAGGAATTATAATTTCAAAAGTTGAAAAATCCCCCATGTCCATAAGCTGGGCGATGTTACCGGTAATTGAGATAATTTGCGCATTCTTTCTTTCCACAATCGGTATGTAAATTTTGTTTGAAACTGAACCTATATAGGACCGCTTCTGGCCGTCAAAGAGACCAATAGCTTCGATCCTGGCCTTTGCAGATCCATGTTTCCCGGGTTTGGACTTCGAAATGCTCTTTATGATACAAGCTTCATCGTCTATTATTGCATATTTCCCTTCTTTAAGATCCTTTACTTCTACCTGCTGTTTCATAGCGATTCTCCCATACATCTGAAATATATCTTTAAATAAGGCTCCATAAATATCTGTAAACGTCATACCGGATTTGCTGAAAAAACTTTCCCAGGATTTAGTCCTATGAAGTAGTACAAGAAGGCTTTTCTAATTTTTAAGCCTGTCTCTTTTTCATCTTATGCTGTGCTAACTTCTCGTATAGATGAACTGAATTTGTTCTTGACTTGGATTCCTGTAGAATTAATCTGCAGGTAGACAAGTAATACGGTTAATTATCCTTGACTATATAACGTTTGTGCGAAGTTTTGCTTTTTTAGACCAACTATCTGAACAAAATAACTATATGTTAAAAAATATCTAAATGATTTTTAATTTAATCTGGGTCTCCAAAATTTACTATTGAGAGATTTTGTATTATTTAATGGGTTTTTGATTAATTTCAGCCAATTTCTAATGAAACTAATGATGATTTTATGATGCTAAGAGGTATCAAAAAATATCATTTCTCTAAATTATTGAATGTTAATTTTTACTCTGAAGATTAAGAGGATTTCGATAAACCTCTAAATTTAGTCATATGCTTATAAATAGCATATAAATTATTCGTGAAAAATAAGAGATTTATTGAAATCCTCTATAACCAAAATTTTGTAACCTGAATCCAAAGGGTGGAATAACCGGAAAAGTTTTAAAGTTTATATCTTAATTACTTCTCCTCATGAATTGCGATATAAAAAGACTTACAAAGGTTCGTATTATAGCGGATTACCAGTTTGGGAAGAATGTTGGGAAAGAACTTTTTCCCGATGGGGTGACATTTCAGTTATCTCGGACTAAAAGAGTAAGGCAGGTATTCTACTCGGGAAACCGCATAGCTACTGCAAGAGCAAGAGACGGTTTTTTTACCCTTAGTATTGAAGGAGCTTCAGTTATCCATAGGCTTTTGCCCGGGAAAAAACTCAGGGTCGTTATTTTGGAAGAAGCTGTTCCTTTTGTGGAAAGAGGGAAAACCGCTTTTATAAAACATGTGGTTGAAATTGATCCGGAACTCCGGGCCGGAGAAGAAGTACTTTTGACAGATCAAGCTGACAGACTCCTCGCAACAGGGCAATTACTCCTCTCCCCTGCAGAGATCTTGGCTCTTGACAGCGGGGCAGCTGTGGATGTAAGGGTAGGAGTTGCTTCGGGAAAAAATTAATCAAGCTTCAGAAAACAAAGAGAAGTTCGATAAATCTCTTATTTTTCACGAGTAATTTATATGCAATTTATAAGCCTGTGATGAAATTTAAGGATTTATCAAAATTACTCCAATTTTGAAGAAGTATTGGGTGTATGATAACAAAAACAATTCTTAGTTTAGCATGAAAGTCCTGTTTAACTTGCAAGTACTGTCATTTATTTATGCATGTACTTCGAAGAATTTCATGTTAGTTTTCATGCTGAAAATAAATGGGTTTTAATTTTGGATAACATATAGTTAGATATACATTATTCTTATTATTTTAATGTTCTTAAGTAAATGGAAAAAATGAATAAGAATATATTCTAGACGGTTATTTTTGATAAATATCATCAAAAAAGTAGATAATGTCTTTGAGTTATTGATCAAATTTGAAAAACGAGTATCCTCTAATTTATGGTTAAATGTGGGAAGAGTTTTGGTTTTACTGTTTTCAATAACTCATTGACACGACCAAAAAGTAGATAAAGTACATTTCAAAAGACAGTCACAAAATCATATTCTTCTATTCATATATCCTAAAGTCAGGTATATAAGTGAATCATATAATAGTTCCCTCGGAGAGTGAAAAACATTCCAGAGCCAGATCAGATTCTAAAAAACCTCTTGGTTCCAGATAACACCAGAATCGAAGCAAATCGGATTATAGTCGACGGGGACGTTATTGTTGGCAATCACTCAAGCATTAAATATGGCATACTTGGGGATATGGTCATAATGGGGGAAGGAGTTAACGTTTATGGGGATATACTGTCAGGTTCCGATATCAGAGTTGACATGTGGTCTAAACTGGGGAGCAGTGTAGAGGTCGGCAAAAACGCTTATCTGGGAGAATTCGTAACCATTAACGGAAAACTGATCGTAGAAGGGGACCTCGACGTCGGGAAAGAAGTTAAAATCAAAGGGGGATTCGAGGTCAAAGGATGGATCATGGTAAGAAATCCGGTTCCTGTAATTATTTTTATATTTCTTTACATAAGAGAAATGATGCGCCTAGGGAAAGGTGAGGAAATAGAGAAAGCCCTAGAAGAACTATTTGAAGATTCAGAAGACTTTCAGGGTATTGAAGGAAAAGAGCTTAGTGAAAAGATAATGTTCATTCCTGCCGGCGCAAAAATTTCTCCCGAAGCAATTGAAGTCGCTGGAGAAGTTATTATCGGTAGTAGCTGCCTTTTAATAGGAGATATAAAAGCACATGCAGTCGAGGCAGGAAAAAATTTGACTCTGAAGGGAAGCGTTTATTCAGAGGGAAATATCAGCATAGGAGAAAGCAGCACTGTTTATGGGAATCTCTCTTCAAAGGGCCAGGTAAATATTGGCAAAAATAGTAGGGTCTTCGGGGGTATAAAAGCCGAATCCGTATTACTGCATGGAAATGCAATGGTAGATGGCATAATAAAGGCACCTTCAGGAGTATCTTTCTTGCGAGAAGCTGCAGAAAGACCACAAGTTCTTGCAGAAGTTAATGTTTTAGGAAAAGAGATTAAAAATGATATAATTGCGCAGAGCAGAGTCAAATCTCAAAGTGAGTTATTAAAAACTCTGGAATTAATCGAGATAAACTCAATCATTAAAACAAGTGCAAGAGGCAAAAAAACATTTGTGCTTGGCAGGGAAGAAACGTCTGCCAGAATTCAGGTATTAAGAAGGACTCGGCGTATTGGAGGAGTAAGAAGATTTAGAAGAAAGCATGAAGCCAGAAAACCCTAAGATTAATCTAATTAGTGTTTAATCCGACCTGCCGAAGCCGGTTTTTTCCTACTATGAGTGCTCTATTATCATGGCAATTTAATTCTAGAACATAATACTTGTATAGCTTCTAATAACCAGGAGTGTATCCAGAACTTATTTAGATGGAAATTATTAAATGGTTATGATACTAAAGTAGCTTGCTCCCTGAACTTTTAGATTCTGTCAGTGATCTTTCTACAAATCAGTATTTATTCTCATACCAGATAATTCCATATCTCATTAAACGAAAGTGCAGAGGAGATTTTTTTCAGAGGCAACAGTAACATTTTTAGGGAAGCAGGGAATTATGTGAGCTTCAGTGAAGGTAAAATTTAAACTAGCAATCTGCGAGACCTCAGTTACTGTGTTTCAGAAACGCTCAATAATGCTTTAAACATAGTATTACATACAAGTCCATAGTTTGAGCTATGGATTACAATATAAGTTCTTGGTATATATCTTTGAGTTCATCAATTAAATTTCAAGATCTAAATTATAGAGACTTTCTAATTTATTCTGAGCTTTCTGAAATTTATCATTAATTCCACTAGTATTGACTTCAATCAATTAAAAACCCAGAAAATGATACAAAAGCTCAAATTTTGAGATTTAGACTTTAATTTTGGAGGATTTCGGTAAACCCAAATTTTGGCTGATTGTTTGCAATACCTATATAAGCAATTTATTAAAATCTGAGGTTTATAGAAATTTCGTATGAATTCAGGAGTATTTTGATTAACCTCTGATTTTTATGAGTTATTTATCTCTCATTTATAAGCATAGGTCATAATTTAGGTCTTTTTATCTTTACAAATATCAGGAAGGGAATTCACTTGGCAGAGGATGTTACTGACCCTACGGATCTACGGGCAATGTGTAATTTAGTTATGGAAAAAGATTCTAAATACGTGATGCAAACCTATGGGCGCCAGCCCCTTGTACTCTCAAAAGGGAGGGGGGCACTTGTCCAGGACATTAATGGACAGGAGTATATTGACTGTGTTGCAGGAATTGCAGTAAACAATGTTGGACATTGCCATCCAAAAGTTGTTAGGGCAATACAGGCTCAGGCTGAGAAATTGATTCATGTCTCCAATCTTTATTATACCGAAATCCAGGCTGAACTTGCTGAAGCTCTGGTTTCGGTTACAGGTATGGAACGTGTTTTTTTCTGTAATTCAGGAGCTGAAGCTATGGAAGGCGCAATGAAATTGGCCCGCTTAGTTTCTGGGAAAAGCGCTTTTGTAGCGGCTGAACATTCTTTTCACGGCAGAACAATCGGATCACTCAGCGTAACTCACAAGGATATTTACAGAGATCCATTCATGCCTCCTGTAAGTTCTGAGACTATCTTTGTTCCATATTCAGATACCAATGCCATTAGGCAGGCGATTTCAAAAAATACTGCAGCAATTATCCTTGAGCCCATCCAGGGTGAAGGAGGAGTAAATATACCAAAGCCAGAATACCTCAAGGATGTTAGGGAGATATGTGATGAGACTGGAACTCTTCTTATATTTGACGAAGTGCAGACAGGTTTTGGAAGGACAGGCACCTGGTTTTGTAAAGAGCAATTCGGAGTTGAGCCTGACATCATGAGTCTGGCAAAAGCAATCGGAGGAGGCTTTCCAATGGGTGCCATCACTACCCGGAGAGATATTAGTTTCGGACTCGGACAGCATGCTTCTACCTTCGGAGGCTGCCCTCTCGCCTGTGCAGCAGCCCTTGCTTCTATTGAAGCAATTAAGGAAGATGGACTAGTTAAGCGTTCGAAGGAAAACGGAACTTATTTTATGAGAAAACTGAGGGGTATGGAAAGGGAAGATGTTGTGGAAGTGCGTGGGATGGGACTCATGATAGGAATCGAGATAAAATATCCCTGCAGCAAGTTTGTAGATTTTGCAAGGGAGAAAGGCGTACTCTTAAATTGTATCTCAGACTCAGTGCTCCGTCTGGTTCCTCCGCTAGTAATTACGAAAGAGCAGATTGATACGGTAGTTGATGTACTTGAGCAGGCCTGAATTAATAAAAAAAGAAATATTTGACATTTCAGAGTATGTTCCCGGAAAATCAATCGAAGAGATAGCTTCTGTCTACAGTCTTGATAAAGCCTCGATTCTCAAGCTCGGCTCGAATGAAAATCCCCTCGGCCCCTCTCCAAAAGCTGTTCAGGCTCTGATAGATGCAGCCCCTTATGCAAATATTTACCCATCGGCAGATGCTCTGGAATTTAGAGAAGCTCTATCGAAATATACAGGTTTTCCAGTTTCGAACATCGTAGCATCAGGGCCTGGAATGGATGGGCTACTTGATGGACTTTGTAGGCTCATGATCGAAAAAGGAGATGAGGTCATAATTCCTATTCCTACCTTTGCCTATTATGAACTGGCAGCTCGAGCATGCGGAGGAAAACCAGTATTTGTAAGGCGAAACCAAAACTTTTCTCTAGACCCTCAGAAAGTTCTGGAAACCGAGTCTTCCAGGACAAAAATAATTTTCCTTTGTTCCCCTAACAATCCATCAGGTAACCTTCTTCCAGAATCTAGCCTCAGAAAGATACTCGAAAATACCAGGGCCCTTGTGTTCGTTGACGAAGCTTATGTAGAGTTTGCAGACAGGAACATTGTTGGTCTTGTACAGGAGTATGATAATCTTGTTGTGGGTAGAACTTTTTCCAAGGTATTTGGTCTTGCAGGCCTGCGCCTTGGTTATGGAATTCTTCCTGAATGGTTGGCAAAAGAATATATTAAAGCAGCAACTCCATTCTCAGTAAGCTTTCCGGCCTTAAAAGCAGGAATAGCTGCTCTTTTGGATGTCGAACACATAAGAAAGACCATAGAAATTACAAGGAAGGGCAGAGAATATCTCAAAAAAAAAATTCCTTTCAAGGTTTATCCTTCGCAGGCAAATTTCGTACTTGTTGATGTTGCTCCTTTGAAAGCAAAAGCAGTCGCAGAAATCCTAATGAAAAAAGGGATAATCGTGCGCCCCTGTGATTCTTTTAGAGATGCCGGAGAAACCTTTATCAGGATAACAGTCGGCACTTCCGAACAAAACAAAAAGGTTGTCAATTCTTTTAAAGCTGTAAAAAAGGAGGTTTAAAAACTTTTACTTTTTCATTAACAAGTGTTTATTTCTTCTAAATTCTTGTTTTCAAACACTTCATTCCTCGATTTCTTCAATTTTCATCAGCGGATAATTGAGTTCTGTGTCAAATGCCATCCCAACTTTCGCCTTTACAGAGCCATATTTTACAGTGATTTTTACTCTAAGCATTGGACCCTGAAGTTCAGAATAGCCGAATTTATTTTCCAGTTTGTTTTTCAGTATTTCTCTGTCGATATTTACATAAATTTCGTTTACATAAGGTTGGATTGAAATGCTTTTCTGAATAGCCTGCTCAAAACTAGAAACGGTGCTTAAATTTATAGGCGACCCTATAAATTGATGGTAGAGTGCTCCAAGCTTAATTCCTGCTTCAAAGAGTGCGTTGTCCCGATCAGTTATCTTTTCTTGATTCAAATATATCTCTCCCTGCTGGAATTTGTGAGTAAACGTGCCAAAATGAATCAGGTTTATTACTTTTCCTCTCTTTCCCCAGCTTCCAGTTTTTTATCTCGATATTCTTTGCTATTAAAATTATTAAGCAAAGGAATCCTGAAAAAGGGAGATAACAGATAAATTAGCATCAGGACAAAAGGCAAAATAGAAAAAATCCGCATATACTCCACCATGTTAATAAAATAGAGAAACATGATGAGCCCGAAAATGGAAGCTATAAAAACTAGGATCTTTATGTTTCTGATCTTAGGATAGCTCACGCTACTTACCATAAGAAGAGAAAGAGCAAGGGTAAGAGCAAGAAGGAAATCTATCCTTACAAAATATTTGTCCAGCAAAAGATAGGTCACCAGCATTACACAACCTGCGGGAATAGGAAGCCCTTCAAATCCGTTTTTCTGGGAAGATATTGATGAATTGAAACGTGCGAGCCTTAGCACACCACACACAGTGTAAAAAGCCGAAAGTACCGCAACAATAGGATCTTCTCTTCCGAATCCTATGTATATAAGAAAAGCAGGGGCAACCCCGAATGAAACTGCATCAGCAAAAGAATCAAGATTTTTCCCAAGTTCTCCTCCTTCGAACCTTCTAGCAATGTAGCCATCAGCTCCATCTGCAACTACTGCAAGCAGGAGCAAGATCAAAGCAAGATCTAACGAGCCATTATGGCTAACTGAAATAGAGCTAATTCCGCAGATAAGGTTCAAAAGAGAGACAAAATCCGGAAGTCTTAACATTTTAAATACGTTCATATTCAAACTCCCTATCATATTTTATTTTTGCTATAACTGTCTTACCTGCAAGTACTCTCTCACCTTTTCCTACAATGATGTCGAAATCTTCCGGAATTGTTACGTCGACCCTTGATCCAAAACGAATCATTCCTATGCGTTGTCCCTGCTCGATGACATCGTTCACCCTTGAATACGAGACAATCCTGCGGGCAATTGCGCCGGCTATCTGTATAACGCTGACATCTCCATATTTGCTATGGATAATGAACTCATTTCTTTCGTTTCTGTCAGAATCTTTGCGGTAAGCAGGAAGATATCCACCTTTTTTATAGGTTATTTCCTTGATTTTTCCGGAAATTGGAGCTCTATTTACATGTACATTCTGGAAAAACATGAAAATACAGATTTTTCGGTCTCTGATGTCTATAACTGTACCATCTGCTGGTGAAATCATATAAGTGTCCGAAACTTCCACTTTTCTTTCTGGATCTCTGAAAAAAAGAACCACAAAGAAAGTTAATGCTATTCCTACGTAAACAGCATGATTGATTGAAGAACTGTTCATCATCCTGGAGAGGATTGCAAACAGTGAAGTTACAGATACAGCCGTAAAAATCCAGGGTTCTGAGCCCTTCGCAATCATGACTTTAGTCCTCCTCATGTAGCTTCACGAGGGATCTCAATTCTTCGGAAAGTATGACCCAAAGGCCATCAATCATTTCCAGCAGTTCAGGTAGAATTCGGAGCACTATGTATGAAATTACAAAAAGAGCAATTACTGAACCCACCTTTGCGATGTAATTATGCGCGATTATAAAGCTATTAGCACCAAACCATTGCTCCCCATAAGCCACTACCACAAAAATATCCCTTATAAGATTAAGTACATAAATCATAGGTACGGATACTGTAAAAGCTGTAATCAGGCGACTAAGGGGAGCTCTAACTGCACCTATAAGCCCCATAAAGAGAGCAATGCTCTCAATTGCTGTACAGGCAAGAATGATCTCTACTGTATGCCCATTAAGGGTTATCATATTCCAGTCTTTCATGTAAGCAGGAATATCCAAATACTGGAGAATCCAGACTACCTGAGAGGTAACTCCTCCTATAATCCAGGTATTTAGGTAGGTGAAATTAGCAAATGGAAAGTAAACTAGAGCTCCGAGTGCACAGGCACTTGTAAGCATCGAGGTAACATTTCGGAAATCAACTATATCCAGAGTTGAAAATTTCGAGTGCAAGATATCTCCATTATTTAGTACACGAAGGGGGCCTTCTCTGTACTCGTGAAACATAATAAATGCCACAAATATGCAAAATAAAGTAACAACTATTGACAGGAGCACATTGACATAGTCTAAGACCTTGAGGTAATGGAAAGGCTGATAACTCCAATAAATGGAAAATGTACACCATCCTATCCCTCCGACAAGTTTACGAATCCTTAATGTTCTGGGGACGGCGGATGAAGTGACCATTAACCCTACTGCGAGCCAGAGTATATTCTCTATCATTTTTACGCACCTTTTTGGCCAGGATAAAGACAAATTATATTTTCTTTTTCCTTATTTTTGATTCCTGAGAAAAATCTCGGGCAATTGAAGTTTCTGGAAAGTACATATGAAATTCTCTAAAATAATTAATAGATTTCCATTACGATACTTCTAATGGTTTGTACTATATGAGACCTTTATACTATTTGATGGGTTTTGATTGATCGCAGTCAATTGCTAGTGGAATTAACGGTAAATTTTTGAGGCCCTAGAATTTATCCCTAATTTCTAATATATTCATGTATATAATATTAAAGTGATTCAAAGATTTTGGATTTTATTTTTTCACATAATGGAATTTTACCTCCATAGATATAAACGGGTCAAATGAACATTGTAGATAAGATAACAAATTTCTATTATACAAAAATAGCGTTACAAAAGTATGGTTATTTATATAAAACTGGCGGGATGAAATGAATTGTGGAAATAGAACGAAAGAAATTGTAACTATTCAGAGTATCTTTTATCTTTGCTACCTTGAGCACCGGTGAAATTAACCTCTATAACAGGTAAATTATTCTTTCGGATGTAGTAAATGTAGGCTCTACTTCTGCAGCAAGCTGCAGTTCATTGTATGCTTCTAAAAGTTCCTGACATTTTTTGCGTAATTTCATTATTTTGATGCATCTTTATGCCTGATTATTTCCAGAACTATCAGTTCCGTAAGGATTCTCATGATCTTGTTTTATATCGCACAAACTTATCGAGTATATTTTATGTCTTTAATTGTGGAATTGAACATCTTTTTCCTTGTTTTTGACGGTTTGAATAAGGCGGATTTACTTCCCTTCCTTTAATGACTACGGAATCAAACCTTTCTTTCAAAGCTTTAATTTGCTCTAAATTCAACTCTTGAATTTGCTCTTTGTATTCGTCAGTGTATTTTTTTTATTTCTATTAAAAGCTTATTCATATCTTCAGCTAATCACTGTGTATAATTTTTCTTCAATATCATTAAGTTATTTCAGAATGTGGGCATTGCGAAGAGAATTAGCACATCCATAACTGTTGTAGGATTTTTGTTTATAATGAACTGCTATTCCTTTGAACTTCAAAAGAAGTCACATACTTCTATTATTTAAGATTCTCTTTTTGGATGAAAAAGATACCATGTGTATTTGTCATTGGAAGTTAAATGTCCAATGTCTAATGTCTGATTTTCATCTTTGTCTCATCACAATGGATGACAAGAGGAGTTATTAACTTAGCCCTAATCAAGTTTCCAAATTTTTCCAAATTCTGAAAACATTCTTTTTCCGTTCTAATTATGATAGCAGAACCGATTTTCATCCCATAACACAAGTAAAAAAATCAGAAAGACTTTCTATAGGGGATAAGCTGGTAGTTTTTACAGTAGATTG
This sequence comes from uncultured Methanosarcinaceae archaeon, assembly GCA_963848985.1. Lineage (GTDB taxonomy): Archaea > Halobacteriota > Methanosarcinia > Methanosarcinales > Methanosarcinaceae > Methanosarcina. Next base: position 44,516 of record CAWKGG010000059.1, read on the forward strand.
CTGAAGCTAAAATATTAGGCCATGCTGGTCTAGATATTTTACTGATCTAGGAAAAATAGTTTAATTTAATCTTCCACGATCAGGAAAGATCTTCTTTTGAATTGGATATTCTGTAACAATAAGATTTATGGGCAGAATCTCAAAACGTTGTTTTTTCTACTAAGCTTTAACCTCAATCTCCTCAAGAGAGTGTTCACATTCTTTACAGTAGTTCGAAGAATATTCTCTTAGCCAATCAAAATCATCATCCATGTCATGAGTTGTTAGTAGAGTTCCACTTTGACCTCCTGGTCTCTTGCAACCTTTTCTGTGAAGATTCTTGGAATTGGGTTTCTCTTTGACAAAAAATTAGTAAAAGGAGGTTTGACAATGTTGCGACTGTTTTGATTTAAGTGAAATTTTAATAAGATTAATCTTCCAGTGAGTTTTTTATTTGGGATCCGAGTCTCTTGATACAAGCAATAACTTTAGGGTTTGAAGAACACAGATTGAGAATTATCTATGTTTCGTCAGCAATAAAAATAATTCATTTTACATTCAATTATCCCTCTTTTCGATGAGAAATTATGGAGTTACTCCCAAGGCTATCTGAATAGTTACAAAAAGTTTTTATTTTTAATGAAAGAGAATCATTTAAGGGCGTTCACTACATAAGGAATATATTCTGCTTGATAACAATTATATTAAGAGTGTTAAAGATTGATACTACTATTCCGATAGAGTTAATATACATACAATAAAAGGAACTTTTGAGAACATGCTTAAAAAGATTTGTAAGGATAATTGAAATAGGATGACGAGTTTCTACGTTATACACAATAATAATAAATTGGGGATTTCTATGTACCCCGAATTTATTCATATGCATATAAGTGGTATATAAATGACTCGTTAAAATCAGAGTTTTATCTTAATCCTTAATTATTTAACCTGACGTTTCTGCCGGTAAAAACTGATTCAGAAAGTAATCGTCTGCGAAAAGGATTACCAAAGGTAAATTATAAGGCACTTTATGCTACCTCAAACCCCTCGTTTAACCGTTGATGCCATAATCCTCTTAAAAAACAGGATTGTCCTTGTAAAGAGGAAAAATCCTCCTTATAAGGGAAACTTTGCTCTTCCTGGGGGTTTCGTCTCAAGAGGGGAAAGTACTGAAAAAGCAGTTGTAAGGGAATCTTTTGAAGAAACATGCCTTCTTGTAGAGATTATAAAACTGATTGGGGTCTATTCCGATCCTCAACGTGATCCTAGAGGACATATAGTTTCAGTATGTTACCTTGCAACGGGGTCAGGAAGGCTGAAATCAGGTTCTGACGCCTCTTCTGCCGAACTTTTTGAGCTTGAGTCGATTCCTGAATTGGCTTTTGACCACAATAAAATGATAAATGATGCAAAAAGTGATATCAATGCAGTTCTGTACCAAATGCAAAAGCATGATGTTTCCTAAGGATGGTAATTACCTGTGCAGAAAATGTGGGAACATGATACCCATTGAGAATAATGCACAGAATTTTGTTTCAAAAGCCATGATCGAAGATCGTGAAGTAGTGGTTCTTGAAGGTGAACAGATTTCAGGTTTGCCAACAACAAGTGCAAAATGCCCAGAGTGTGGGAATAACACTGCTTCTTGGTGGCTCAGGCAGCTTAGGTCTGCAGATGAGTCGGAAACCCGTTTCTTCAAGTGTACAAAATGTAAGTTCACATGGAGAGAATACGACTGAAAATCAGATGTTTTTCTACACGATCTTTATAAAGCATATTCTCAGAAAAGTGAATTCTCAGATGTGAGATAAGAGCTATTTTCTGCTTAAGGCAGATCCTGAAGCCTTCTCGTATTCTGACCAAGATTTATATAGTTACCAAGAGTTTGGATTAATGATTTTCCAGATTTCAGATAGCTACCAATCTTTTTTTGGAAGTTTTGTCCTTCGGAAAGACCGAAAACTTCCAAATCTGTAAAGAAATATATATATCGCAAGGGTAATAAAGAGTTTGAGATTTAAATTTATTTAGCGGAGAAGAATTATGTTCAAGGCAGCAATTAATGCAGAGCTTCTGAAAGACGCAATTGCCGCACTGGCTGTAATTGTAGATGAGGTTAGATTTAAGATAAAACCGGAAGGCATTTCGGTAAAAGCTGTTGATCCTGCCAACGTTGCAATGGGGATTTTTGAGCTTGGATCATCAGCTTTTGACGAATATAGCGCTGATGAGTGTGAAATAGGAATTGACCTGAACAAGATTACGGATCTGCTAGGGATTACGGATAAGAGCGACACAATTCGGATGGAACTCGAAGAGGGAAATCATAAACTCCTGATTAATGTTGGAGGGCTGTCTTATACCCTTTCTCTTCTCGATCCCTCTACAATTCGTGCAGAACCAAGAGTTCCTCAGCTTGAGTTGCCTGTAAAAGTTGTTCTGAACGGTGCAGATCTCAGGCGTGCGGTGAAAGCCGCAGAAAAAATAAGCGATCATATGCTCATGGGAGTTTCTGGTGATACTTTTTATATGGAAGCAAGAGGTGATACTGACCAAGTTCGCTTGGAGATGGGTAGAGACCAGTTAATTGACTTGAAGGCAGGTGAAGTCTGTTCTCTCTTTTCCCTGGACTATCTGACAGATATAGTCAAACCTACAAACAAAGTCAATGAGGTTACCCTCTCTCTTGGAAAAGATTTTCCTATCCTTATAGATTTTGAAATTGCAAATGGCGCAGGAAAGATTTCTTACTTCCTGGCTCCAAGAATCGAATCGGATTAATAGTATGCAGGCAGATAAATTTGCATATTATCCTTTTATTTCAGAAGCATCTACCCATGTTGAAAGTCTAGGCATTTCTTTGGATAGTCTGCTTAATTCCCGTGCTTTCCGGACTGCAAGGGTCCGGGGGATTGAAAGAGTAAAAGAGGCTCTTGAAGGGGAAATCAAGAAATCTCATTTATGTGGGGAAGCTCAGGTTCTCTCTGAGCTCCTTTCATACCCTTTTGCCAGGATGCTAGTTGCATGCGTGAATGATCAACTTTTCACCCGTCGGTATGCTTTGGCAGAAGCTAAAGCTGCTTATAATTTTCTCAAAAATGAAAATCCGACTTTTTTGCTTGAGTTCGGAGAAGATTTTAGAATTTCAGTAGAATTCAAAGATACTTATTTCATCATGCATTTTACGGATTATATTCACTTTTCAAACTCCCTTAAAGATCCCGCCTGGAAACTTACAAATCGCACTTTCAGAGCTGGAAAAGTAAGTATTACCAAAGAAGAATTTGCAAGGCTCCTTGAAGAAGCAATAAGAGAGCGGATCGAACATTTCTTACCTATTCCTGAGATCCCTGAAGAAGTTTCTAATTTTTGTGCTCCGTATGTTGCCGAGATAAAGGATCAGTTCGAGATCCAAAAGAAAAAATTTTGTGCAACGGATTTTGGGATTGTTGAGCCAGAGTTTTTTCCCCCATGTATTTTCCATGCCCTTGCAAACGTAAAGGGAGGGGCGAATCTTGCACATTCGATGCGGTTTGCCATGACATCTTTCCTGCTCAGCATTGGAATGTCAGTAGATGAAATTCTCAATCTTTTCAACATCTCTCCTGATTTTGGCGCAGAAAAAACTCTTTACCAGATAAAGCACATTTCAGGTTCTACAGGATATCACTATAAGCCACCTGCCTGCGATACCATGAGGACCTATGGTAATTGCATTGGGAAAGATAGATTATGTGAAAAAATTAAACATCCTCTGAGTTATTACGAAAAGAGGATATATTTAAAAAATAAGGAAAACGAAAATGGAACTGAAATAGAACAAGGTAAGTGACTTTCTATTGTCTAATTAAAATCATTTTTGCAGGTGTCACAATCCATTTTCAATCAAATGTGAACTGTTTTGATAATTTTGGTCTTAATGTCTTTGTTTCTTATGTCGACTTCAGTTAAAATTTCTACAAAAAATAATAGATGTCATAAATGAAGCTCTTGCTATTTTCTTCGTCTCAAATGCTACATTTAAGTGATGTATTGATCGATATTTTTTGCAGAAACTGTATCGTGATTCAATCAGGAATCTCTTCCTGGAAGACCGTTGACCAAATCATAAAAAAATTTTTCTCCAAATGTTCGTAAAAGAGTTGTCAGATAAGAAATATTTATGGCAGATATTTATATCAAGCGCTGTATTTAGGCTTCAAAAATATCTAAATTTTATAAAATATCTTAACGATGAAATCAAAAGTTTGGAGAGATTAATTTTCAACTATGTTTATTGGAAACTTAAGGGTTAGATTGAAGTTTTAGTGCCTGTGCAGTATATTTGGAAAATTGCTGCAGCACTTCTAATTAGTGAAATAGGCAATTTCAATGGTTTTTTAGGCTATAAGCTTGTTTCCATGGCTCATGGTAGTTCCGAATGTATATCAGTCGCGGATAAATTCTCAACTGAAGAATTACAAAGAGATTCTCAAAGGCAGCAAGTTGGATTCTAAAACAGATTGCTCAGGCAGCAGCAAGAAAAAAACAGCACGTTAAACTATTTTTTTAACCGGAAGAAGAAATCAATTGAACCAATAAAGTCAAGTATTTGCCTGGCAAGTAAAATTGCTACAATAATATGGCATCTCATTATAAATTATAGATATACAAAGATGAAACAGGTATCAAAAAGGAGAAATTCAAGAAAGGAAACTTATTGAGACTGAAACTTATTCTGTTGATAAATGTATACTCATTGGGTAGGTAATAGCAACTACAGGAAAAGAGGATTGGGGAAGCATATGAAGAAGGTAGCCTCAGGTACTGTCATGATATTATTGAAGGCTTGAGACTTATTGTAGTTTGAAAAATAGAACGAAATATAATCAAATTTATCGTAAAATTATAAAAGTTCGGGAAAGTAAGTACAAATTATCTTGAAGAAGCATTATGACTTTTCATCGTAAAAATTAATAATCAGAGACTTTTTATTATCTGTCAGGATTTTTTTATATATTGCAGTCTCAGAACGCAGTAAATAATGATAACTTTTTGCGATCCTGAAGATATTAAAAAGTCTCTGGGATTAAGTTGTGTGTATACAAATTTTTAGTGTCAAATCTTAAGGAAAAATTGTAAACAAATAAAAGTAGTCAATTGGAACTATAATAAATTGAAAATAATGTGTATAGGATAACTATAAATATCAAAACAAATTTGAGATTACAGTATTATAAAATCAAACGAGATGGTTGCAATGACTAAAGGCATAAAATATTCTGTTGCAGAAGGACATCCCAATGGTTTAAAACTTAGAATAATTACTCTAACAGCAGCTGTCTTAGTTGCTTTTTTCATACGCATGCTCTCTTATGCCTCAGTCACTGCAAACGGAGGTATAACCTTAAGCGGATATGATCAATTTTATCATATGCGACGCATTCTTTATACAGCATACAATTTCCCACATACTCTTAATTTCGATTCTTACCTCAATTATCCTTACGGTTTTGAAATAGGGTGGCCGCCTTTTTTTGATCTGTTAGGTGCTCTGCTTGCAAAAATCTTGGGAGGAGGCCAGCCAGATTTGCATACTATCGAATTTGCAGGAGCATTATTACCGGTACTTCTCGGGGTATTGACTATAATTCCACTTTATATAGCAGCTGCTACGATTCTTGACAGAAAAACAGGACTTCTTGCCGCCTTCGTTTTTGCATTTATGCCAGCTCATATATATGCATCCAAGTTTGGAAACGTTAGCCATCATGTAGCAGAAACATTTCTCACAACTGCATCATATGCATTACTCATACTTGCTTTAAAATGGATAAGGGAAGACTCTTTTTCCCCAAACTCTCTTAAAAATATTTATTCAGAAAAGAAACTGATGAAATCACTGGCTTTTGCAGGAGCATCTGGGATATTCTTAGCTCTGTTTATTTTTACATGGTTGGGGGCCTTGTTTTTTGTAAGCTTGATAGTATTGTATGCAGTTGTACAGACTATTATCGACCTTAAAGCCGGAAAACGATCTGATGACATTTTCATCTGCTTAATAACAAGTCTTTATGCAACACTTTTATTTACTATTCCCTTATCAGTCGGATATGTACGTTCTGGTCTAGAAATGAGTGCGATGTATCTTTCCTGGTTTCAGGTACTCTATATACTTAGCATGATAGCAGCCACTACTTTTTTTGGGGCCTTTCCATATATATCTCAAAAAAAGGCATGGACTGGAAGTATTATCCTAGCATTTTAATACTTGTTTTGTGTGCAAGCTTTTTGCTTCTCCGCTTTTTTTCAGCTGGATACCTACACTTTTGTGATAGAAGGAATAAGTTTTTTCTCGGGAAAAGGTGAATACTTAGGTACTATTTCCGAAGCAATTCCTTTGTTTTTAACTTCTACAGGGAACTTCACTGTTACGCAAGCATTAGGAAATTTCGGACTTTGCTTGCTTGTTGCTCTTGCAGCTTTTTTCCTGCTAGTTCTTGAGTGGAAAGGGGATAAATCAAAACCAGAAAGGGTTTTTTTCCTATTATGGACAATCTTTTCCGCATATATCACATTTTCTCAAAGACGTTTTTCATATCAGCTCGCAGTAAATATTGCAATCCTTACTTCGTATATTCTATGGGTTCTGTTTGAATCCCTAAACTTTGAAACTGAAGTAAAAATGGTAATATCTGGACTGAAAAATGGGAAAAAAATCTCACTTGACTCTCAAACCGAAAAAAAAGTAAATGTGAACACTGTACCAAGACTTAAAAAAAGGGATTTTTCAGGGCCAAAAAATAAGCAGAGACTGGATTACTTCAAAGTTTTTTCAGCCTTGGCGTTGATAGGACTCGTTTTTATACCCTGCATATGGATGGGAGTTGCTCTTGCAAAAAGTTCAGACTGGGTTGGTCCAGGTCCAGAATGGCAAAACTCACTCATTTGGCTCAAAAATTCCAGCCCTGAGACTTCTTATTATCTACAACCTTCTCAAATTCCAGAATATGGAGTACTGAGCTGGTGGGATTATGGTAACTGGATAGTGTACATCTCCAAGAGGCCTGCAATATCGAACAATTTCCAGACCGGTGTTGAGGATTCTGCAGATTTCTTTATGTCTGATTCTGAACAGGAAGCAAAGGCTATAATGGACAAACTCAAGGTAAAATATGTGATCACTGATACACCGATGTTAAATGATGAAGTTTGGGGCTATTGCTCATTTCGCAGGAAAGGATTCGAAGGATTATTTTAAACAAGTTAACCGTACTTCTGTGATTGCTAAAGAGAAACTTTTGAATACTGAGATATTTAAGCTTCACGATCGTAATGGAGCAAATCTTGGAAATCTACGGCTTGTCCACGAAAACAATTTCTTAAATGTAGGCCCATAACAAAAGTAATATTGTAAAAATATTTGAATATGTTCCGAGGGGCCAAGATTACAGGTACTTCAACCCCTAACAAACTTGTCAATGTAACACTTTATCTCAAATCAAACACAGGCAGAGAATTCAAGTATGAAAATAAAGCAATGGCAGATATGAACGGTTCATTTGAAATAACTGTACCCTATTCTACAGAAAAAACTGACAGCGGAACCAATGCTATATCAGCTTATAAACTGAGTGCAGAAGGAAATATTACCGGACCAGCAATTTATATAAAAGAAAGTGACGTTCTAAATGGAAATAGAATAAAAATATAATTTCTAGAACTAAATAAAAATTTCCTTTGAGGATATTCAAATCAACTTTTTATGTATATTTATTTTGTAATTTTTTTGGAGAAATGGTCTATTTTGTTTGTAAGGATATCAGATATGCAGGATCTCATAAACCCTTAAATCTAGTCATATGCTTATAAATGAAATATAAATTACTTGTGGAAATCAGAGGTTTATCGAAATGGTCTTCCGTTTTTAATTCCCTTATAAATTAAGGAATCTCTCTACTTCCATAAAATTGAATTTTTATAGGCGGTTACAAAAAAAATGGAATTCGGATGTATGAATTAAGTTTTTTAGTGTGAATTATTGAGGATAAATGGTAAACTAGTCAGGAGTAAAACAAATATGAGTAGTCATTCGAAGCTATGGGTCGTATTCAAGACTATAGCAAGTCGGAAAGTGTGGTAAAGTATGGAAAAAAGATAAACAAGGAAAAAAGTTTTCCTTCTTGGTCTTTCATTGATTGGACTTAGTTTTCCAGAGGAATTAATGTAGATTTTAGTGATTCCTGGGATATTAAAAGTTTCTGATCTTATGGTATATTCAGGACAATTATCATTTAAAGATATTAATTTTATTATAATTTTAAGTTCAGTTTTTGAGGATGAATATGCACTTTTGTGCAGATGCCTAAACAAAATCGGAAAATAGAAGTTCTTAAGCAAAAATGTGGCTTAAATTATACATAGACTCAAATAAATATGGTTTTGTAAAGATTAGACTAAAATAAGGATAAAGTTCAAACTGGAGTTCGCATTAAAATATCTTAATATTTGCAGTTAAAACTCAGAAGTAAAATAGAAAATAATGAATGGTAAAGAAATAAATTCTCTTTACCATCAGACAGTTATAGAACTATGTAGCTTGTATTCTGTCTCACATACTTCTTTAGTATCCCTTGCAATGGTAAGTTCTTCATTGGTTGGGATAATAAGAACTCTTACTTTCGAATCTGGTGTGCTAATGTCGATTTCCTGACCTCTTATTTTGTTCTTTTCATCATCAATCTTTATACCCAGGCCTTCAAGACCGGAAAGAATTCTCTTTCTTATAGTTGCGCTGTTTTCTCCGATACCTGCGGTAAAGACCACTGCGTCTGCGCCGTTGAGCACGGCTGAATACTCACCTATGAACTTTTTAATCTTGTATGCAAAGATTTCAAGGGCAAGTTCTGCTCTCTGGTTACCATTGGAAGCTGCTTCATCAAGGTCTCTGAAATCGTTGCTTATCCCAGAGATTCCGAGTACCCCGGATTTTTTATTCATAAGGTTGTCAACTTCCCTTGTTGAAAGCCCTTCTTTCTCCATAATGAATGGAACGACAGCTGGGTCGATGGAACCGCATCTAGTCCCCATTGCGACCCCCTCTAGCGGGGTAAAGCCCATACTTGTCTCAATGGATTTCCCACCCTTTACAGCAGTAATGCTTGAACCATTACCGAGATGGCAAGTTATAACTTTAACATCTTTTTCTGATTTCCCAAGCATAGCAGCAGCTCTTCTGGCAACGTACATATGAGAGGTACCATGGAAACCATATTTCCGAATTCCATGTTTCTCGTACAAATCATATGGTAGAGCATACATGTAGGCATGTGCAGGTAGTGTCATATGGAATGCAGTATCGAATACAGCTACCATTGGTGTGCCGGGCATGATTTCAGCACAGGCAGTTATCCCCATCATGTTTGGAGGGTTGTGGAGAGGAGCTAGTTCAAAGCAATCTTTGATTGCCTGTTCCACACTATTATCGATTAAAGCAGATGTTGTGAATTGCTCGCCACCGTGCACAACCCTGTGCCCGACTGCGTTTATTTCGGTCATATCTTTGATTACACCGAATTCTGGGTCGGTGAGAGCTTTTACGACCTCCGCGAGTGCTAACTTGTGAGTGGGTAGGTCAGTTTTCTCTTCAAACTTCTTGCCATCGAATCTTTTCTGGGTAATAATTCCATTATTGATACCTATCCTCTCACAGAGACCTACTGCAAGGGCGGATTCGTTCGTCATATCAATTAATTGATATTTGAGAGACGAGCTCCCAGCATTTATTACAAGTACCTTCATATATAAACACCAGTTTAACTCATTGCTTTTAAGTCACATTCACAGTTTTTTGGTTAAAATATAATTTATAAAATTTGTAAAGCACTTTCTGTGTACATTTTCAATTATTTGACCTGTGCTGCGGCCTGGACACAGGTAATAGCAACGGCCCCTACAATGTCTTCATCGCTGCAGCCTCTGGACAGGTCGTTAATCGGCTTTGCAAGTCCCTGAGTAATTGGACCATAGGCTTCGGCTTTGGCAAGTCTCTGTGCAATCTTGTATGCGATGTTTCCACTATTTAGGTCAGGGAACATAAATACGTTGGCTTTGCCTGCAACAGGGCTTCCGGGAGCCTTTGAAGCTGCAACGTTAGGGACAATCGCTGCATCAACCTGAAGCTCGCCATCGATTGCGATGTTAGGAGCTAGTTCTTTTGCGCGCTTTGTAGCGGCAATCGTTGCTTCGGTTAGAGGGCTTTTTGCGCTTCCCTTAGTGGAATAGGAAAGCATTGCAACTCTTGGCACGTCCTCAACCAGAAGTTCAAATGTAGCTGCGGAATCTACTGCCATGTGTGCAAGATCTTCCACGCTTGGCATTTCGACCATTCCAGAGTCACAGAAAAGGAATGTGCCATTGGATCCATATTCACAGTCAGGCACAGAAATGATGAAGAAAGCGGATGCAAGAGCTGCACCTGGTGCTGTTTTCACTATCTGGACAGCAGGTCTAAGGGTGTCTGACGAAGAGTGGATAGCGCCTGATACTACACCATCGACTTCACCGAGTTTGGCCATCATAACAGCGAAGTAAACATAATCACTCATAATTTCAGCTGCACTTTCGAGTGTTACACCTTTATGTTTCCTCAGTTCATAGAAAGCTTTAATGTATTCTTCTCTTCTCTCATAAGTTTTAGGATCTACAAATCTTGCTCCTGAAATGTCCAGGTCTCCTGCAAATGCTCTGATCTCGGTCTCATTACCTATAAGGACAATCTTTGCAATACCTCTTTCAAGGATCTTAGCAGTTGCTTGGAGAGTTCTTATATCATTAGTTTCAGGTAAAGCGATTACCTTATTAAGTTTTTTTGCTCTTTCGCTGATCTTGTCTAGGAATTTTGCCAATCAACCAACCTCCTATATAATTAGGATGATTAAATTTACCGGTCTTGATATATAAATTTACGTAAAAATCTTAGAGAAATTTATCTAAAGATGACTATATATCCCTATCTACTACCCTATTATACTTTTTTGCAAACATTTATATTCAAAATCAATAAAAGAATATTATTTTTTTCACGAAATCTAGTATAGTTTTTATTAACAATAAACTTAGGAAATTTAGATGAATCCAATTTTTCGCTGATTTCTTATAAAGCATGTGTAATCAATTTGTTGAAATCGGAGGTTTATCAAAATTATCTCTAATATAAATAATAAATTGAAATAAAAGAATTCCGAAAGGAGTGTGACAATAAAAAAGTATCGGAACTGTTAATCCTCTCTAAAAATAGTTTGAGATGTCTCTTTGATTCAATAGAGACTTCTGATTACTAACTGATGGATAAATAAAAGATATGCTCAATAGCAGAAAGTTGAATAAAATAAGGTCATTTAAATTTGTTAATGAATCCTAGTAATGATGGCTATGTATTATTTTTCCCGGTCTGATTAGTCCGAAAAAAGGACTCACATGCGGATCGATGAGTAACTTATATCTTTCCCAAAAACTGATTGATTATATGGTGTTTTTTGGAGGTTAACATTCCTCCTTAAGAAGATGAGGGTCATAAACGTGCTGCAGATTAAAAATGCATCCTTATATCTAAAATTTTTAACTAGACTATGAGATCAAAAAAGCATTAATAATCGATATGTGTAATTTAATTTCCAAGTATATTTGAGTTCAGTTTCTCAAATTATTGGCTAATGATTGTGTTTTTCATCTTTGAATTTGTTGGGAGTTATAAATTTTTAATAACTAAAAAATCAATCGATTTTTTAGGTAACTGCCAAATTGAGTTAATTTTTATAATTCTCTTTTGCAATTGGGTACTCCTCCACTCTTTGAACTGTGGAAGCCAAACTATTTCATCGAGTTTATTTTTAACCTCTAATTGTACGACACACCTAGTGATCAAATGCAAAAAGGTTTCTATTTTCACATATGTGTGTCTAATTACTTTTTTTACTTTCAAAACTCACTACGGATACCAAAAATCAAGTGGATATTTTACCATTTATTCTTCTTTCGGCCGAAACATGAGGAGGATCGAAAATGGACAGGATGCGAGTATGTGAACATCTTGGTAAAATATCAACTACTACTTGGTAGACTACCTAACATATGGAGGAACAAACTTCAGGAGAAATATTGCTATCAAAATTATATATTTGATGGTTATTTTATATAATGAATGTTTTTCGAAGTTTTATAATGATATAATATATTGTAAACTATACTAATATCTCTATTTAAATATGCCATAAATATTAAATGTTAAGGCTGCTGACTAAAATATTTTTGGGGGAATTGTTTATGTGGTTCAATTTGGCGAATAAAAGATAGTATTTGGAACAAGTTCGCCATTCGATTGGAAAAAATCAACTGCGGCAGTATTTAATTAAACCAGATTGAAAAACAGCATTAATTTAGCAAAAGTTTGGAAAATACACTGAGGATTGTGAAGAAAATAATATGAAGGCGATTAAATATTTAATTTGTCTCTTCACTCTGTCGGTTGTGTTGAGTTCGGTTATACTTACAGGAGCTAATATACCACCTACACAGCGAGTAATTAATGACAAGGGACAAAATTGGTATTTGAAAGGTGATAAATCAGATTCCAGCGATAAATACTGGAATAATACAGTTGCATGGATAGATTATCAAAATATGCTGCACTTAATAATTGTTAAGGGCACAAACATAATTTATAGTATTGAATTGAAACCCAGTTACATAAAAATCACATCCATGCAGGCAAATGGGAAAGTTATAGCAAACTATGAGCTTATTCCAAAATTAGTTTTATTCCCGATCAGTAGAAGTTTTAGAACTATTTTTCGTAATTGGAAGCCTTGGTTGTGTTAATAAGTTATTGAAAATCGTAATCATAAGTCAATATCCATATTTTCCCAAAGATAAGAAGCCTACTAATTTTTCCTATTCGATCAATTGCTAAAGGACACTCTCTGATATCAAACTTATCACAGCTATGCCTTTAATTTTATAAATTATCCAAAAATTTTCACTTTCAAATATTGTTTTTCGTTCAAGCTTTTATTCCTCAATCAATTTAGAGGACCTATCTGAACCAAGTTTATGAAGTAATCTCCCCCACCTTCCTTATTAACCTATTCTACCAATAGTAGCTTATTTTTGTAGTGATTCCCTTTCTTGAGCTTGCTTTCTAATAGAATCTCATAAATATATAAACTGGATAAAGTATCGAGGATTTCTGTAGATCTCTAATTTTCAGGAATCACATATTTACCAATTATAAGCATATGACGAAAATTAGGAACTGATCATAATCCTCTTCAACTTCTGTTGAACTTTAGTATTCTTTCTGTCACCATGAGCAAATCAAGTTGATCAATAAAAGTATTTTATTCGATACGATACTTTCAAGCCTCACGATAAAAAGTATTTGGTTTCACAAATATCTGTTACTAGTAATGAAAAATGTAATTTCAAAGTCAAATTTTTGTGTGCTTTACGAATTGTTTCTTCTGATATAATATATTTTCACTCGATATTTTTATCGAAATTAATGATTTTGCAAAAAATTATTCATGCTAGCCTTTTTTTTGTTTTCACATTTAATTTGCAATTTCAAGAGAATTATGGAGTTTTACAAATTAAGCTGACACAATTGTTTGCTTTTCGGCAACTTTTGAGTTTTCACAATCTTTACACTAAAAATATTTGTGCTTTCTTAAAAATTAAGTGATAATATTTTTTCCAATGTCATCTTCAGGTTTACCTATAAAAATGGTTTTATTAAGATATAATGGACTCAAAAATGATGCAAAAATGTTTCCAGCCAATTGAAGGGATCAATTCAAGCAAGTTTGTCTCCGACTTACTGAGGCGTTTTTATTCTTCTTTAAGAGCAAAGTCAATCAGAGTTTTCATGAGTAAAAATTATTATTAAGGGATTTAAGAACCCAATGATCAAATGCATCGGAATTTATCGAAATTTTCTAAGATATTACATGGTCTTTTGTATGAAGTATATTTTAAAATATCTTCCAAATAATTATATTATTAACTATTTGAAATAAACTGCTTTAAAAATTGGAATTGGCAATGTTTTGATTTTGATGCAATCGATACAATGGTGATTATACATCTTTTCGTTTGTGCTGAACCAAAATATTCTACTTCAAAATTGATTTAGATTGTGAAAAGTATCAAATCAAAAAATGAGGATTTTGATGGACTCCAATTTATGGCTGGTCGCTTATGAGCCTTATATAATCAATTTGTGAAATAGGAGGTTTATCAAAATTATCAAAACTCTTTAAAGAATGCTATGACATTAATAAACCAGTTATTGGATGGTAAACTATGGAGTGATGCTATAACTTCCGATGTAATTGATAAAATTGTTGAAAATCAGGAAAACCATCTAGAAAAAGAAGCCTTTAGCAAGTGAATATATTTGATTCTGAGTAATTTCTCTATAGCCATAGCTGTTATGAGAACATACCACTTGAAGCGTGGTGCACAACCTTAACTTTGATTTATGAATTATGGAACTGGTTTTGAAACTGGTGAGATTAAGAAATGGTGAGGTTAGGAAAGACTTGGAATCTATTGAAACACCATTATTTATATTCGTTTGAACCATATCCATCGATCATGGATAGTAATTAGATATTTCCCTGATTTTATGTCACTCGAAACATTTATATCTTTACCGTGATATTCTGGAGATACTCTTTGATCAACAGTGCCTTGGTGGCTTAGGGGTATAGCGCGTCCTTGGTAAGGACGAGGTCGCGGGTTCAAATCCCGCCCGAGGCTTCTACTGTTATCTGTTCAAAGCCTATTTTCAGGAGTTTGTTTGCATGGGAATAGGCCTTTATAATAATTTTAGTGTTGAAAAGCGTCTAGAGTCATTAAAAGACGCCCAAATTTCTGACGTAAATGAAAAGTTAATTTTTGACTTTGTAGATTACTATTTTTCCGAAGGATTGAGTAAACATCGAGTTTTGAAATATATCTCGATACTAAAAAGTATTGCTATACAAACTCAGCTTGATTTTGATAAAGTTGAGAAAAAGGATCTCTACCTGTTCATTTCTAACCTTGAAAGATCCGATAGAAGTGAATGGGTTAAGCATGCCTATAAAATTTCCCTGAAAAAATTTTACAAATGGCATTCTGAGGAAGAGACGCCTGAACTTACTAAATGGATAAAAACGACGATGAAAAAACGGAATAAGAAATTGCCTGAAGAGATGCTTACAGAGCCAGACGTTTTGAACTTAATCGAGAATGCTGATAGTATTAGGGATAAAGTCATTATAGCTCTCTTATGGGATATAGGAACGAGAATTGGAGAAATCGGTACACTAACATTAAGCACATCAAATTTGACGAATATGGCGCAACCGTTAATGTCAAGGGAAAGACTGGATATCGGCGAGTAAGGGCTGTTTGGAGTGTAGAGTATCTGAAAGCCTGGCTGGAAGTACATCCTGAGTAATATAACCATGAGGCACGTTTGTGGGTAACTCTAGATAGCGAAGAGGGTTCATTAAACCCTTTATATTATGATGCTATAAGAATGAAATTAAAACGTTTAGCAAAGAAATCAGGGATTAACATAAGGATTCACCCGCATCTTTTTAGTCATTCTCGATGTACTTATATGGCTAACTACTTGACGGAGGCTCAAATGAATGATTACTTTGGATGGGTACAAGGTTCAGGCATGTCAAGTGTTTATGTTCATTTATCAGGCCGTGATGTTGATGATGCTATTTTAAAGGCAAACGGAATTAGTTGCAATGGCATGTCAAAAGCAAATATCCAAACAGGAATCGAAAGCCTAAATTCTGCAGCAAAAGCTGGGAACTGTCAGGTTTGCATTTGGGTTCTTGAAAGGCGGTTTCCGGAAGAGTTCGGAAGGAAGATATATAGGAAAATTAATTCGGTATCGGAAAATAAAAACGAGAACTTTGAGATAATTGTCAGTGATGCTGATGACATTAAAGAAAAAATTCTAGAGAATTTTACTTCGGGTAAATAAAATCAAGAGCCTCAAACTAATTAATATTATTTTATAACTAGTCCTATTTTTTATAGAATTACATATTTGCTATTTTGGATAAATAATGTATCAAACTTCTTATTAAATTTAAAAAAAATAAAAAAGGATAACTTAATTTATTTTATGATTAGCCGTGGGATTAGTTGTGTCTGTGGTGTTCGTGGTGTCCGTATCCACCGCGTCCATAGCCACCGTAGCCGCCATATCCAAGACCGTATCCAAGACCGCCGTATCCAAGACCGTATCCAAGACCGACTCCGGGGCAAACTACTGCACCACTGATGTCAGTGTAACATCCAACACCAAGACCGTATCCAAGACCGCCGTATCCAAGACCGTAGCCCCAGCCGCCCCAGCCGCCCCAGCCGCCGCCCCAGCCGCCGCGTCCACCATGACCGCCACCGCCATGGGCACTAACTGCTACTGCTGTTCCGGACACTACGAAAAGGACTGCCAACAA
This sequence comes from uncultured Methanosarcinaceae archaeon, assembly GCA_963848985.1. GTDB lineage: Archaea > Halobacteriota > Methanosarcinia > Methanosarcinales > Methanosarcinaceae > Methanosarcina. The sequence goes on from CAWKGG010000059.1 coordinate 61,009, forward strand.
AACTGCAATTCCCTTTTTCATACTAGATAATTGTTTCAACATTTATTTTACTCCTTTTATTATATCAACAACACAATGTTTGGAATCGTGTATTGAATCATTGTTCAATCAATAAATTACTTATATATCGTATAAATAACCAGCCAAAAAGTAGAGTTTATCGAATAAAGTGTTTTAGACTTCAAACGGAGTGGAAAACCATAAACGATTTGATTCTAATTAAAGAGAATTTCAAAAAATTTCTAAATTCTGGATGGCTGTAAACGTACTAATTACTCATATTATATAAAATGATGTATATATCATATCTTTTTAAAATGTGAATCAATGCCCCATGCAAAATTTTAACATAAAATAACAATCATATATAAAACATGTATCTCTAATTTAATAACGCTTACTTTTTCTACAATCTTCTTAATTCTTAAAATAACATTATATTAATTTTGTATTTATATCTCAGATATGATATTATCTAACTACTCTGAATCGTAAATGATCCGAAAAGAAGATTCAGAGTTTTTTTTGTGACAAACTATGGTGTGTTTTGCCATCTGAGCCAAAAATTGAGAGCATTTCTTACTCAAATTAGTGCAAAACACATCTGTTTTAGTAACCTATACATCAAGACAGTCTAAATAGCACTCTCAGATTTGGTACAACTTGATATCGGAAATAAGATTCAGATAGTAACTTTATAACTTCAAGCTATATAAATTATGTTATAATTATACTACTTCTTTGATAGTTATATTCGGATATAAATTTGAAAGTTTTTTCCCTGTGTTAAAATTGAGTTTTTGATACGTTTAAAGAGTCTGCATGTAATGTGAAATAAAAAGTTGAGCCTTTACCAATTTCAGATTTTACCCATATACTTCCACCCTGTTTTTCTATAATTTTCTTACAAATCGCAAGCCCCATTCCTACTCCAGGATATTCTTCTCTTTTATGCAGTTTTTTAAAAAATTCGAAGATTCTATCATAATGTTTTGAATCAATTCCAATTCCGTTGTCCTGAACTGAAAATATCCATTCATTCGCTTTTTTCTCTGCAGAAATATGAATTTTTGGCAGTTTACCGAAAGTTCTGTAAAATATGATTGATTCTATATCCTTTTTCGTCATCAGTAAAAACAGGAGTTGCTCAGTCGTTTAGCAGAACGAGTCATGGAGTTCGAAAAATAAGCGTTAAAGAATCGTGTTGATTATCTCCCAAACTACTAGAATAATCTCTCATTGTTGTTTAATTTATGCAAATGCATCCTTATTGCTATTTGTATTTTTAGACAAATAAATCCCAATATTCTCACGTCAGCATCCGAAGATTCATGATCCTCATTTTGCCAACATATGACAAATCTAGTTTATGTGCCCTTTATGGTATTATGGATATTTTCATAAACCAACAATTATCGGCAACATTCGCAGAAAGATTTTATATACTTAAAAACTTAATCAGTGTCTAGCAAGTAATTTATGAGGTGATCTTAATATCCAACATGAGAAATTTTGTTTTACGAGATAAAGATGGCAATGAACAGGGAATTTTCACTGGAAAACAGCCTCGACAGGCTGCTCTGAAAGCTGCAAACCGGGGCAAAGGAACAAAGTCAAAACCTGAGATTATCCGCCTCAGGGAACGCGGAACAAAGAAAGTACATGTTTTCAAGGCATGGAAACAAATTGTCGAAGCCCCCAAAAATAGACCTAGCTGGATGCCAGAAAAAATCAACAAGCCCTTTGTCAAGAAAGAGAAAATAGAAACGATCGAATAAATGTAGTTTCCTGTATATGCCCTGAAAATCGGGGTTCTTTCATTTCTTTTTGATATTCATAAACGAAATTAGCTTGTAAGTGTCCTTAATCTTTAGGACTGTTTGATTGAACAACACTTCTCTCCTGCAAATTCAGTGTTTCAGGCCATATATCCAAAAATCACTAGACTTTGAACCAGAGTCAATAAGGCTGGATTTTTATTTTATTAATTCTTTCTGGATATACCAATCATAATCATGGACAAAGCGCTACTTATTGAATTTAGTCAGCTGGCAGAAATATTTTTTCGCTGACTAGGTATTTCATCCTGGTCGGTACATTTGATTTCTCCGCGGATTGACTTTACCAACTTCTTCCCAAGATATGGAGCAGGCACTATATAATTTTCAAGTGCAGAGTAGTCTCTCCCAATTACAATTACAATGCTTCCAACAACTGTAAAGAATGAAGAAGTTCTGACGGATTTAATGGTTGATCCATCTTTGAAGATATGGTGCTACCATAATACATAGAAGCTTTTTTCAGCTAGTTCTATCTGAAAAGCTATCGATGACAGAATTTAGACTTTATATAACTCAGCATATCAAAAGCGTTAGCATTGGGGTCCTTAAAAAATTATGTGAGTAGATCCCTTTACTCGCTTTATTACCTTTTGATTCCTTCATTTTCGTCTACCAATCTTTTAATGCAAATTTGGGACACTGCCTGATAACTGATAAATTTCTTGTAAACAGACTAAATAGACTCAGATTAGCCTTTGAATTTACTGAATAATTGTTGACTCAAGGGGATACAAGCCTCTCAGATTTAGCGTGTGGTAGTTAACTGGTACATAATCCACTGGATTCACTGGTGTTGGGCAAAAGTATGAGCTAATTTCTTTAAAGCTCCAGCATTGAGTATATTTATTTTAGAAGATATACCTCACCCTTGGTTTTCTCATGTGGATTTACTTTTACCCTGCTGAATAATAGCAAGATCAATCATTTTTCTAAATATTTGTTCATTTTTATCGCCTAGTCCAATAATCCTGTTTTGAGATCTGTCCATGTTAACTTCTCCCTCGTCACTTATGTAAACGTATTTTCCGTTTTCTGTACCAACGATCACAAAGGAGTCAGGTGTGTGGTTGCTTATTCCAAAATATTTTGCAAGTCCAGGACTTTGATGTATATCTATAAACGCAATCGTAGCTTTTCCTTGGTATTCTACAGCCAATTTTTCAAGAATAGGCTTCATTGCCTGGCATGGTCTGCATGACTCATATCCCATCTCCACAAAAACCGGGCCTTTATATAGAAATGTGTTTATTTGCTCAAGCTGAGTTATTTTCACAATATTATTGTTTTCTAGATTTACTTCAGAATTATCTTTATCCGTGTATGTATTCCCCTGTGTGTATACATTTCCCATTTGGGATGGATAGTTCTCCATAATCTGTGCTAGTGCAGGTCCAAGAGACAGCGCTAAATATATTACCAGAAGAGAAACTATTAATTTCATTTTCACGATTTCACCTGGAATATAAATTAAGTCAGTTAAACTGGCTGAATATCGGTCTAATTAAATAAAATTTATCTTAATCTAACAAAATTAGATAAAGACTAGTATATCTCTTATTTTTGGGAAAATATAGTAATGTGCCAATGTTTCTATAAAATCACAAATCTTAATAAGTTATCAAGGAGAATATCATATATTGAAAGACACCGTTTGCATACAGTATTAAAAAATTTAACATAGGATTTGCAGCAATTCGTGATACTGCCTAAAATGTAGAGTGAACCTTATATTTACGATTTTCAACAACTCATAGCCATGATCCATTCTATCTCATGAATTATTTGATTTTTTTTATTCGGATACTATTCAGTAAGAAAAATGTATCTTTTTAATATCTTTTTATTATCAATATATGTAGAGCATTTCGAGAAATTCCAATTTTTGGCTGGTTGTCTTCAAAGTAAATAAAACAATTTGTCGAAATAGGAGGTTTATCTAAATTCTCTAAATTATCCCGTATGTTTATACATCCTACCAATCTTTTCCTAGATAGTTTTCTTTATCTTTCACTTTAAGATACAATGTATAATTACCACTGTATTTATTTTAAATTAATTATACAATAAATAGTTTCTGAATAAAATTTACTTCCTCCTAAAATGTTTAGTCTAGAACAATAATTTGATAGTAATTATGTTTTTATTCTCCCTGAAGATCTTTATAAATTTGACATTGAGTTTTTTTCTAAAAAAGCGATGCAGATTAATCTTAGATCAAATTTTAGATTTTAAAAGCCTCATAAGATTTATTATCAACACCCTACGATTCTAATGGAAATCTTTAAGCGTAGGGTTATATCCTTAGGGCATTTAATAAATCTAAAAAATGATCATATTCCCATTTAAGTGAAATTTTTAAAGAAAACGCTATATAGCCTCCTTAAATATATTCAAAATACCAAAACTACTATGTTGTAGCTTTATTTTATGGAAAATTTTACAGACAGGTTAGTACATTGCTAAATTATTCCAATATTATACTCTCAGGCTATCTCCATCCCCAGAAATAAATAAAACATAATTAATATTAATTTGTTGTTTAATTTTAAAATATTTTCTATGAAAATAAAATTTATTTAGAAACTATTATTTTTATGATTAATTTAAAATAATAAAGAGAATAAGTACATTTAGCTTAAAGGGGATTTCGATAACCACCTATATTTTGTCAGACGCTTCTTATTATATGTTACATGCATACTCGTGAAAAGCACAGGTTCATCGAAATCCCCTAAAAAGTCAAATGATTATGGAAAAACCGACATAGCTAAAAAAGCTATAAATGACATCCAAAATTTTCAAAAAAATTATCAAACAAAGTATGTAAGTTATACAGAAAAACAATCTTGAAATTTGTTGATATCTAGGTTTCTTATGGATATCCACATGACTAGAATATCAGTTATATAATCATCTTAACTAAGATTCAATGCAAATTTTGTGGAGTTTTTTTAAAACTGTCGGCTATTGATCATATAATTCATTTTTCTATCAATTAGTAATCAAGTTTCTATTGCATCAAAATAGATTTCAATAAACCTATTTTTAGTAAATTTAATAGTTGCCAAAAACCAAAATCCTTTAAAAAATGAAATGCCTTAAAATTATTAATTTTAACAATAAAGGAGTTAAATAAATGTTGAAACAATCATCTAGTAAAATAAAGAAGTTATTGGCTATTTTGCTGGGAGTCCTTTTTGTGGTTTCCTTGACAGCAGCGGTATCGAGTGCGAGAGATGGAAATGAAGGGCATGGGCATGATGGCGGTGGTGGCCATGGTGGTCATGGTAGTTCAATTACCGACACCGACAGTACTAGATTCGGGAGTAGAGTCGGTAGTGTTTATGGCCACTCAGGATGTGGATGGGTAAACGGCGCATGGGTTTGTTCCGCATAAGGTTATCCGTATATCTGAATATGAAAATGTGCCAAATGGTAATAGGATTGCAATAAAAAAAACTACAGAGGATAAAAACTTTAAATAAAATATAGAGGATTTCTATAAATTCCATTTTTGTAGGTTGTTGTTTCTAAAACCTATCTAAGCAAATTATTGAAATAGGAGGTCTATCGAAATTCTCTATGTTAAGGATCTAAAAAAACGATACCAGAGTTTAATTGGTCTATCTTGCCTAAATGGAGTTAAATATCCCTTTACCTCGCGATACTTCGATAAACTAAACGTTGGATACTCAGGATACTCTCTGTTTTGGTCAACATGGCTGCAAACAATTTGATTTAGATGATCAATGACTAATTTTTTTGGCCACTAGTTTTTCTCTCAAAATCGCCGAACACTTCTTTTAGACTCCAAAGCTGTCTTTCCATTTTTTTCAATCTTGAAGTCATTATTCTTTGCAAGTTTCTTCTTTTTCATTCTTATTAAGGATCACTCTTGTCTTTTCCATGTCTTCTTTTGAATGGATTTTTATGAGTTTTCTGCGCTCTTCGCTCATCTGTGACATATCTTGTGAAAGCAGTCCAAAAGCATCAGCTCTACATTGTCTGCAGTGTCGCATCTGCATGACGTAAGGTTCACAATATTCTTGGGCAGCTTTTCTTTCTTCTGCTGTAGGTGGCTCAATGTCTGCAAAAGCTCCCTGATTGATAAGCGGCATTACATTCATAATGTAAACTCCGAGTTCATTGAGTTTTCTGGCGATCTCAACTACATGCTTATCATTGATACCAGGAATGAGCACGGTATTAACTTTGACAACTAAACCTGCATCAACAGCTTCTTTGATACCCTCTAGCTGATTCTTAATATGGATTTCTGCAGCTTTGGTCCCCCTGTAAACTTCTCCGTGATAGATAATATGATCAACTATTTCTGCATGAATTTCTGGATCAATTGAGTTTAATGTCACTGTTAATGTGGAAACTCCCAACCGGAGCAAATCCTGTAGCTTTTCGGGAAGCAATAGTCCGTTTGTGCTCATACAGAGGATGATCTCAGGAAATTCTTTTTTTATCAGCTCAAAGGTCTCGAAGGTCTCATCATTAGCCAGAGGATCACCTGGCCCTGCAATCCCAACGACCTTGATGAAAGGATAGTCTGCTAGAATCTGTTTTGTTTTCTGAAGAGCTTCTTGTGGAGTTAGGACTTTACTTGTAACTCCTGGACGGCTCTCATTTACACAGTCAAATTCCCGGATGCAAAAATTACACTGGATATTACATTTCGGAGCTACAGCCAGGTGAATTCTCCCGTATTTGTGCTGGGCTTTCTTGTCATAGCAAGGGTGTTTTGCAATCTTTCTTAGGAGTTCCTCTTCATATTTTGGCCCGGTATCTATCTCGCTCATAGGATTGTCTTCTTCTGGCAAATGTGTTCTCCTCCATTAGGAGTTTAAAAATACAGCAGGATCCTCAAGTACAAGGGGACACTGAAACATCTAAAGCAAAATATGTTACAGCACCTTGATATACATTGTGGAATTTCTAGAATCCTAAATTGAAATTTAAGACAAAATCCGACAGAATAATAAATTTCATTATGTACGGCTAAGCTTTATACTTCTGTTTTCTTAATAAGATTCAAAGTTATATCTTATACTTTTTGGCTTTGGGATTCTTTTCCCCAAATACATCCTGTCTATATAATGCGTTTTTTGTAATAATAATACTTAGATAATTTCGATTAATCTCTGATTTACACGAGTCATTTATATACTATTTATAAGCAGATGACGAAAATTGGAGGGTTATAGAAACCCTCTGTAGTTTATCACAGGCTACTTGATCAAAAACATTTAAAACCATTTGCCTTTTTGGAGTTGGTTACAAATGTCTATTTTTTTGGAGTTATTATCTATTTGAAATGGTGATCTCAAGTTTATTTGAAAGGCCAAATACTAGGCAAATTGAGACATTTTTTTCGATTTACGAGCCTGCTGTCAAACCAGAGGGTTCTTATGCTCGCAATCACCAAAATTTTGATTGTAGAAATCAGCGAGAAGTTTATGCTTCGAAGCATATTATTCCATTGGGATTATCATCGTTTAATATCTTATGTGGTTTGGATTATATCGATTATTTTTCGGCGCTGGCAATACATTAAACGGCTTTTCACTTGAGACTTTAGTGTGAGCATAGTTCAGTTTTTGTTTGCATTATATCTAGTAGCTATATGTTAGCTTTGCGAGTCCGTATAACACAATTATTTCGAGAATCATCATTTATTGGGTATAGGATTTCTTTGCATATCTGTTCCTATCCCTTTGTGTGAGGTACATACCTTCGCTTCATCTGCAGATCTTTTCTTATGGCCTCTGAAATTACAAAAATATTTTCCCATCAGGGTGTTTAAAATGAAACAGGAAAGTCGAATTATGGATGGTTTATTTCGATTGAATGAATTGGAGCACGCACCAAAGTGATAGACTATAGTGGACATAACTATCTTCTTTTCAGTAAAAGGCAAAGTTGGTCAACATTGAAATCAATTATCTTCACTTGAACTTTAATACTACTCTCATTTATATCCAAGCTTTATTGATTATTTATCCTTTTCAGGGATAAATATCGCAACTTTTTAGCTTTTGCTATCACAATTATTTTAATAAATCTCTGCTTTTCCTTCAAATTTAGGTGAAAGCTATGCATAATTTCTACTTCATAACTCTATAATATTGATTATTGTGGAGACGATTACAAAAAATAGAATTAAGATTTGTGGATGAAGTTTTTTCTTGTGAACCATTGAGATAAGAATTGAAAAAGAAAAAAGTAATTCTTGGACCTACTGATATTCACATATAAAATCTATGTATCTAAAATTATTATTCCTGACCTTTCCCTTCATAAATTCCATCGTTCATCTATTGGGAAATGTTCGTTGATCCACATGAAGGTACAGTTGTTGTGGATTATCTTATAGGAACGGGAAAGTACAGGTATGCCTTCAAAAGTAGATTCTCTTTCTAGAATTTCGAGTTCGCTCATGTCACGCCTTATCTCGAGATTGTGGCTGCGCAGAATCTGGCCTATAGGGATGTCCGCACGCATGAGCTGTTCACGCATGGTTTCAGGCATTCGTTCGAGAGGTGAGAGTGATCTTGCGTGCACAAAAACCGTATTACCTGTAGAGAGCCTTACTACTCTGTTATTTACATCACTACCTTCTTTTATTTCCAGAAGGTCAGCCGTCTCAAGATCGGCTTTTACAGTGTATTGTGATTCGGTTGTTACAATTACCGGCTTTCTGGTCATTATTTCCAGGAGAGTCGTCAATGAACCATCAGTTCCACAGCAGACACGAAGACACGTGGGAATTTCTAGGTTCTTTAGTTTTTCCAGAAAATATGTGGCCAAAAAATGCCTCCGACTATGGATTTTCAAAATGATACTACTATTGAGATGAGAATCATTATCAGGATTTTTAGTCTACATCTTTAGCTGCGTTTTTCATGCGCTCTTTTGTCGTGTATCCAGTAGCTTTGTATAAAAAATCCCGGAAGTCTTTATTTGTCTGCAAGATTATTTTCTCATCTGATATAGTTTTGTCGGAAACTGTATCAACAATGAGCATTTTATTCGCGATCCATACCTTTATCTTTGACAAAGCTCCGTAGGCTGTCTCTAGATATATTCCGTTTCTGAAGATTTCCCCGGGAAAGCATTCCTCCATTACCGAGTAGATCCTGTCAATGTCAGGCTTAAAACCGCGTTTTATTTTATACTGTTTCATTGCTACCCTCTTATAAACATCTTCAGCTCAAATAAAATTTTGCTTAAGGTTGGTTTTTTATAATTAATTTCCTAACCCTTACATTTAGGTTGAACAGGATAAATTCCTACTTCTTTTTTACAAGTGGTTCCCATTTCAAACAGTTCAGTTTTGCGTATATTAACTTTAGCTATTAATTTTAATATATATAGGACTTACGTGGTTGAAGCATTTTTCTGCAAATTTGTTTGAAATATTTTCTCTAATATAATATAATATTTATATATCTTTATTTTTTAGTTGACGAAATAAATCAATCTAAATGTACTTAACTTGATAGTATCAACTTTCTATTTGCTTCTTCCAGAGTATCCGCATAGCATAGTGTTATTTATCTTCATTATATTCCAAAACAGGCTAATTCGATTTTTTCCCTCACTAGGGTAATTTTAAATGAAGAGATTTTAGTCGCTCTAGAAGCTCTTAAATTGGAATTCTAACTTAAAAATCTATTTTTATCTCTAATTCTTATAACTGTTACTTTCGTACTGGGCAGAATTGCGAGAATGGGACAGCGCCTCAAAGCCGGAGAAGACTTCAAACAACTCCTCATCGATACTATTTTGTCGCAAACGGTAGTATTTTCCCTTGAGTTCTTCTAGCATCTCATTTATGTTTTTGTCAGCATGTTGCATTGCTGCCAAACGGCTCGCATTTTCACTTGCAAGAGACTCTGCGCACGCTCTGAAGAGCGAAACGAAAAGGTATTCGCGAATGAGAGCTCTCAAAGTTGATATATTCTCACCAATTATTTCGGGTAAATTTTTAGTCGGCCAAGGGAGTTCAGCCAGTTCTTGCCTCCATATTTTATCTAGTGGTAATAATAGTTGACTAGTTGGTTCATATAAAGTTCTTGATTTGTGGAGGTTGTAGAAGATATGGATTTCGGAAACTTTACTCTGACTATGGATAGTCTCGATCTTCAAGAGAATCTGCTCGACTAGTGGGGTAATGGCCTTGATAGAATTCGGTAATTTATAAGGTCCCATAATCTGCAGGTCAGTATCCACAAGACGTTCATGAACGCGCTCACCGACAGATAAAATCTGAGCTTTGCCTGGCAAACCTGATAATATTTTGACAGCATAATCAGCTATTACATCATTAAATTGCCCCACCAGTCCCTGATCTGAACCAAACACAATCGCACCAATCAAAATAGCTTTTTTCTGCCTCTCCAGTCCTGAATAAAAGATATCTTGTATACTATCCCTAAAACATATGCTCAACCCCAGCTCCACAGTGCGATAGTAGTCATCCAACGCGCTTACTGCTTTCTCATATTGTCCTATACTCGAGGTTGCCAAGGCTTTCATCGTGCGGACTACGGATTGAAGATCTCCTGCTCGGTTGATATTTCGGCACAGACTCTCCATGGTGTCGCTCATTCATTCTCCTTATTTTGAGGTTTTGTACTTGACCTCGGTTGTAGCTTCCTACTTGTTTTTACTTCAGTTTTCGATTTCGGTTTAAATTTGGATTAGGAAATATGCTGGAAGATTACTAATGCTTTGTTGGCTATTTCGAGGATTATTTCACGATTTTTGTCGCTCAGTTCTTCATTGGTGTCGAACCACTTGTGAACATCCGCAGAGACATCCTGTACCGCCTTTCGCAGAGAATGTTCAGCATTTGTCATTTGGTCGAGCGGCACGTTCTCAAAAAGTTTAGCATTCAACGCAAGTAGAATGACGATTTGTTCGGACATTGATACAGGAGAGAATTCTGGCTGCTTGAGAAATGCACGAATTCGCTTCCCATGCTCGATAATCTTGAGGGTGTTTTCTTCTAGCCTAGCGCCAAACCGCGTAAATGCTTCAAGCTCTTCGAACTGTGAATAGGCAAGCTTTAGATCCCCAGCCACCCCGCGATAGGCAGTATGTTGTGCTTTACCACCTACACGCGAAACTGATTTGCCGACATCGACTGCAGGCAGAATGCCCAATTCAAAAAGCGATGGTGAGAGATATATCTGCCCATCAGTAATTGAAATCAAATTGGTTGGAATATAGGCAGAAATGTTCTGCGCTTCGGTTTCGATGATTGGAAGGGCAGTCAGTGAGCCACCACCAAGTTCTTTGAGTAGGTGTGTAGCACGCTCCAGTAAACGTGAGTGAATGTAAAAAATATCACCAGGATATGCTTCACGTCCTGGAGGACGACGGAGTAATAGAGATAGTTCGCGATAGGCACGTGCATGATTGGTTAGATCATCGTAAACAATCAGCACGTCTCTTCCCGCTTCCATAAAATACTCTGCAATGCTAGTCGCTGCGTAAGGAGCAATATAGGTTAAACCTGGTGGGGAGTTGCCTTCAGTCACGACGACAACAGTGTAATCCATTGCTCCCTTTTCCTGCAAGGTTGCTACTACCTTCGCAACTGCTGATGCGCGCTGACCGATGGCGCAATAAACGCACAGAACATTGTAGTCTCGTTGGTTAAGGATTGTGTCGATTGCAATTGTAGTTTTGCCAGTCTGGCGGTCGCCCATAATCAACTCTCTCTGGCCTCTTCCAATTGGTATTAACGTATCTATGACTTTTATACCGGTCTGTAGAGGCATATTTACAGGAGAACGATCCATAATTGGCGTGCTGGGGCGCTCAATAGGCAATCTTTTGCTGGAGATCATCGGTTCTTTGTCATCTAGTGGCCGACCGAGTGGATCGATGACTCTCCCAAGCAATTTTTCGCCTACTGGCAGGTCCATGACCCGACCAGTGCGTTCGACTTTATCTCCTGCATGCAGAAGTGAGTATTCGTCTAGTAGAACTACGCCGATTTCTTCTTCGTCCACATTAAAAGCTATCCCAAGTACATTATTGGGAAACTTCACCACTTCTTCAAAACCCACACTATGAAGGCCTGAGACATTAACAATACCTGTGGAAACTGTAGTGATAGTGCCAACTTCCTGAAGAGTAAGCTTTGGGGTGATCAGTCCATGCAGCTCTTTTATTTCAGTGAAAGCATCCTCAAAAACATCTTTCAGATTTTTAGTGGTTGTGTTCATAACTCTCCATGTGAGCTTTGGCTGGGTATTGACCTTTTGCTTAATTATAGACTCGAATTTTGTCTCAGATTTTTCTTGAATCTCAGATTTTTGTTTGGTCCCATAATCTTTTTTGGCTTAGATCCGTCAGGTTATCAAACTGTGGTTTTGGTTTTCAGGTTTAGTAGGTTTAGCCCCAATCTCGGCTTTTGCTTAACTCTTAGGCTGCTTTTCCAGAAGTTCATTTATGCCTTTTTCCAGTGATGTGAGATAATCTGCTATGCTCCAAGCCACTTTTAGTCCATTTGTGGTTAACTCAATACCACTTATTAATTCTGGTGCGGTCTCGAATTTGGCTTGAATCTCTATCCCAAGAGTCTCCATAATCGTCTTTTTAATCAAATCACGCTGTTCCAGTGGAAGATCGAAGGCAGTGAGCACGAGCAGCGATCTTGGCGATGCGCTAAGCTCTAAGGCAATTTGTTTCTTCTCCTCATCTTTTAGCTCGTGTAGCTTTCTAGAAAACACTTCAACTGTGCGCTCTTCCAAACTCGTTTCAGCCAGATCAATTAGTGTTTTTCGTGCTATTGCAAAGACTTCCTGTTGAGCCCGATGTCTTATTGCCTGATTTAAGTTCTGTTTTTCATTCCTTAATGCCTCCTGCTGCCTTGACATCAAATCAAAGGCTTCTTTACGTGCTTTTTCTATGAGGTGCAAGCTTTCGGTTTTTGCTTCATCCTTCGCCTTGCTCAAGAGCGCAATACGTTGCTGGTCTAACTCCTCTTTTTTACGCTTGAAATCTTCTTTCTCTCTTTGCGCGTCTGTCTTTTTAGCTTCGGCATTCGCAAGTTCATCTGCGACTTTTTTCTCACGTGCTTCGATGGCATTTAGAATGGGTTTGTAAAGAAAGTGCTTTAGCAACCAAACCAATATTAAGAAGTTGAGTATCTGGGCAATTACGGTGAACCAATCAATAATCATAATCTAACTTTCCTCTGTGGATTAGACAATTGCGCTGTTCCAGAAAGGGTTGGCGAAGATAAGAATCATCGAGACCACGAAACAATAAATAGACAAGGACTCGATCATAGCCAGGCCCACAAATAGAGTCCGAGTGATGGTCGCGGAAGCGTCGGGTTGTTGTGCCAATGAACTCAGTGCAGTCGCGACAGCTCGTCCTTCGCTAATGGCTGGTCCAATGACTCCGATGCTGATCGTTATGCCGGAAGTGACAATTGATGCCACTGCGATTGTAGTCGTATAAGTATCCATAGTGTTTCCTTCTATTGATCTAATTTCAATTTTTATTCTCCACTTTCAGGCTTTGCCTTGTGGGTGCGCGTGGCAGCAGCAATGTAAACTGTGGCCAAGATGCTGAAGATGTACGCTTGCACCATTCCAGTTAGCAGACCAAGAGCAGTCATAAAAATCGGAAAGAGAAATGGTGTAATGGTCAACAAAATGGCAATAATCATCGTCCCACTCATCATATTACCAAACAGGCGTATCGCCAGAGCTAGAGTGCGGGAGATTTCGCTGATGATATTAAATGGTAACATGATCAATGTCGGCTCCGTGTATGACCTGAGATATTCACCAACTCCCTGCTCTTCTATACCAAAGATTGGCACGGCCACAAATACACTTAGTGCGAGTGCTGCAGTGGTTGATAACGATCCCGTCGGAGGCTCATAGTTTGGGATAATAGTGCATAAGGTGGCTATGGCGATGAACAGAAATAGTGTGCCCAGAAAGTCAAGATATTTCCGCGGCTGACTCAAACCCACTTCCTCAATTTGACTCAAAATGGTCATGACAATGATTTCCAGGAAATTCTGCCAAATAGAACGATTCAGACCAGTGGAAAGTTTGCTTGTAATTATTTTTGAACCGACTATCATTATGAGCATCAATCCCCATGTGTACACAATCGTGGCGTTGAGTTTGATAAAACCGTACTGCCAAAAAATCAGCTCATCAGGACTAAGTCGCATTATTTGTCTCCTTTGCCAATTGATTCGATTCTTCCTCTGGCAGTCTGATGAGTTTCATTAAAATGCAGCGCACAATGAAGAACCCAAATAGGCACATCAACAACAGATCCCACTGGCCACCTGAGGCAAAATAAAATCCAGCTACTAAAACTGTACTCCTTATAAGTAGGCTGCTGAGGAACTGAAGTGCGGGTCTTTTGGAAGAAGGCCCTTCCTGAACAGTCCACCAAAGGCCGGCGAAGAAAATTGCTCCGAAAAAAAATCCTTCTACAAGAGCCGAAACTAAATTCAGAGTTTCATTCATTGTTATTCGCCTGCTCCGGTTGCATTTTATTATATTCCTTGGTCACCCAATGCCATGCATTAAAGCATCCTATAATCAGACCGATAAGTAACATCGTAAGCGTCCAGGAGAAGCTCACTGGATAGTGCTTGTCCAACCATAGACCGACTACTGCACCAAGAAGAGTTGGAATCGCCACAGACCAACCGATGAGCCCCATCATGCCTAAACCAAGCCAAATAGTTCGCGTCACGTTACGTTGCGCCCTGAGTTTGCGTTCGGCTTTTGTTCCAACCTGACTGGCTAGGGTTTGTTTATTCCTCGATTCTTTCAATTTTAGCTCCTCAGCCATTATGAAACTCCACTAAGCGACTTACAAGCTCCCTTTCCAATTTTGCCATCACTGAGCGTATTCTTTCCTCACTCTTGTCCAGGGTCAAAAACTCTCTCTCCACCGCTTCCCTCAATTGGCTCAAGTTTGTTCCGACAATGGCGTTGCGAACTGAAACCAGCACTTCCTGACCGGTCTTTATGAGTATACCTTCATCGATAGCCACATAAACTTCGCCTTCTGCTTCGGTTTCATAGATGAAAATACCAGGTTCTAAAGCCATGACACAATCGAGTCGTTGTGGAAGGAGGCCAAATGAACCCCCTTGGGACTCTGCAACTATTCGTAATATACCTTTCTTTTCGGTGAATATCTGGAACGGCAGAATGATTTTAAGATTCATCAATATTGATCTCATAATCTACTCAGCTTGATTTTTTTGGCTATTACTTCATCAATCATTCCGATCATATAGATATCATCGGCCGGTTAGTCTTTGAATTCCTCGCACAGGATTCACTCGCAGTCTTTGAGATCACCTAAGAAGCCGAAAAGTTTGCTTTTAATGCCTGTGAAATTATAGGCTGTGAAAAAAGGTTGCATGAGGCAATTCTCCAGCCGACGAGTGCAGAAGACAACATCGCTGTCCTCCTAAGACAGTTGTGCCATACCAAATCTAGAGATAGCATTCTTAAGTTTTGAATATTTTGCGAGCATCTGCAGGATTTCTTGAGCCAGAAGATAATTCTTGAAGTGCCCATTTCGAAACTTGATTGCAATTGGTCAATTACCTTATAATGAATATAAATTGCCATGCTATGCGATAGAACAATATATCTTAAGAGATGTGAGAATGTGCGCACCGCTGAATGCTCTGTAAAATAGTAAGATGGTACATGTACATCTTGAATCGACGTTATGCATTCAGTATAGATGTTGGAAATGTGCTCTTCGAGCTTCAATAACTTGGTGTCTATTGTTGGATGAAAGCCCAAGGCTGGTATCTGCTCCAGCAAACCGCATACTTCCGATCCATCTCGAGTGGAACCGAAAATATAACCTATCAACGGCAGAACATCACTATATTTATCCAGTAAATATTCTGGTATTGTAAACTCCATATGATTCACTCTAAAATAAGTGCAAAAAGGATCATTCATTTGATCTAGTATCATTACCATATTCGAAACGCACCTATTTTTTCATGTAATTGTAAAGTTCTTCCGCTTAACAACAACACTCGTTTATTCAGCAAAAAATCTTCAAATTTTGGTGACTTGATAACTTGCGAATCATCTCGATTAGCAACAACTTCTTACCAATCACCCGTCAAAAAGGTCCAATTTGCCTTCGTACCCAAGGGAATAGTATATCTATATGACCTGATGCCAATCTCAAAGCTTTCTGATTTAGCCGATCTTGTGCCAGTGGCGGAGGAGCTGGATTGATTGCGTACCATTTACATATGAGAGGCCTCTTATGGTATATGGTATTTCTACATGTAGAACATTTGAGAGAGGATCAATTTCTACAGGCGATTTCAAAGACCCACCTGCATCTTCCAATGTATTATCTCGAGCAAGATCTATTAGTGGCATAGGATACCTATTCTTCTAACGCAATGTTTTTCAAATTAGGTCAAAATTGCAATGGCAATTTGTCTAACTTTTCCAGTACACATATCAGGGTAGATAGCTCGCAAATGCTTCTCGAAACTACTATATATGAAATTACCGTGTTTTAATTATCCTCTCAATGATTTTATCTTATTCTTTGCTTATGAACATACTTTTGAAAATTTCGATAAACTCCTCTATTTTGTCTTGTGCTGTTAAATGTTATATATGCAATTATTAATGAAAATTAGATGTTTATCAAAATCCTCTTTTGTTTTTATCCATGATACTACTTGTGAAAATTGAACTGGTATATTTATAAATTACATTAACTTAATCCCACAAAAATCATGGTTAGTAGGGATACTAACTAGAATTTGAAATAAGATATTTTTAAGTATTTTTTCAAAGAAATTATTATATCACCACAAATATCATTTTTATTATGAATCATTTTTTACTTTTTCCCTTTACATTAGGAAAGATATCATTTCAAAATATTAATTAGATTTTGAGACCAGTGCCCGATTTTCTGTAGATGTATAGAAGAATTCCATCGATTTTTTCAATATGCCAGCAGCTTAAAAATTAATCTAGTTTCAATGAATAATAGTGGGGCAGTGAACAAACAAATTATACAGATGTGTTCATCTACAGAATATCGGAAGAATATTACAAAAGGTTTTAAGCTACGAATATATTCAAAATAGTCTGTATGAAGATTCTATTTTTTTATAATATAAATGTATTTTGTAAATACTAATTTGTTAAAATCAGTTATGGGATTACAGTATATCTTTAAACCGGAAATCAGTAAGGATATAATTAGATTAGTAACAGACGGAACTAAAGCATTATGCAATATTTCATCAAAATTACTCATGAATTACTTAACAAAATTTAATCTAGATAGAAATCAAGCGCTAATATGTTGATTAATAAATATAGAAACTCTAAAATATAATCAATCAAAATAAATCACAAAATAGTTTAGGAGATTCTGCATAATTTCCACTTAATAATTCTACAATATTGAATTATCTAGAGGCGCTTATAATAAAATGGAATCAAGATGTATGGCTAAATTTTTTTCTTGTGAATTATTGGGGAAAAATTTTAAATGAATGGTAGTAACTATTTAGAACTACAACAAATTGGAACTATTGGTGACATTTTCCTTTATTTTACATTTCTCTCTCATATAGCCGGCTAAGTACGTTACTAATGTAAATTTGATATCATGAACAGTGGCGAGAATTTCTTAATGAACTCATTCCCAAAGCTATTTTTTCTAGATAGTTAAGAATTTTCAGGATTGCTTTAATGAGCGAAACTCGATTGGATTATTCGAGATACAGGATTCAAAAAGCAAATTATGAGGAGGACCAAATGGAAATATTTACTTACAATAAAATCCCACTTTGATTCTCGTGAGGTATATTTTTGAACATGGGAACCTTGGTAAAAGCCATTGCAGTTCTTTTACTGCTCACAGCAGGGGTACTTCTGGTCCATACTTACTGGATAGATATCATACCTATTCTGGAAGAAATCTTAAGAACATTCCGGGAAACTAGAATACGTTATATTATTCCGGCTGTTTTAGTCTACTTGCTGAGCGTGTACATATTTGCAGTTCGCTGGCAGAAGGTTCTCTCTTGTATTGGTTACAATCTAAAAGCCACTTGTCTTGTTCCCATTTATTTTGGAGCGATATTCATGAATAACATTACTCCGGCAAATATGACAGGTGGAGAGCCTCTCAGGATACTTTGGGCCAAAAAACTCTTTGGGATAAGCTATACTAACGCTTTCAAAACAATCCTCTTCGAAAGACTAGTTGAAGCAATACCGATTGCACTTTTATTAATTTATGTCCTATATTCATTTCCTTCTTTCGAGATTGGATTCTTACCCCAGATAAATAGTCTAACGTTAAAATCAATTCATCTATTAATATTAGCCTTCCTCGCAGCAGGAATGGCAATCTGGTTTCTCAGAGCGAGGTTTGCTGCCCTCCTGAGAAATCTGCAGAAAAATTGGAAACAGCTTAAAGAATCGTTTACATCTGTTTTGCTTTTATCCTGTGGCGTCTGGACACTTGATATAATCCGTCTTAAATTGGTTTCTTTAGCCCTGAATATTCACCTCCCCCTAAATCTTATTGTAACAGTTTCAATCCTATCCTTTCTTCTAGGACTCCTACCATTAACTCCCGGAGGTCTTGGAATAATTGAAGGCGGTCTGATTTCTCTGCTTTTATATTTTGGGTTACCTCTTGCATCTGCAGGCAGTTTCGTTTTTTTGGAGCGTTTAATTTCTTATGGAGTCAGTAGTGTAATAGGATTTCTGTGCCTATTCTATTTTGGAGGATTTAAGATATGGGAAAAATTCAAAAAAGAAAAATTGACTGACAAATGAGTGTTATTTTACCAAAGTTTGTTGCGTAGAATGCTCATTGCATTCCTTTCTAAACCGTTTCCTTTCCACGTTACATATACACTCTCTTGCAAAGCGATATTTGGCCTTTCTAATAAAGTATCAGACTCAGAGCCCAGTGGTAATGATCAACAATATATATTCACTAGGCATTTTCGTTTACTAATACACAATCCATATAAAGAACTCTACCATCTAGACTATAAAAAAGCTATTTTTACTCTTCTAGGACTTATTTGAGAGTTTTATATGTCAAAATGTCTAGAAAAAGGTACTCTAATTACAGTTCATTAAAATTGAATACTCCAATAACTCGGAATCTTTAATTTGAAAGCAGGTCTATTTATTTTGTCCTTATTAAGCTATGATGGATAGCACAGTTAGAATTTTTTATGTTTTGCATAGTAAGTATATTTGTTTATAAATTGCATGTTTTCTATATATATTTGGTATGTTATTAAATATAATTGCAATGAGACACAATTTAATTTGATATCCATACCTATAGATAATTTCGATAAATTTCTATGTATTCGAGTATTAAAAAGTTTAAATTTTTTACAAAATTTTTTACTCATGAAAATTTTTACTGATTTTTATCTCAAGGGCTAATAAAAATTTTTAGTCAGTTGCGGACTAACTTGGTGAAATTGATTTCTTAATTGATTAAAAATCTGTTTGTATCATTTTAGAGTCCATATATTTTAACAAAAAAAGTTTCAGGAGGCTGACCAAAGCTAAAGTAATCATTATTTTTGAAGTGCTTGTTTTACAGCAATTGCATGGTCTTTCTGGCTTCGAACTTAAGAAACAATGTATTGATCGAGTTTTTTTCAGGAAATGTCTTGGTTTTCCTAAGTACAAACGAAAAAGTACCATAGTCTGAAAATTCACAAAGAAAATTATTGATAACTGCATAGAAGACTAAATTTTGGGGCAGTCGTAAAGATAACTTGATATTCCTAGTTTGGAAATAAAAAGTGAATGAGTCAGGACATAATTTTATCCAGTCGAACAATGATATGCAAAAGTGGACAAATCTCAAGAAAATGAAACAAAAACAATGGGAAAGCAAGGAATAGATCAAAAAGACAAAGGACGGCAAGTCACACTTTGGATACAAACTTCATAGCATAATATACAGAGATTATGAGCTGATCAAATGATTCAAAACAACAACTTAATCACTTTATGCTTCTCAGGTCGATTTATCAGAAAAAAATGAACTAGTTTACAGATACAGAAGATACTTTGAAGCAAAATCAAAAGGTTATGATGTCACAATGAAAAAAGAAGTAAAAGAACCTCCTCTGTAAATAGAGGATCGATTGATAGACAAGAGGATTAGCTCAAAAAACTCAAGATTAAAGAGTGTGCACAGTAACTAAAAAGGTATTCAAAGCAGGAAAAAGTCTCACTAATAATGTTCAAGGAGTGGATCGAAAAATGTTGTATACATATTTTTGTCATAATCTCTATAATTATAGGAAATCGAAATACTCTCTAATTATTTACCCAAATAAGTTTTTATTCCTACTAAAATTAAAAATACTCCAAAAGCTTTTTTCATCACATCCAATGGTAGATTATTTGCGAATTGCGCTCCAAACTTTGCACAAATGATCATAGTTATGCAAATAATTATACCTGCATACAGATCAGCATTGCCTCTTTTATAGTATTCAAGAAATGCAAGTATGCCAACCGGTGGAAGCAGTGCAACTAGAGAAGTCCCCTGAGCTTTTAATTGAGAAAATCCTATGAAATATACTAGCGCTGGAATAATAATGAGCCCCCCTCCAATCCCAAAGAAGCCACTAAAAATACCTGCGATAATACCAATGATTAAATAAATTATTAAATCGATCATAAAGCCTCACGTTGTAAATATAATTCATAATGACGTGCCTGATATTTTAGGATATCCTTTTTTAAAGCTTCTATACCCTCTGTTCTTATAGTTAAGAAGAGAAACTGCCACAAAAAAATCTAAAAATATTGAAGATTATTTTTGTTATCTTATTTTTTACACAGTATTTAATATTTATCCATTATCAATAACAATCTTTCAAATTCAACATCAAAAGTTAAATCAGAGAACTGATTTTCAACACTAATTTTGATAGCATCATGAGTTTTTCTATCACCAAGAGTTCCAATGTTTACTCCTTTACTCCGTAGTTTTCTATACAAAAGTTGTCCTTAATCTCGTAAATTTCTGCAAAAATCTGTTTCTCTTTACTTTTTTATTCTCAGCATGAATTATTAAAGAAAACACTTTGACTCAGCTCCAGCTAAAAGATTTCTAATCAATTAAGAAATAAGTTCAGCAAGTTTGTCTTCCACTAACTGAAGAAGTTTGTATTTGTCTTTAAGAATAATATCAGAAGAGTTTTCATGAGTAAAATTATTGTTAAGAAATTTAACTATCAAAAACTCAATTATCTATAAGTTTAGCGAAATTTTCTAATTACTACATAAAATAATGTAATATTCATAATTCCGAATTGTCAACAAAGTATCAATATTCCATAAACTGAAAATACATAAAATAGGTCAATGTTCAATTTTCTGTAAAATTTAATTTATACCTTAATTTTTTTGATCACTATTATCTAACTTATACATTTGAATTAAAATAAGTTCAAAAGATGTTATGTTTAAATTCATGCTTCAAACAGTTGGGGTTTAATATTTATCTTGAAGGTTATGCATTAGAGGAAAATATTATGTAAAAAAGACGTTGTTATCTAATTCACTTTTCAGATCATTAAGCCGACATTCCAAAGATGTATGCCTATTTAATATTTTTTTGCCTTTTTTCCATTATTGTTCATTGAAAGTTAGATTAATTTTTAAGCTACAGTCATGTTGAGGAAATAATTGCGTTCTTGTATACTTCTGCTGGAAGTGAGAATAACAGTTATCTGAGAAGTTTCGATCTACGTAGCAATTTGCAAGGTATTCGATGGGAATAAATTATAAATTTTATTACTTATGCTTATTTATAAATCAGTTGTGTATTTTTTGCAGCACTTTACTAAATATTTATGATCAAATAGTCTTATTTGAATAGGTATATATACTATAAAAACACTAGTGTTTATCTGAATAGACCTAATATACACTTATTTACACTAGTTTACTTATAAAATATAGATTCTGAGGTAATTTCAGATAAATTAGCCAACAAATACTTATGCGTTAATATAACTTATTCCACGGCATTTTCAGCGCTTTGAAGCTTCAACAAAAAACAGTTCCAGCTTCAACATATTGAGCATGGTAATAGAAAGCGAAATGTTTGTAGATGTAGAGAAAACCGACTCTCTATATAATATCTGAAATCAGGGTTAGAGACTTTGAGTTTCACACTAAAAGAATGATTCAGGACAGTTTCGAATTCGGTGTCCTTATTTTTCGAGATATTGAGTTCAAAAGCTCTGTTTTGATGTCATAGTCACTGGCATGATTCTTGTAATAGGTAATCTTTACCTGAGAATTAATCTCCTACTAACCTTCGCTATGTTAAGATGTATGCAGTTCAGTTCTCCTTGCTCCGGGTTATGTTGATTATTTTGGGTTTCAAGCTTGTTGTAGAATGATAAACAAACTAAGACCACTAAATGTATTAATTTCAATAACTGCTATTATCTCTCAATCTTTCAGAAATTATCCAAACATTCTATTGTGATGGAATGTGAAAAGCAAATTCTTAAAAATTTAATAATTAATACTTAATGATAATTGGGGGGATACTATTATGGAGACTCAAAGAATATTAGTTACTGGTGGAGCAGGTTTCATAGGTACAAATCTTGTCAATGAATTAGAAACTAGAGGTCACGAAGTAATCGCAGCTGATATCTATAATACTAGACGTGATAATTACATTAGGGCTGATGTCAGAAATTATAGACAGGTTGAACGAATTTTAGAGCAATCAAAATTCAATTACGTATACCATTTAGCTGCTGAATATGGTAGATGGAATGGAGAGGATTACTATGAAAATCTCTGGCATACTAATATGATAGGTACCAAAAATATGATTCGCCTTCAAGAAAAACTGAAATTTCGCATGATTTTCTATTCAAGCGCCGAGGTGTATGGTGATTATGAGGGTGTCATGACAGAAGATGTAATGGAAAACAATCCCATTAAAGATACCTATCAGATGAATGATTACGCTATCACTAAATGGGCTGGAGAACTCATGTGCATGAATTCTGCAAAGATGTTCGGGACAGAAACTGTTCGGGTTCGTCCTGTAAACTGTTATGGCCCCCATGAGCATTACACACCATATAGAGGTTTTATTCCCAAATTTATCTACCTTGCTCTCCATAATAAACCATATACTGTTTTTAAAGGTCATAAAAGGATAATTGACTTTGTTGAAGATTCCTGCCACACTTGGGCAAATATTGTTGATAATTTTATCCCCGGAGAGGTCTACAATGTAGCTGGAAGGCCTGAATGGGAAAGAGATATTAAAGAATATTCAGATATGGTGTTGAAATTTGTGGGGGTGGACGATTCACTAGTCACTTATGAAGAATCAGAAGCTTTCACAACAAAAATAAAAACAATTGATTGTTCAAAAGCAAGCAAAGATCTGAAACATAATCCTAAAGTATCTCCAGAAGCTGGGATACGTAGGACAGTAGATTGGATGAAAAAACACTATCTTGTGGGTGAATAAATTGAGAGATTATACAAATGACTATGAAGGGAAAAATATACTAGTTACTGGTGGGGCTGGTGCAATTGGTGGGAACCTCTGCCGTAAACTCTCTGAGATGAATGCACAAAAAGTTATCATATTAGATAATCTCTCATCTTCTTATGAATGGAATATACCGAAGGCAGATAATATTGTTTTTGTTAAAGGGAGTATTTTGAATGATGAAATGCTCAAGCGTGTCTTCAAGGAAAAGCCTGATTATGTCTTCCATCTAGCTGCTCATTTTGCAAACCAGAATTCAGTAGATAATCCTGAAAGAGATCTAATGATCAATGGTATCGGGATTCTTAAAGTTCTTCAGTACTCTCAACTTGTTGAATTAAAGCGTTTTGTTTATTCTTCATCAGGATGCGGAGTATATGGGCTTGATTCTAAAATGCCATTTGAAGAACATGATATTTCAATTAGTCTTCATACACCTTACCAGGTAACTAAACTTCTTGGTGAACTTTATACCAATTACTTCCATAATCTTTATGACATGCCCATTACAAACGCCCGTTTCTTCAACTCCTATGGACCAGGGGAGGTCCCGGGAAAATATCGGAATGTAATCCCCAACTTTTTCTATTGGGCGATGAAAGGAATTCCGCTCCCAATTACCGGTAAAGGCACTGAAACAAGAGACTGGACCTATGTGGGTGATATTGTCAATGGGTTGGTTGCTATGGGCATAGAAGAAAAAGCTATCGGTGAAGCTTTCAATCTTGGATCTGGTACTGATCACCAGGTCATTGAAATGGCAACTATTGTCAATGAGTTGACGAATAATGAAGCTGCGGTCACTTTCAAAGAACGCAGAGATTGGGATGTAAAGACGAAGCTTCTTTCCTGTGTGGATAAAGCAAATAGAGTACTTGGTTACAAACCTCAGATGAAATTTGAAGATGGTTTAAAGAATGTCCACTCCTGGTTTAAAGAAAACTGGGTAAATATTGATAAGAGTGCTGAATTCTGACGTGATGCTTAATGAAAATATTACTACTGCAGGAAACAGATTGGATTAAAAGAGGGCCTCATCAACAGCATCATCTAATGGATAGAATGGCTTTGAGGGGTCATCAAATAAGAGTAATTGACTACGAGTATCTGTGGAAAGAGGATAATAAAGATAGAAAAATATTCACTGGTCGGAAGGAAATCAAAGGAGCTTATAAGATATTCAAGGAAGCAGACATTACTCTCATCAGGCCAGGGATGATTAAACTGCCTATACTTGATATGACATCTATCCTCTATTTTCACGAAAAAGAAATTAAAAGACAAATCATGGAGTTCAAACCGGAAGTCATAATATCATTTGGCATTCTAAATGCGTATCTTGGTATGAAACAGGCTAAAAAACACAATATTCCTTTTGTGTACTACCTCATAGATCATCTGCATACGCTACTTCCAAACAAACTTAAAAAGAAGACTGCAAAACAATTTGAAAAGCAGACAATTAGAGGCTCAGATAGGATATTTGTCATTAATCAAGGATTGAAAGACTATGCTGTGGAAATGGACGGAGACGTCAATAAGATCTCAGTAATACCTGCAGGCGTAGATTTTGAGAAATTCAATCCGCAAACTGACGGTTCATCAATCAGAGAAAAATATGGGATTAAAAAAAATGATATCCTATTATTCTTCATGGGGTGGATATATGATTTCTCTGGGATGAAAGAGGTCGCAGAAAGTCTTTCTAACACTGACAACGAAAACATTAAACTAATGATAGTTGGAGAAGGGGATCTCTACAAACTTTTAAGCAAAATGAAATCTGAAAACAATCTTAATGAAAAATTGATACTAACAGGAAAAATCCCATTTGAAGAAGTTCCCAAACACATTGCTTCCGCTGATATATGCCTTTTGCCAGCTTATAAAAACGAAACTATGATGAATATAGTCCCGATTAAAATATATGAATATATGGCCATGGGAAAACCTGTAATAGCCACAAATCTTCCTGGGCTAAAAAAGGAATTTGGTAATAACAATGGGATTATATATATCGAAAATCCTGAGCAGACTTTGGAAAAAGCAATTTATCTGTATGAAAATTATATGATAAAGTCGGAAGGTAATAAAGCTAGTTTATACTCGCGGGATCAAGATTGGAATAAAATAACGAGCGAATTTGAAAGTATATTAAAAAAATTTCCCAAAAAAAATGTATCAGTGATTGGAAATTAAATGAATAAATAAACGAAGATCAGAATTTTTAAGCTGAAGAAACAAGCATACATTAGTTGTGAGTCACAGGATGATAAATTGTAAATTAAGGAATTTTGATAAATCTTTGACTTTCAAGAATCATTTATGCATCATTTATGAGCATATAAGTGCTTTAGGGGGTTTATTAAAGCACTATATATTTATCCACGCTGTTGAGCTAAGAACTCGATAACATTTAACTCTAATGGCCTAAAAAATAAGTTTTACGACAATGTATAATCTAAATTCGATTTTGTACTTCAAGTCCTAAGTCCTAATTTAATAATAATTGATCTAGGAAGTTACTTGGAGTTTCATTTGCTACTACTTTGCTTTATCCAGGAAGTACTCTCTCAGTAACTAAGTTGGTGTGATGCTTAATTACGAAGCCTAATGAGTAAAAAAATAATATGAATCGTTGTTCAAAAGAAAAACGGACAAAATAGCTTAATCATATATGAAATCCGAAAATTTAAGCTTGTTGATTTTAGTAGATATCTAAACAAGGTTTAATTATTCATTCTGGAACGAAGTCAATAAACATATCTGATATGATACATAGTTAAAAATAGATATAAGTGTTCATGTAGATTAGTAATATTATTTCAATTACAAAAGTGTTGACGGTCTGATGATCTATGAGAATATGTGTGATTACTTCCGCAAAATTACCTCCTGAGGAAGGAATTGGTAATTATATTTACAATATGTCAAAGGAATTTATTCGAAAGGGACATAATGTAACTGTTATTACGCGTGGAAGCTTAAATAAGACACAGAAAGATCATTTTGAAGATATAGAATTATACAAAGTTCCTTTTGCGTTAGTTTACCCATTTCATGTACATATTCATGGATTTTTTGTGAATGAGTTATTGAAATCGATTGAACACAATTTTGATGTGATCCATATACATACACCTTTGCCTCCCACAATAAATTCTACGGTTCCGATAGTATTAACAATTCATTCTTCTATGATTGATGCTGAAAAAGTTATAGATATAAAAGACTTGTTTTCTCTTGCCACTAAATTTCAAGCAAAATATATTAGTTATCCAATTGAAAGAAAATTGCTAAAAAATGCAGATCTTATTACCACTGTCTCGAAAAAAGTAGCAATAGATCTTAAAGAATATGGTTTGGATTATAACAATATTAGAATCATATATAATGGGGTCGATGAAGATTTATTTTCACCAGTTGATAAGAAGATTGGGGAGAAATATATTCTGTATACGGGGAGAATTAGTTATGGTAAAGGTCTGGTTGAGTTAATTGAATGCGCAAAAGAAGTTCTCATATCTCATAGTGACATACACTTTATCCTGGCTGGAAACGGTCCTTTAATTAATGAACTAAAAGTAAAAGTTAAAGATCTAAATCTTGAAGATCGTATTAAATTTCTAGGGCATGTAGGTAGAAATGATATAATAAAGCTATATCAGAATGCTCATATGTTCGTTTTTCCTTCACATTACGAAGGATTGCCTGGTTCTCTTCTCGAAGCAATGTCCTGTAAACTTCCGATTGTAGCAACCAAAGTACCTGGAAATATCGAACTTATAGAGCATTGTGTGAATGGAATTCTGGTTCCCCCTAAAAATGCAAGTGCATTGAAGGAAGCTATATTAACACTTCTTGATGATGCTGATATGAGAACTAAGCTCGGTGATAAAGCGAGAGATACTATAATTAGGAGTGGTTTTACTTGGGAAAAAATATCCGATAATATCTTACGATGTTATCAGTCCATACAGAAAAACGGTAATTGACATAAAATTATATTTGATAATAATGTCACCTTCAATGTGAAGCGTATATCCTAAACTTTAGAGGCACTTTGAATTTAAAATTAATAAACGGAATTCAGCAGGTATCCACAGATATATAATTCGTTGTTTATTTGCCAACTGTTATTCATTGAGAGTTAAGTTGATTTTTAAGTTACTGTAATATTGGGAAAATGGATTGCATTCTTGTGTACATCTATGGAAAGTGTGAATAAATCACAACCCTAGATGATTTTGGAGAGAAAATATTGAACTCAAAAATAAGTGTATATCTCGAATCCATTGGAAAGTATTTCTGTCTAATAATTTACTATTCATTTGCTCAGCATCTCCCTGTTTCAGATGAGCCGCAATCCTTAAAATTATCAAAACCAATTAGAGGATTTTTAGCTCGTAGAATTTTTGATGAGTGTGGGGAGGATATAAATCTTGAGAAAGGAGCATACATTGCGGATGGAAAGTTTATTAGAGTCGGAAATAGATCTGGCATTGGTATAAACGCTTTTGTCCAAAGGCATGTGCATATAGGAAATGATGTCATGATGGGAAAAGATGTTATTATAATGACAACTAGTCATGAAATTTCAGACAAATCAATTCCTATGAGATACCAAGGTGGTAAAGAAGTTGCTCCTGTAGTTATAGGCGATGATGTTTGGATTGGGAGTAGAGTAATAATACTTCCAGGCGTAAAGATTGGAAATGGTTCCATAATTGGTGCTGGTGCAGTTGTTACTAAAGACGTCGAGCCATATTCCGTGGTTGGAGGTGTTCCTGCGAAACTAATAAGAAGGAGATAATAATTGTAAATAAAGGAAATCTATTATAGCCGTGGGGAAAAATCATCAACAGCTCTCTTTACTAAGGTTAATTTAACAAATATTGATGTGTATTTTCTTTAACTTTAGGTTATATCAAATGTTTTTCTATTCTCCCATTAATTGGTAATCAAAAGTATTTATTCCTCAAATAATATTCGATATTTATATACATTTCTTTGAAGTATCTTTGTGATCTCTATGTTTGGGCTGAATATTAAATTCAAATTGATTTGTATACTTTGTTTTATGCTTAGTCTATTTTCGATTCTGATGGCTTATTTTAATCCAGCTCATGGTTATGAATTATCGTTGTATAACAGTACGCCTCCTATAGTATGGATTAGCTTGATATTCAGTATATTTGGAGGAATTTCTATTATTATGTACAGTGTACATAGGAATCAATCAGACTATTATAATTATTGCTTTTTAGGACTTTTGATACTATTATTTGATCGAATTATCCTACTTTATATTCCTTATATCAGAGGTTATTATTCATGGAGAGGAGATAATATCTCTCATTTTGGAATTCTAAAAGAGATTTTAACATTTGGGCATATACCATCTGATCTCGTATATCCGATAACTCATATATTATTGTCAGAGCTTGTATATATCACGGGACTTTCCAATGAGATTATAGCAAATCATAGTACTGCTTTAATTTCAGTTTTTTATGTAATATCTATATATTTACTGGCAACTTCTTCCTTGGTTACAAAAAAAGAACAAATTTTAGCTGTTACTTCAATTGCTGGTGTATTTTTTAGTGGATACGATGTCTATCTTATGCCAAATGGATGGTCTCTTTTATATTTGCCTATTGTGTTATTTTTTTATTTTAAATCACTAACAAAAAAATACTCTATGAAATATGCAATCTTATTTCTAATCACATTAATATTGTATCCCTTTTTCCATCCACTATCCACAGTGGTATTAATATTAATGCTAGTTGTCATTGGATTGATGGAATTTTTGATTCCTATATTTGAAAATAAAAAGATTTTATTAATTAAGTCTTCTTTCCCATTGACACCTATCTTACTTGAAATAGCTATATTTTTTCCTTGGATACTCTCATTCCAAAAGTTTAATCTAAATATAAAAATGATGTATTATTCAATTATTGCAGGTTCAAGCCCAAATGTAATTTCTTCGATGAGTAGCACAGTTGGTAAATTAAGTTTGACTAAATTAGAATTTATGAGATTATTATTTAGACTTATGGGTCAACATTTTATTTTTTTAATATTTTTTTTCCTTAGCTTTGTATTATTATTAAAATATCCCAATAGTAGAAAAAACAATAAAAATTTGATAATCTTACTGAGTATCACATTATTTATTGGCCTAATGTATGTATTTTATTTGTTTAATATTCTTCCAGGTCTACAAGCAATGGGTTCAGATAGGTTGCAAGCATATTTAGTAATTTTCAGTCCGATATTCGCTGGTTTTGTGCTATCATACATTATTACCAGAAAAATGATAATTCATAAGTTTAATCTTGCACCAATTGTTTGTGTGATTATAATTCTGATTGCTTCAGTAGTATCTATCCACAATTTGTATCCATCACCTTATGTTATGCAACCCAACCCATCAATTACACAAATGGATATGAATGGGGCTGAATGGCTCTTAAATTTCAAAGATTCTGCTACCAATAGTGTGTATATAATGAGTCCAGTATATAGATTTTTAGCAGGTTCTTTGGGCCATGTTGAAGCTGGGAAGTTGTTTGGCTCTTCTTATAAAGAGACAAATATTACGGATCATTTTAATTATACTATCTCCAATAATCTTGGGAACTCTTATACTCAGAATGAATATTTCATGATGACAATGTTTGACAAAATAGTTTATGAAACTGTCTGGAATGTTGTTGGAAGATTTCATCATAATGATTTTAAAGAACTGGAGGGAGATATTTCCGTTGATAGATTATACTCGAATGGTGATACCAGTGTATATTATATACATAGTTTATTATAATTTTTAATAAATTATTAAAATTAATTCTGAAAATTTATGCAATTTTTTGAAATGCCTTTGACTTATTCATGTATCATTTCAAGAGTAGATTTTGAGGATTTCGATAAACCTCTGATTTTCACGAGCTATTAATATATCATTTGTGTGCATATAAGGAAATTTAGGGGTTTATGAAATTCTACTAATCTTCAACAAATCATAGTGAATAAATAGACAAACAAATTTTACATTTGTGTACATCTATGAAATGTCGGATAGCTCTCATTTTTGAAAAAATGTGTAGATAATCTTATATTTACTATTTTCAACAACTCATGAATATGTCTCGATCAGTTTTGCCGAGATAAGTATCTATTACGTAAAAAGCGAAAGTAGTTTGTAAATTTTCAACGAATTATATGCATTCAAGATTTGTTCACACTGATATACAGTGCCAAATTATGAGATAATAATATCAAAGGAATCTGATTCAAATAAATGCATTAACCAAGTGTTATGGTATAACATTTAAACAGGAAAAACTTGCAAAAATTTAAAAAATTAAAAGACTGATCATATGGAAAGCAATGCCATGTTGCTCCTATAGCTATTGCCTATATACATAAAATCGATTCATATACTCTGTTGTTCACATTTGATAAGGACTCTGTTGTTTACAACTTCCAGTAACTTATCCTCGCTGTTGCATTTGTAATTCTTGTTTAAGCATTTATTTTGGAAAATCTTAATGCCCTTGATCATAAAAATAAACAATATTAGCAAGAACACCAAATAGACCACAAATAACAATAATACTTATTAACAAATCAAACCAGGATGTAGCAGTAGCAGTATCCATATTCAATATACCTCACATACGTCATATAACATTAAAATATATAACTTTTATTAATTTATCAGTAGTACAGCTTTGCTATGGTCTTACTGGTTGGTGCTTATTTGTTCGCACTTATTCCTTAGTAGTTCATAAAAAATCATCCAAATATTTTAGTTCCATTTTTTTGTAATGCCTCTATAAAATTCAATATTGTAGAGTTTTGAAGTAAAAATTATGCATAGTTTTCATGAATACAGTCGGTATTTTCAATAATACAATATTTTATTTATGAGTGTGTACTTTTCCCAAAATTCATTCAGTTTTTCTCCTACTACTTTAATATTTTTGAATGATCTTCTTGACTTTAACATCTTTATTTTCTTATCCAACAATATTCAGCTGGGTTTCTTTTTGGTGTAGTTGGAGGATAAAATAATGTTTACAAAAAATGCTTATTTTTTTGATAAAATTTCTATGTTTTTTTAATTTATACCATGTGGCTCAGTCCAGTGGAAGAACTATCTTTGTTTTATATCTCTCTCAAAATCAAATAATGATTTTAGGAAAGAGTATATATTTTATGCATACCCGAATCATACTCATAGAACTCTTCGTTTTCAGTATAATATTCTCAAATGTTGATTTAGGCTTTCGAATCACTTGTAAATTTAATTGGTTTTTGGCCCTCGATTGTCTACCATCTTGATTTTTTTGAATCCACAAAAGAAACTACTATCATCATGTGTGACGAATGGCTCATTGGAGTTTAGGATCTCTTTTGGATTGGAGAGATATAATTCATACCTGAGTGCTTCATATGTTTTTTTGATCTAGAGTATAATTTTTGACTCGGAATAAAATAAATTGAATTTTTCATTGACAAATTGGATTGCATCTTGTGTTTGCTTAGTAAGATAATAACTATTATCTCTCGTCATTGGTTTTGAAAGTGTTTCCCTTAAATTAGAAAGTTGTTCTTCTGTTAAAGGAGATTTTATTCCTTTACAGATTTACATCCAATGTTGAGAAAATCTTCCCCCTCAGTACACTTTATACAAGGATTAATCTTTGATATGTAGGAGGAAAGTTTTCTATACTTTAGCTGGATCAAATAATATTTAACCAATAATAGGCTTGAAGTCTCAATAAGTTCGTTTTTTTCGCAGGAACAAATTTTCGCTTTAGAAATGAATATTATGCGTAGTAAAATGTCTTAGCTCACAACCCATTTAATATATAATAATACCTATATCTTTTGTACAAAGAAGTGACTAAATATGTGAGTTACGAGTTTCATATTTTTCAAACCTCTAAACTTATCAGTCATGCAGCTCGAAATGTACAAATAATGTTGATTATGTTCAATTATTTCGAGATGCTAAATTTATTGTATATTACGGTGGTGACTAGATGTTCTATATCCAACCAGATAATGCCAACCTATATGATTCAGATAATGGGTAAAATATAATTCACAATATGAATAATGCTGCTCTATTTAGGTCCATCTCTTTTTATATACTTCATCAGCTGCCTTAAAGCCTTCATTTGAAGATTGTTTTAATATCTTCTGGGATCGTAAAAATTGAGCATTAATTTTATTTTTATTGACTGCAGTCAATCCAAAACTCAGAGAATAATCAAAAGTTCTTTTGAGGGATAAAATCAAGTATATGAAATCCCTTAATCTTAATTACACTATATATAGGTAAAAATTTACTGCCGTTGTTTTTCAATTCAACCGCATAAGCATTCGTACATTATGGAGAAAATAATACATGCATTATAAAATTGGAATCGTTGTCATAACATTATTGCTTCTTGTTTCTGGTTGTATTTCAGGTGCATTCTCAGAAGAAAGATCCCACGAAAATAAAAATGAAAATGGTACTCTCCTAAACACATCAAACCGACTTCCAGTATCGATACCTGAACTATATGGATCTAATCAGTTCAATCATCCTGATATCTATTACAATGCATCTGGTGTATTTGGTCATAAATGGTGGATGTTTATTACTCCTTTACCAGATTTGAATGATACCTCTGAAAATGCGTGTTTGTACTATTCTGATGATGGACTAATTTGGAATGTACCCTCAGGAGTGACAAATCCTATCGTAAAGCCAATTGTATCTGGGTATAGCCCAAATGCTTATGGGTCTTATCCTGATATCGTATATGATCCTATTACTCGAAAACTTATGTGCTACTATGTAATTGGGGGTGTAGTTGGTAACGTAACTATAGAAGATCCTAAAGTTAGAACATATGATGGTAGCACTGTTTCATCTGAAATGAATGTCACAGCTCATGGGATATCACCAGCTGTTTTGTATGATAATTCCACAGGAACTTATTACATGTGGATTGTTGATATCGATCCAAAACCTCATGTTATATACAGATACACTTCCATTGATGGTGTGCATTTTAGTAATAAACAAGTAGTTGGTCAATCAAGCGAATATCAACCCTTGCTTATGAATACGATGAATTATCCAGGAAAATCAACAATATATGCATTATTTAGATTCGACGAACCGAATGATAATTTATATCTCGCTACTGCAAAAAACTATACGGATAATTTCACGGTTCAAGGTTTGCCACTGCTACAAATCAGTGATCCATCATGTGCGATGTATAAGGATATTCAATTAGATCGCAGTGCAGGTGTGTTTAGTGATGATGGAAACTTCTTGAAACTGTGGATCCCTGCGAAAGATACTAACGGAATTTGGGCATTGTTTTATACACAAGCAACTCAGGAAAATGGTGTATGGAAAGTTGATAAAGGAGTGAATAAATATCCTACACATGGGGTAATTTACTGGAAGGGGCTAAACTGGTATGTAATTAAAGGTAGATCGGATCCTATTAATAATCACTGGAATAGTACTGGTGCATGGATAGATGACAAAGATAGGATGCACTTAACAATTGTAAAGAACGGAGATATATGGAACTGTACGATGTTGAATAGTCAACATAAATATCATTATGGTACTTTCACTTGGAAGGTGGCTTCACCTATTTATACATTTGATAATAAAAGCGTTGTCGGATTTTTCACTTATTTAAACGATAATAATGAATTAGACATTGAAGCTTCAACATGGGGTAAAACAAATGGAGATCAACTGACGTATACTGTACAGCCTACTAAAATTAAAGGCAATGCTCATGCGTATGCTGTTCCAGACACTAACGGTACAAACACAACCTATACTCTTGAATGGAAACCAAACTATGTAAGATTTACATCTGTGCAGGAAAACGGGAAAATTATAGCAGACTATAATTATACAAATATTTCTGGAATCCCTCAGGATCCTGCAGATATCTTAATGAATTTATGGCTGTGGGATTGGAATCAACCTCCAACCAATGGGAAAAACATTGAACTTATAGTTAGTGATTTCACAATTACTAATGGTTCAAATGAAATTGACTCAAGTAAAAATATAGAAAAATGAATATGTAATGTACTATACAGGCAGAAGAATTCAGATTAAAAGATGGGTATTTCTATATCTAGAATATAGACAAGTATAATAATTTTTTCCTAACATTGGTGTATATATTAACCAACTCCAAGAAGCTGAGAGTAAAAAGTACGAACATACTTGATTGAATTGAAAAAAAGAGGTCTCAAGTACTTATTTATCTAAATCTCGATCATTATGACAAATTTGGTTTCCATTTGTTCATTCTCCAACTTCCTGAATTTATACTAATTATTCAGCAGTTGTCCCACGCAATACTGGGTCACATAAGTACTGGATATAGATGAATTCAAGAGAACACATCTGGTTATAAAAAATCAAAGGGTATCCCGGATGAATAAGATGCTTATATGGGTGAGGAAATTTCAGAAAAAAAAAGGAGTCACAATGCACATTTTATGTTTCCATTGAGATCTCTTTAAGGTCGCCCTCTCCAATAATTCAAAATACAGTATCTTGGTTTGAAATAAAAAGCAAAATTCACTTGGTGGTATCAATAGCATACATAATCCGATCATATAACTTTAATTTATATTAGAGAATTTCTAAAAACTTCTATGCATTTGAGTATCAGGGAGTTTAAGTTTCTTAACAATAATTTTTACTCATGCAAACTCTTACTAATTTTGCCTTAAAGAAGAATACGAGAGTCTTCAGTCAGTTGAAGACAAACTGGTTGAAATTGATTCTTTAATTGATTGGAGAGCTTTTCGTATAATTTTGGAATCCATGTATTTTAACGAAACAGCTCTAGGAAGCAGACCTGAAACTGACTTAATCATTCTGGTTTAAATACTTGTTTTACAGCAATGACATGATCTCCCTGAATTTTAACTTGAGAAACAAAGTATTGATTAATTTTTTCCAGGAAATTTCTTGTTTTTCCTTAGTACATACAAGACAATACCGAGTCTGATCATTCAGAAAGAGAATTAGTTATAACTGCAAAGAAAAAGAAATATTGGTACAGTTGCAAAATTAACTTGGTTGCCTTGGTTTGAAAATCAAAAAAAATAAAATGATTCAGGAAACTACCTTTATCTATTCAGATCCGAGCACTCAAAAGCGGATAAATCTCAAGAGAATGAAGCAAAAATGAGTAGCAGGGACTAAATATTGTTAAAAAGAGTTATCAGTCACACTTCGATATATACTTCATAGCATAATAAACAGGAATTATTAGCTGATCAGAAGGTTCGAGGCAAAGATTACATCATTTCATGATTTTCATATAGACTTATCAGAAAAAAATAAGGTAGTTTACAAGGACAAAGGATATTTTTGGAGCAAAATCAAAAAGTTATAATGCAACAATTAAAAGATCATTAAAAGAACATCATAAGGGAATGAGTGATGTATTAAGAAATAAGGAGATCAGCTCAAAATAACAAAAGTGGAACGAGTTTATGTAGTAACTAAAAAGATATTCAAAGCAGAATAGTTTTTGTCGCTAGTGTTCAAAGAGTGAATCTAAAGATGTTGTGTATAAATTTTTGTTATAATCTCTATCAGGTGATGGCACTACAAATAGAAGGAGTATTTCAATGACCTTAATTTCCGCGGATGTACACAAGGATGTCATCTATTTTCTCGATATTACAGTAGCTTAAAAATAATCTAACTTTCAATGAGCAATAATGGAAAATAGGTAAACAAATTCTATATATTGTACATCTTTAAAATGTCGGAAGGATATCAAAGCTATCTTTAAAATCAAAGAATAATGAACCAGAAAAGAAAAAATCCGATCAAATACAGAAATGAGCGAGAAAGATTTGACAGGATTCCCTTGAAGAAAAAAATAGAGATCAATCGGAATACTATTATATTAACTGAGTGAGGGGATAAATATGCAGATCCTCTACTATGGAGGTCCTAATTGTAATAGAATCCGTATATTTCCTAAAGCATTTTGCTGATGAAATCGAAACTTTGGGGAGAAATTTTGAATTATTCTGATGGAAAGCAAGAAAATAAGATGGAAATTCGAATGTTTTTTCCGTGTATTTGGAAAATTGGTGCAATAATCCTAGTTGCTGAAATTGGTAATTTCAAGAATTTTTCTTCAGGAAATAAGTTTGTTTCATGGCTTGGAACCGATCCAAATGTATACTAAATATGTGTATAAATTCTACAGTGGCATCATCACAAAGGACGGATCAAGGGCTACAAGTGGACTCTAACGCAGATTGCTAAGGCAGAAGCAAGAACGAAAAATAGCAAGCTAAGAGGGTTTTTTAACCGGAAGAATAAATCATTTGGAAATGCAAAAGCAATTATTGCACTGCAAAGGAAAATTGCCACAATAATATGATATCTTATTACAAATGATGAGCTGTACAAAAATTAAACAGGGTATACTAGGGAAAATCCAAAAGAGTAACATTGTTAATACTGAAATCTTTTGGTTGATAAAAGGATAATAATTGGTTGAGTAGCATGATTGTGGTAAATGAAGGTAGTAAAATATGTGATGTTTGTAACCTTATGCACTTTCATACCGAACTTAACTGAAGTTTTTGCTGGAATGAAATTTTTCAATTCTATAATATAAGAGTTGCTGCCAGGAGGCAACCATTTGCTATGAATATTTTTTCAAAGCTAAAAAAGCCTGTAAAAAGCCCTGCAATAATAGGGGCAAAAGAAAGCCCGGCATAGATGGTTGTATTTAAAAGTCCCATTATTAGACCCCTATCCGAATTCATTCTGGCAACAGCCAGAGCAAAACCTACCAGCGCAATTCCGGATCCTCCACCCAGGCTTGAAAATCCGAGAAAAGGATACTTAATGACCAAAATGGCTCCAAGGGCAGAAAATATTAATCCAATCCGGATTATGTTTTTTTCCTTGATCCTGACCCGTCCGATCAGGAGAGATGTAATCATGGCGCAGGCGTAGAGGCTAGCAATAGAACTACCGAGTTGGGTTTTCGTCATAGTGCCCAGGCTATAATCCGGATAGTAAGCTATAAGGACTCCGATGGCTCCATTGAGAAGAAAAGAACTGAGCCAGATCCTTGAATTGCTGCCGCTAAGTAGTTTTATAATTTCATTATAAGAATCTCTAAAAAGTCTCCCAGGGGGGTGAGGTAGTGAACCTGACTTTTCTGTATTTTGGGGATGGATCAATTCCCTGTGCCTTGGAAAAAGGTATAAAATCAAAGGAAAAGTGATAAATGTAAACACAAGGACTGCTCCTTTTAGGTAGGTGTCTGCCAGTAAACCTGAAAAAAGAACACCTGCTGCCAATCCTGCGTTGAAAAGAAACGTGAATTCTCCGATATAACGCACTGGATCCTTAGATCTTGAGAGGGTGGCAAAGGCAGCTGGGAAAAAAGCTCCGCAGGCAGAACCTTCCATAAACCTTGAAATTAAAAGAATCCAGAGGTTTTCTGAGAATAGGATGATTAGCCCTGAAATTGCTGTCAGAATGATGCTAAATCCTATAAACCTCAAATTTCCGAACCTATCAGCTAAAATCCCGAAAGGGAGCATTGTAACCAGGGCTCCAAAAAAATAGGCTGAAAAGAGCAGGCTGGGAGCAAATTTTCCGGAAGCGCTGTATTCCTGGCTCACAAGCTCCGGAAGGATAGGAATGACAGCGTTCGAAAGTCCCATAATTGCAAAAGCTGCTCCATAAATCAAACGCCTATCAGGATGCATAGTACTAAGAACCAGTTCTCAAGTAAATACTTTCTTGTCACGGTAATTTTGAAAACTTTCTTTGGATGATTTAAAATGTTTCAAGTGAATTATTAAGGTTTCTTTAGTAATTTGAAGGCTTTTTATCTGGCATATAATTGGATAAAACAAAGAGCTCATAATTCTAGATGTTGATGTATGTTTTGTATTATAATATATAAAATTATATTATTATTGTATTATACAATTGTACTATTATATAATTATTATATTATACGATTATTATATCATGATGGAACAGAATGCATAGCTATTTATATAATTAATTTTAATAAGAGTAATTGTAAGATGTGAGCGGAAAACTTTTTTCACATACCATACCCCCCACTCCCCATATGACCCCCCACTCCCCAACCCGCTCACACTCTTCTACTTAAATATTGATCTATCTACCCTTTTTTTTCAATCAATACCGTGTTCCTTCAGCTCCGAGACAATTTTCACAAACCATAATAAATTCAAAAAGGCTATTGGAAGTAATGAGGCTGTTGATTATAGACAGACAAATCGTTGATTATGGATAGATAAATTACCCCACTTCTGGTTTCAGATGGATGCATACAGTTTGCTGTCTGTACTCCTGAATAAGGTAGCATCCTTGATTTAATAATTTTTCCTGACTATTCGCTTCAATTTGAAACACAGTTTTTCTTCATTTTGGAATATAAAAGGTGGAGTTTTTGAGATGATGGATCTCAAAAAAAATTAAAACATTGTTTTTGATTTCTGTGATATTCTATCTATGGAACTAGCAACACTACATGTATGAGTGGTTTAAAATCGAAGAATGTACCTTCTTGGGGAAACTCGTTCTGTACCTATATATATAAACGATAAGCGAAATTTGATTTTACTAATATAAAACTGTGTTAAGCAAAGAATATTAGACCTTCATATTAATACTTTTTGAAAGGATTGAAAGAATTGTAGTAAAAGTGGAAACCTCAATAATGGATAGATTCTTTTT
Source organism: uncultured Methanosarcinaceae archaeon (assembly GCA_963848985.1). Lineage (GTDB taxonomy): Archaea > Halobacteriota > Methanosarcinia > Methanosarcinales > Methanosarcinaceae > Methanosarcina. Next base: position 100,297 of record CAWKGG010000059.1, read on the forward strand.
AATTGCGAAATAATCTCAAAAATGGAGGAAAAAACGGTTATTAGAAATCATTAATTTAATGCAAATTATTTCTACTATCTTTTTATTTACATCTTAGATTCTCAGTTGAAGTTTTACTTATTTGACTTGATTATGGAACTTTCTTACCCGAAGTGCTTTTCGCAGTTTCCTTTTGGCAATAGAGAAGGTTGTCTCAGTTATATTCCTTTTGTCTTATTTAATCTTATCATAGATTAAGTGCATCTGTCTTCTATATTTTTCCCTAAATTTTCGTTCTCCTCTTTTTTACAGATATGATTGAGTCCACTCTTAGTTCTTCTCTAATTAGGGATGAATTTTTTTTGAATCATATCCTTTATCCATCACATAAAATTGATATTTTCTTATCCTATTCGATTGTTTTATCAGAGTATTTGCATGTTTGATTTCGTATATGTTTTTTGACTAATTTTCCATCCTAATACTATATCTTTTTAGCTGTGTCGACTGAGATTGAAATCCCCACAAAGCTCCTTCGTGGCTTTCTCTCTCATCGCTGGTGAATTAATATTATTTAGGGTTGATTATTGTATTGTCTAAGATGAGTTCCAGAGGAGTTGCAATGGGACTTTTAATACAGAAATTTATTCAGTTCTCAGGATATTTCTGGGTTTTGTTATTTTCTTTCTAGAGCCCTTCTGCTATGAGCCAATATTTTTTGGAAGTGTTCTGGTGTCTCTCCCTCTACTCTTTGTAAAGTTGAAGGAGAAAGCCGAATAAAAAATGAGAAATCTTTTTCAGCAATCTTTAGGAATCCACATAAGCTTTAAAAGGCACAAGAACCCTATGCTATAAATAGTGCATGAGATTTTTGAAATCAGGTGATTGATTGAAAGTAAAGTCAAGAGTTCAGCTGAGGAAAAATACGAAGAACAAGATGTTAAAATACCTTGTGTCCATCTTCGGTGAAACGATGGCAGGGCTGGAAAATAAAGTACTGGAAAAAATCATCTTGGAGGATTATCCCATTATCCTTGTTGATGGCAAGCCCCTATTTTTCGAAATAGAAGGGCAGCTTTTTCCTACCGTCCGTGGAGCTCTTGAGATTGAACTCAAAAAGCGAATTGTAACTGTAGATAAAGGAGCTATTAGCTTTGTTTCAGATGGTGCGGACATCATGGCTCCTGGAATCGTGGAGGCTGATTCAGAAATAGAAGAAGGAGATCTCGTAATCATTGTGGAAGAGGTTCATAGAAAGCCTCTTGCAATTGGAAAAGCTCTCATGACGGGTCCACAGATGGTTGAGATCAATTCAGGTAAAGCTATAAAGTCAATAACCCATGTAGGAGATAAACTATGGAGCATGGAACTCTGAAAATGCTCTTGAAGAATGTAGATTCTTACTAAACAAAATCTGAATTAATTGGTGGGTAATTCCTTGAAACAGAGACTAAAATCAAGGTTAGCTTTAATAGCAAAAATTAATTAATATAGGTTTCAATATAGGACAATTATTATTCAAATCTAAAAAAATACAAAAGGTGTGCATAAATGGCAAAATTCATAGACAAAATCCTTGGCAGCAATGTAAGAAGTACAACTAGTGCCGACGACTACACCGAAATTGATCTCAGTAAATATGAGGAGGCTCTCGAGGAAGAACCTGCAGAGACTTATGTTAAGATCGCAGAAGTCTCAAATATCAATCAGATATCCCTACTCAAGCAGGAGATCTACAATGGAAATATCCTGATGATAGATATCTCAAACATCAGGGGCGATGACCTGATGAGGGACAGGGTTTTGAAAGAGCTGAAAGATGTAATCGTCGATGTTCGTGGAGATATTGCAGGTTTTAAAGGAAACACTGTGATTGTAACTCCCACAGGTATTAAAATCGATAGATCCAAAATAATTGGTGGGAAATATTGAATCATAATTTTTATAAGCATGAAAGTTTTGAGACAAGGGTCTGCTGTCCGCTATGTCACGACGATCTTGTGATAAACTGGCAGAAGGACGATATCCCCTATTTCGGGGAGATCATGTACATTAGTGCAAAATGCAAATGCAGTTTCCGTTTTGCAGATACTCTAAGCCTCTCCAGCAAAGAACCCGTACGTTATGAAATATCAGTTGAAACTCAAGAAGACCTGGACGCAAGGGTTATCCGCTCAACATCAGGAACAATTCGCATCCCTGAAATGGGGATCGCTATCGAGCCTGGAATGGCTTCAGAGTCTTACATAACGAATATCGAAGGCGTACTTCATCGTGTCAGGAGTGTACTGATGACTGCAAGTAGGTGGGTACAGGAAGACGAAGATAAATTTTCCCGAAGCCAGGAACTCTTGTGTATGCTCGAAGAAGTTATCGCAGGCAAGAAAAAAATTATAGTCATCATCGAAGATCCTTTCGGGAATAGCGCAATAATTTCAAAAAAGGCTATCACTACCAAGCTCTCAAAAGAGGACGCTGAAAAGCTAAATAACGGTATGATAGTTTTCGATATTGAAAAATCCGAATTTACGCATAAAGCTTTGGAAAATGTCCAGCTGCTAGAAGGAAATTAACTCTTTGTTTCCTATTTTTAGGCAGCCAAACTAAAATTCAGGCGATCTAGTTCACATATAGTTATCAACTTTTATTTAGATAAAGGAATGAACAATGCGGGCTATTCAGCAGTTTTCTTTTTAGATATCAGGAGTCTCAGCATATGACAGCTAGGTATCCGTTTGTAGAGTTTTAGAGAGGTTACAGGGCTTAATATGGCACTTTATCTGTATGTAGTAGAGCTTTTCGGTCAGCACAAAAGCCTGTACTTCCTATCGAAGACGTAGCATTTGATATTAGGCATGTGCTGGGATTCGTAAATGTCTGAATTTGGTGAGCTAAATAATTAATTTATATTGTGATAATACGGTGAAGGTATGGCAGAAAGCGAAAAAGATGCAGCACTCCCTCCAAAAGAAAAATTCAGCGATTGGTATAATGAACTCCTTTGGATGGCCGAAATAATGGATGTCCGCTATCCTGTGAAAGGGCTCTATGTCTGGTATCCTTTCGGCTTTGCCATTCGGAGGCATACTTATAACATAATAAGAGAAGTCCTCGACAACAGTGGACACCAGGAAGCTCTCTTCCCGTTGCTTATTCCCGAAAATGAGTTTATGAAAGAAGCTGAGCATATTAAAGGTTTTGAGGATGAGGTATATTGGGTAACTCACGGTGGAAAAGATCCTCTTGAGATACCTCTGGTTCTTCGTCCAACCAGTGAAACTGCCATTTATCCAATGTACAAAATCTGGATCAGGTCTCATGCGGATTTGCCTCTCAAACTCTATCAGGTAGTGAATACTTTCCGCTACGAAACAAAACACACCCGACCCTTGATAAGACTAAGAGAGATTACTTCCTTCAAAGAAGCTCACACAGTGCATGCTACCTGGGAAGATGCAGAGGTTCAGGTTAGGGAAGCTATTGAGCTTTATACCGAAATCTACCGTAGGCTTGGAGTTCCTGTGCTCCGTTCAAGAAGACCTGATTGGGATAAATTCCCAGGTGCAGACTATACCGATGCTCTGGATGCAGTTATGCCTGATGGAAAGACTCTTCAGATAGGCACAGTCCATCATTTGGGTGACAATTTTGCAAAAACATTTAATATTAAATACGAAGCTCCTGATGGGGAGCAGTGCTATGCCCATCAGACATGCTATGGGATCTCAGAAAGATCTATTGCAGCTGTTATTTCCATCCATGGAGATGACAAAGGGCTGGTTTTGCCTCCGGAGATCGCACCTGTACAGGTTGTAATTATTCCAATTATCTTCAAGAAAGGAGGAGATGATGTGCTTGCAGTTTGCAAAGATGTTCAAAAACGCCTGAAGAAAATAGGGATGAGAGTTGAAATCGATGCAAGTGATCTTCGCCCCGGAGCAAAGTATTATAAATGGGAAATGAAAGGCGTACCCTTAAGGCTTGAAATCGGCCCTAGAGATCTGCAAAATAATGTTGCTGTGGCTGTAAGGAGAGACACAGGGAGTAAAGAACATATTTCGCTTCCTGATATTGAAGCTGATGTGATCTCAAGATTTGAATCAATCCACAAAAACCTTTATGATAATGCGAAAATAGGGCTTTTAAACCGTATATTTGATTGTACTAATTTTGAAGAAGTAAAAGATAAACTCCAAAAAGGCATTGCAACAATCCCATGGTGTGGTAAGAAAGAATGTGGACTTATTATGGAAGACCAGATAAATGCAGGAATCCTTGGAATTCCTTTGGAGCAGAAAAAGGACTGGAAAGAAAAATGTCCTGTCTGCAAGGAAGAAACCCAAACTCTTGTGTATATAGCAAGAACATATTAGTGAGGATTTCGATAAACCTCTGATTTACAAGAGTCATTTACCTAAGCGTTATAAACAACCAGCCAAAAAATGGAATTTATCGAAACCCTTTACTACTTTATTATGGATGTTTCAAAAAGGTCAAAAATTGATAAGCAATGAAATTATGACTACTCAGAGAAGTTCTTGATTTCATATCCTTTTTTACTCGTATTTTGTTCTGGCTAGATGAATTTATATATTGAAAACAATCGAGCATTCTTACGGTTATGCATCTTCATAAGTTAATTGTTTTGATAGACTTAAAAATTTACCTATGTTTTATTTAAGGACATGAAACACTACAGGTATGTTTGTATAATTTCAATTTCTATAAATTGGAGCTTTAAGCCTTTAAAATTTCTTCTTTTCAGTTTATATCTAAAAACTAGAGGACTATATTGGTGTTTATCTATTTTTAAAATTTAAACTTTTTGCCCTTAACGGGCAACTTTACTTACTGCAACTTTACAATTAAAACTATTGACCTCTCAATTAGGCTCTATGATAAATTTGAGAATATCTTTTTTATTAATAAAAAGTTTGGAAGATGTGAGTATTCGGTTAAGTGAGGAAGTATGATAAATTGCACTGATTTCACAAAAATTCTTCATCTTTTTTTTCCGCCAATAGCTAATGTGACTCCTGTTTACAAGGTAAACATTAGCGATTTGTTTTTCTGAGAGCCCTTATTTCCAGAATGCTTTTTTAAGTTTATCTTCACTGTTTTTTTTATTGAGAATATATTTACTCCAACTTGGTTATGATCTAACCACAAATTTGTTCTCCAATCTTAAACTGTATCCTTATCAACATTAAAAACGCTTGTAATTTTTCTATCTGTAAGTCCTAATTCCCATAATGTTTTTTTAGTGTGTCTTCTTTTTTGATCGCTTTCATCAATAAACACCCATCATAATTTATGAGATTCTTTAATATCTTCTGGGACCGCCGAAATTTATAATTAATTCCACTAGCAATTGACTGCAATAAATGAAAAACCTATGGAATAATAAAAAGTCTATAATTTATTGAAAATATTAGACTACAATGATTAATACATTTATATTAATTCTAATAAATAATTTGTGGTGATGAAGACTTATTGAGGGAAAAATTGCACATTTATGTTAATTTATTTTTATCGAACTTATCTCAAAACACAAATTTTGTTTTTTGATTTCCTGATTTGAAAGTAAAACAAAAATGCGAATAGTTGCATCAACTATATATATAACCAAAATTGGGCAAAATTAAACTTTATTTTTATATTCTAACAATTGATGTAATTATTTGCTTGGAGCCTACTATTGCGTAAGTCCTATAGGTTTTGAACAGAACTTCCTACATTAACGAAACATTATTTTATGAAAAAGCTAATGAAACATCTTATGCTTACCCTTGGGATAGTAAATACCTACGATAAGATCAAAGTTCTGGATGCTCATTACCGTGTAATTGCAAGAGCTGCTCCAATATGTCATGCTTTTGGATTCCATCTTTCCTTTTATGACTTCCCATTCAAAATGAATGCAGAAGAATTGGTGGCTTTTGTGATGAAAAAAACCACTATAGGAGATTCAGGAACTTACCTCAAAATTCTTTATGAAAAAAACCATCTGTATGTATCCGATCTTCCAAAGAAAGGCTTCCCAGCGCATTTTGGTGAAATTGTGATTACTACATCAAGACCAGATCCCAAAAGGCAGGTTTTGCCTGAAAAAATTGCTGCAAATGCCCTCCGAAATCGCTCATTTCTCTTCCTTGTAGGATTGGGGCACAAAGGACTCCCAAAGGAAATTATGAATAGAGGTAAATACCATCTTGATGTTACTTGTAAAGGGCTTTCTCTGGAGACGTGCACAGCAATCGGAGCGATTCCGGCCAATTTGGCTGGGCTCATGACAAAACTGGATGTTAAAACATAATTTATGAGCTTAAGTTTTTGGATTCAAATCTTCTTGAATATTACATATTAATTCTCTCAAAAATTAGATGAAATTAAAATAAAGGTACTTGAACAGAAAAACAATGCTGAAAAAATTTTGATACAGGAATTGACTAGAGAACAAATAGAAATTACTTATTCCTAATCAGGTAGCTCTATAGATTTGTTTTAAACTCAAAGTTAAAGTATTGTGTACTGTATATATTTTTGTGTATGATGTTTATTTAATTCATCATAACTTTTTGAGATTTATGATTTCACAGAAAAATCGATGCGATTACCTCAATCATCTTATAATAGTGCATTTAAATTGCCAAAGAGGCAATTATCAGATATTATGTATGGGGAGTGTAGAAAAGGTATTTTTCCTAAAATTAAAGTCTTCTCCTCAGCTTCATAAAACATTTTGGAAAAAGCAGAGGTACATATGAAAGCGTTAATTATTTTATCTGGAGGTCTTGATTCCACGACCCTTCTTTACGATATAGTTAGTAGGGGATACGAAGTTAAAGCGATATCATTTGACTATAACCAAAAACACAGTCGAGAAATTTACTATGCGATTGAGACATGTTTGATGTTGAAGATTCCTCATCGGGTTTATAATCTTGAAGTTCTAAACTCTCTCGCTCCCTCTTCTCTTACAAGATGCGAAATAGAAGTTCCGAAAGGACACTATGCTGCATCGAATATGAAGAGTACGGTAGTTCCTAATAGGAACATGGTTTTAATCTCATTAGCAGCTTCTTATGCGATCTCAAGAGGAATCAATACAATACTCTACGGTGCACACTCTGGAGATCACGCCATCTATCCAGATTGCAGACCGGAATTTTTAGAAGCCATGAAATCCGTTTTGAAACTTTGTGATTATACATCTATTGAATTAGAAGCTCCCTACCTAAACTTAACCAAAGGCGATATCCTGAGAATTGGACTTAGGTTAGGGGTTGATTATTCCAAAACATGGACATGTTACAATGGACGTGAACTCGCTTGTGGGAAATGTGGTTCGTGTATTGAAAGACTAGAAGCTTTTGAACAAAACAATGCTAAAGATCCTTTGAGATATGAGATTTGAAAATGTAATTGAGCTATCTTATTCATTATTCAATAAAGGTAACTATTTAGTTTTTGGGGGAAAAATCTCATTAATCATTGGATAAAATTAAAAAGTGATGAAGAAAATTGATCTAAAAATTAGATCAATGTAGGCAGTTAATAAGAGCTACAGTGTAGATACAAAGCGGCAAAGATTAACTTTTAAGGATATCGATAAACCCCAAATTTTATCATATCAATATGGATAGTATATTGATTCGTTGAAATCAGAGGTTTATAGGGATACTCTTTTGCATCTGAGATGCAAAACACCTCGAATCTTGTAAGAAAGTTTTTTCAGGAATAAAGATAATGTACGAAGAATCCTGGAAAATTTGATTTTACCAGTATGATGAATCCCAAAAAAACAATTAGCCATTATGGAGCTAATTTTGCTCGAAGATCTTTATTTTGAAGGAGTAAGGGCATTTTTTTGCTCATTACCTTTGGAGTCGTGATCACTGAAATGGGTCCTCTACATTTTTTGTAAATTTTGTTTTCATAATAACTTCTAATATCATCAATTGGAGTTATAAGGGAATAAATATTCATCGGTCGCCCTTTCCCAGGCTTTTTTTCCGATCGCACCCTGACCCATGAATTATTGCGCATTAATCTAATCGCAAGACTGACTTCTGGTTGCCTTAATCCAGTACTTATTTCAATTTCATGAGATGACTTTTCGTCTACATTCATAAGATATGTCACGATAGTAGCCACATTTCTTGAAATCCCTCGATTCTTCAAGGTTTCAATGAATAGGTGATCTTTTTCGTCCAATACTTTTACTTCGTAGTCTTTCATGTTAACTCCTTCGATAATCCTAGTTTTATGGATATCTTGTCAACTAAAAAATATCATGGAACTATTATGTAATTTTTCAAATTATATTGTTATAATTAACCTTTAAAGCGAACACAGATTATAAATGTTTTCACAGTATACTATATTTGCTCGATATCTTGTTAAGTTTGGACATTTTGAAGATAATTCAAAGAATTTTTATCTGAAAAGATTTTGGATTAGCCATTTTAGGTTGAATGCACTTTCTGTTTTGAAGCTCAATGCTAGAAAGATTACGTGGATCCTTATCCAAAAGAAGGTGGATAATATATCTCCACGCTAGCTGAAATTCAGGGGATATCAGCTTGCAGAGTTCGATAGATATTAAAGAGAATCTCAGATAAACTCCTATGCATTTGAGTATTGGAGTGTTTAAATTTCTTAACAATAATTTTTACTCATAAAAACTTTTGCTAATTTACTCTTAAACTGAATATACATTTTTTTAATCAGTTGGAGACAAACTTGTGCAATTGATTCCTTAATTGATTGGGTATTTTTTCATATCATTTTTGAGCCCACAAATCTATTCGAAATAGTCTCATAGGGATACATGAAGCTGAAGTAATATTGTGTTTTTGAACTTGAGAAACAATGTTTAATCGAATTTTTCCCAGAAAATTTCTTGGTTTTCTTGAGTGCATACCAGAAAGTACACTTATGGTCATTCATAACAAAAACTATTGATAAATGTAAAGAGATCAAATGTAGAGACAGTTGCAAAACAACTTGATTGTATTGGGTTGAAATAACAAAGGTAATTGTTAGGACTCTACTTTTATCCATCCAGATACTGGATAATGCAAAAGTGGATAAAATTGAAAAAATAATGCAAAAGAAGGAGAAGAAGGAGGGATACTGGGCCAAAAAGGGTGATGAGTCACACTTTGAAATAAACTTCATAACATAATAGATAAGGATCACGAGCCATCCGAAATTTCAAAACAACAATTGTACACTTCATGATTCCCAAATAGATTTATCAGAAAAAAAGAGATGGTATATACAGAGATTGGGGATACTTTAGAGCAAAATAAAAGGTGTATGATGCAATAATGAAAAGAGGGGGCAGAGAATCTCTTCTGGGAATGAGTCATGTATTAAGAAATAAGAGGATCAGCTCAAAAAAGCTTAAGTTGAACGAGTTTATGTAATCACTAAAAAGGGATCCAAAGCCGAATAAGTTGTTGTCACTACTGTTTAAAAGGTAGGTCTGAAGATGTTGTATATAGTTGTGTTATAATATCTATCAAGTAGATGACATTGAATATAAAAAGAATATTTTAGGGATAGCTGAAGCTATCTTAAAAATCAAAGAATAATGAATCTGGAAAGAACAAATCTGGCCAATACAGGAGCAGCAAGACAGATCTGAACGGGATTCCCACAAAGAAAAAAATTAGATGTAAATCAAAATTTTCTTTACATTCTGGATTAGGATGGAATGTATAAATTAATTTTGATTTCGTTCATCGTCTTTCATCATGGTATAATATATACATATGTACTTTATTATAATAATTCAATTTGAATTTAATTCCGCTTTGTTCACTCTGATGGCTGAAAAGTTTTCCAATATTTCTCTATCGCAAACTTGATTTGGTATCCATTAGATGATACTTTATGAAAAAAATAGGTATCATAGTTACCGACCCAGAAGACTGGACAGCTCGGGCACTTATTGATGCATCAAGGAAAAGAGGCTTTTCACCTTTTATTCTGGATCTTAGGATTGCAGAGGTCAGCATAAATTCAACAAGCATCAAATCGGCAGTTTATTTTAAAGCTGGCAATATCTCCCTCTTGGACTTTGATGCTCTTATTGTGAGGGATATGGGTACAGGGGCTTTCGATGGAGTCTCCTTCAGGTTTGACATCCTGAGGGAACTTGAGGCTGGCGGAATTCCGGTCATTAATTCTCCTGAAGCTATCCAGAATGCTGCAAACAAGTATCATGCTTCCTATCTTCTGGCAGAAGCTGGTCTGCCTACACCCAAAACCATGGCAGTGCAGGATCTGGGATCTGCTCTCAGGCTAGTATCAAAATTCGGAGATTCTGTCATAAAACCTACTTTTGGATATAAAGGAAAGAATATTGCAAGAATCAAGGATGGAGAACTTCGATTTTCGGACAGAAAACCTGAGTCTGTACCTCTGGAATCTGCTCTTGAAAAGCTGCTCGAAGAAAGGGGAATGCTATATATTCAGGAGTTTATAGAAAACCCGGGGAGGGATATTCGAGTTTTTGTTGTTGGAGATTCCGTAATTGGTGCAATTTATCGGAAAGCTGCTGCAGGTTCCTGGGTAAACAATCTCAGCCAGGGTGGTAGTGTGGATCGCTGCATCCTTACCTATGAACAAAAAGAAATTGCAGAAAAAGCTTCCATTGCAATAGGCACAACATTCGCAGGTGTTGACATCATTGAGTGTTTTACTGAGATTATTAACGTAGAAAATGGTAAAGAATATAATGGGATTGAACGAACGCCTAAAATTCTTGAAATCAATGGAACACCTTCTGGGAAAGGAATATTTGATGCATTGGGAATAAATTCTGCAGAGTATATTCTTGATAACATACAGGGTATTTTATAGAAAATGACTGTAGATGTTGGATGAAATAGTATAGAGGGTTTTGATAAACCTCTGATTTTCACGAGTAATTTATATCCAATTTATAGGCATATGATGAAATTTAGGGGTTTATCCCAAATTCTCTAAAATAATGATTTATAGGAAAGAGTCTGCATTGTATGTAATTTCGAGATCGTATATATACAACTCTTAGTTTTCAGCATAAAATTCTCTAATGTTGATTTTGGCTTTTGAACCAATTGTATATTTAATCTGTTTTGGGTCCTAATCTCACGACATCTAATATATTCTTGAATCCAAACAAAAATTACTAAAAGATGGGTAATGAATGTGTTATTCAAAATTTAAAATCTGTTTGTTGAACTTAAGCTATAAATTTATTAATAAGTGCTTAGTTTATTCATTTTGGTCTAAGCTGATACGTTATTTTCCTACAATCTAAATCTAAATAGTCTAATTCTTGATTCAGAATAAGACGTTTTAAGTTCCTTTCTTCAAAATTGGATTGAGTCTTTTGTTTTCTAACCACGATGATAACCATCATATGTTGGTATTGGCTCTGAAAGTGCTTTCCTCTAACTTTGAAAATTGTTTTCTGTCAAAAGAGATTTTACTCCTCGACCATTTTTACACTTAAGGCTGAGTAAACCTTCTTTTTCAGCACGCTTTACCCAACGATAAATCGTTGAGCGATATACTAAAAAATCTTCTGCAACTTTAGCTGGGCTTAAGCTATTTTTGATCAATAATAAGGCTTTAGGTTACATTTTTGTTGTGTCACGGAAACTAATGGTTGATTTAGCAATATCATTCGTAGTAAACATACCAAATATCATCATGAATGTAATCTAATACTCTAAAATATAACAATGTTGCATTATATCTAGAAGTGTATATATATGATTTGACAAACTCTTCTATTTCGTCACATTCTTCTAAAATGGTGTCTAGCTGGCTTATGAAAATTCGCACTTTATCGAAATCCTCTATAGTTTATTAGATATCTTTTCAGGGTAAAACAGCCAGAGAAAGCAATGCTGAAAACATTTATGAGATATGCTGACCTTGAATAAGCTTGAGGTAAAGGATGAGTGAATATAAACAGTGCATAGTTACTCGGGATGATCTTAAAATTTCTAAAGGCAAGTTTGCAGTACAGGTAGCTCACGCAGCTATTTCTGCAGCGGACTGGGCAACTAAATATGATGTTAAAAAATGGAAGGAAGGTGGACAAAAAAAAGTTGTCCTTAAAGTTCCTACTCTTGAGGATCTTTATGTGGTCAAAGAAAAAGCAAGACGTCAAGGACTTTCAACAGCTTTGATACAGGATGCAGGACTCACGGAAATTCCTCCTGGAACAGTTACTGTTCTTGGAATCGGACCAGCAAAGGAAGAGCTAATAGATAGCGTTACTCGAGATCTGAAGCTTGTTTGATTGAGAAATATCCAACATAAGATTTTAGGGTAGTCTCCATAAGTTATTGAAAGTTTTTAGCATAAGATTCTTTTTACATTGCCCCAAAAACGAGTGTTAAATTCTTCGAATAATAGGCTCAAATAGGTCAAAAAAGGTTTCGATAAATTCTATTTTTTGGTTGGTTGTTTATAATCTCTATATAAAAAATTTGTTAAATAGGAGGTTACTTCAAATTTTCTGAAGTATCCTTAATTTTACATTTTTTTGAACATTAATTTTATGGTTATTTTTAGAAGAAGTTCGCTTAATTTTAGTTTTCAAAACAGTCTGAAAACTAATAGTTGAATTGTCATCGATGGCACTAATGTAATTTTGATCATGGATGTCAAAATGGTTTTTTAGGCAATTCCATTGTCTTCTGAATTGGTAATTTAAATTGGCAGAAATATTCCCAAGTTTTATAGTTTAGACAATCATAAGCATTTTTTCATTACTACTATCCTCAGGATACCCATTGAAAAACAGCAATAACGTTTCGCTAGGATAATGATGGAATTTTAGCTCCTTAAAGTTGGGTTATAGATTAAAAATATGATGTTGTTCCATGTGAATCAACAAATAACTTTTTTGTTTCTAGTTGTGATTGGTTGAGAAAGTATCTATCTTTTGTAGTTGGAAATGAACAAGAAAGCGTTTACGCATAAAAGGCTAGGTCAATTATATTCTACTCCGTTGCACAACTTACACTTAATAACACGTTTCATCATCGAAAGTTTCCCTAAAAGACCATATATAATTTCGGTCTTAGTTTAGGCTTCGCCATAAATTTTTATCATAAAGAACATATAAAATGAACCTCCCCCACTCTTGCACCTGAAATGTTTAATCGAAATGATTTACCGACAAATATTTTTGGCAAGAATGGTACACAAATTTTATTAGGAAATATCTCGATAAACCTCTGATTTTCATGCGTTATTTTATATACCATTTGTAAGTATCTGACGAAATTTAAGGGTTTATCGAAGTTCTCAGAAATCTTTTTAGGTTAGTGTAAGTCAAATAAGGAAACTAATCATCTCATAAATCACCTAACTTAGTTATTCTACATATTATGAGTTAATAATGATAGGTTCACAAACATTATAGAAACTTACTAATGAATGAAAAGTATAATATTGCTTTCTTAGAGATATTTATTGTAAAATTACAGGTATTTCAGGGGAGCTTCTACAAGTACAAGCACGTGGAAAGCATCGCAGCTTTCTCTAAAACTGGAACTGTAACTAATATTATTTCAGGACTAGCCATAGTCTTTGAGAGCACTCTTTTACCTACAGTATTGATCATAGCCGGATTCTTGTCTCATATTTTAGTGTTATGGAGTAGCAAATCCGGTAATAGGGATTAATGTGATTTCTATTGTATCCATTGCAATGCTCTCAATCACAATCTTGATCGTTGTGTTGAATTCTGAAGGCTCCATTACTGACAATGTCGTAGAAATCGCTCAAATAATGATTATTCAGAAACTATTATAAAAAATATTAATGTTAAATTATTGTTCAATGTTAAAATATCTTATGGGGAAATAAGTTTTATTCAGAAACTGTTTTTTTTATAATTAATTTAAAATAACTGATTAAGCTCAGTAAGTATTGTAGTTCATCGAAATTTGTTGGTGTAATAGTAATAGATATCAACCAACTAATTTCAACTAACTAATTTTTGGTAGCTTGAATAGTTGCCAAAAATAAATTCCATTATAACTATTAATTTTAGCCATAAAGGAGTGAATCGAATGTTGAAACAATCATTTAGTAAAATAAAAAAGTTGCTGACTATTTTGCTGGCAGCTCTATTTGTAGTAGCATTAACAGCAACTGCAGTAAGCGCTAGTTTATTTACAGTACAATCAGCTGCATTGAACGCTGAATCACAGAGTCCTCATCCTGAAAAACAACACTCACCTATTAGCCATGATAATGATTTGCCGACACTAGTTCTTGATAAAGCTCAAACAGCACTTGTAGTCATAGATCTGCAGAATGGTATAGTCTCACAGCCAACAAAGCCCTATCCTGCAAAGGATGTTATAACAAATGCAACAAAGCTAGTGAATACATTCAGGAAAAATGGGATGCCGGTATTCCTTGTGCATCTCATAACAACAAAAGAGACGATGCTCAATGCCACAAGCGATAACTTCTCATCTAATCCCGCAGCTCCTCCTCCGGAGTGGTCTGAATTTGTGCCTGAAATTGCTCCAATTTCAACAGATATAATTATCACTAAAAAGCAATGGGGGGCATTTTATGGCACCGATCTCGAACTTCAGCTACGGCGACGTGGGATTAATACGATCGTGCTCTGTGGAATTACAACCGATTTTGGCGTTGAGAGCACAGCAAGATTTGCCTACGAGTATGGATTTCAGCAAATTTTTGCAGAGGATGCGATGGCTTCCAGGTCTGAGGAACAGCATAACGCAGCTGTGAACTTTATATTCAAAAGAATCGGCAGAGTACGGAATACGGATGAAATACTCAAGGCTCTAAAATAAAGTTTTGCTACTTTAATTTTTGATGACTGATTTTTAAAAGAACTTAAAATGAGTAAAAACTTGATCATAGTGGATTTCGATAAACTCCTAATTTCGTAAGAAACTTCTACCTTATATGTAAATGATTCTCTCATTGGCATGCAGGCAGAAGTAGTACTTGAAGGTGGGATCGACTTCGGTCAGCATCTGAATATTTGCGCCTGCGGAGAAAAACTTTTTCGCCCGCGCCGGTCAACACCATGACGTGAACGTCGTTGTCCATGCGGGCGCGCAGGATGGCATCGTCCAGCTGACGATTCATGGCATAGCTGTAGGTGTTCGCCGGCGGATCGCAAAGCTCAATCACGGCAACGCCTGCTTCCACGCGGTAGGCAATCAGCTCTTTTTCGGCCACAGCCGGGTTGTGCTACTCATGAATGCAATCTCCTCGTTCCACTCGCTGGCTGGTCACGACCGCTCCTTCGCCGCAGGTTCTTTTGCGGCGGATGCTTTCTTCTTTGCCCGGCCGGACTCGCCTGAAGGCCGGGTAGCCTTCCCCGCCGTCGCGGTGCGGCAACGAAGGCCGCCGAGAAATACATCGCTCATCTCGCGCGCCAGCACTTCCGCATCGGGATCGATGCGCGGGTTGTACCAGGTGTAAAGCCAGTTCATCATGCCGAACAAACTCATGACGGCGGTGCGGGTATCCACGCCACCCGGTGGCGGCGGCATGCGCACCAATCGCCGTCAGCCCCTACGAGATGCTCGCACAATGGTTGCCGGGAAAAGACGAATCGCGGTCCCGACTCGCCCGTCAACGTCATCGTCAGCGGCCTTTCCGAGGTGATAGCCTTCATGGTGCCGGAGACGGCCTACATCAAGGTGGAGCGCGAGGGAGGGCCGAATCGCCTGTCGCTCTATTTCCTGGCGTCCGACATCGCTGATCGCGACGAAATCCGGCAACGCATCCGCGCCAGTTTGTCGCTCTGGCTGGGGCTGATCTATCCGAAGAGAGAGCCGGACCTCCGCAGCGAAATCGCGAAATACGGTCGACGACGACGGGAATTGGACGACGGTTTCGGTCGGCACGGCCATGCGCAACCACGCGGGGACGTGCGCGAACCCGAGCGACAGCAGGCTCTTCGACGCGTTGACGTCCCTCGTCGCACGGCGACTGGCGGGAAGCGCATCCAATTCGCGACGGGCAGGAACGCACCATGGTGCTCCAGACGCCGCAATCCGCCTTGTTTGGCGGCATAGAGCTTGTGGCATTCCCGCCGACACGCGGCCGAGAGGGATCGGACGCTTTGTGGAGCGAAGTGATCACGATCTCGACGGCGACGTTTCCCGAACGGAAACAGGAAGGGATTCACATCCTTGCGCGCCCGTCGATCCTGTAACGCGGGCCCGAAGCAATACGACGGTTGAAGTAGAGGACATAAC
>CAWKGG010000060.1:0-38390 GCA_963848985.1 uncultured Methanosarcinaceae archaeon
TGATCCCTTCCGAATTGAGGACGGAAAAATAACCTGTGTGAGCAATAATGCCCGGCGGCATTCTTGGAGGAATTTCAACAGGGATGGATATCGTTTGCAGGGTCGCAGTAAAGCCTACCCCTTCCATCGGAAAACTTCAGCAAACTGTCGACCTCACAGTCCGAGAAAATACTGAAATAATTATCAAAGGACGGCATGATCCTACAATCCCTCCCACGTATGGTACCAGTTGCTGAAGCCATGGTTGCCCTTGTCCTTGCAGACCACATGCTTAGGAGTAGCTTTATCAACTCCAGAACCCTATTGAAATAGACGGATACCGTACAATTTATATTATAAGCAAACCGAAGGATCACTAGAGTGTGATAAAAAGTAAAACACTTGCTAAAACAAATCAAAGTTATGCAGGCTCGATCTTATTTTCCTTATTACTTATTTTCAATTCTAAAAATTTTATTTCTTTCGTCTCCACAACAAGATGTAAGGTATTCAACTGGAATAAATAGTTAAGAATATTACTGTTGGAAACTCCATTCAGTAGTCTGAAAGAAACCCTTCTTCGTATTGATATCCAAAAAGACTATTTTCCAGGCGGCAAGATGGAACTTGTAGACATGAGAGGAAGCAGTAAAAAAGGCAGCATAATTCCTTAAAACATTCCGTACTTCAGACAAGCTGGTCTGTCTCTATCAAACATTTGTCTAAGAGACCAAACACTACTTTCTTTATACCCGAAACTCAGGGAATAGATTTTGATGCAAGCATTAGTTCTCTTCCAGAAGAAGCTGTCATTCAGAGACATTTCCTGACCAGTTTTTCCCAGACCAACTCCTTTCCAAACTGAAAGAAAAACATGTAACTAACCTTGCAATTTGCGGAACAATGAGCCATATGTGTATAGACACGGCCGTCAGTGTTGCAAAAAAACTTGGATTCAAATGTACCCTGATTGACGATGCCCATCGCAGCACATAACCTTAAGTTTAAAAACTAACTGATGTCTACACATACTGTTTATGCAGCATTCATGCCGCACTGGATTGTATGTTTGTAGATGTCATGACTGCCGATGAGTACCTTTATTTAAGCTTCCAATTTTGAGATACCCATTTTTGGAAGTGTTCCTTTTTCTGATTCTAATTCATTTGTATCGATCAAAATACCAAAAAGTGGATACGATTCCAAAATCAGTGAATTACTATTTTCGTTTAACTGAATCTTGACTTCCCTATAAATTAGTTTATTCAGTTAGTTGATTTCATCTTATAAAGTAACTATATAATGTTTTTTACGTCCCTCAATTCCTATTATATTTTTAGAAATGAAATAAATTCTCTTTAGGGAAGGTTATATCCCACCTAATATCGAGTCTTAATCAAGGAATATAGAAACCTTTACTGATTTTTTTCGATGCATAGTTTTTGCTATAAAAAACATATGCATTTCTAAGTTTGCCGGTGCAATGTGCCGTTTTTCTGTAAAACCATAACTCTGAAGAAGTTATTGGGTAGGAAATTCCACATCGAAAG
The DNA here is from genome assembly GCA_963848985.1 of uncultured Methanosarcinaceae archaeon. Taxonomy (GTDB): domain Archaea; phylum Halobacteriota; class Methanosarcinia; order Methanosarcinales; family Methanosarcinaceae; genus Methanosarcina. The sequence goes on from CAWKGG010000060.1 coordinate 1,530, forward strand.
AACAAAATAACAAACAAGTATTCAAAAATTTGACCCAGAATTTACAGAACTTGCGGTACACTGCTAGCCAAATACAAAAATATCTTAATTTATTGTATGATTTTTTTCACTTGGAATGCTCTATGAGCCAGATTGAGTTCTCATATAGATCTACTATACGTGCCTGGATACCGAAAGGCGCCTTTCTCAGGTTCCATTATGATCATTACACTTTTCGATTTTAGTTCATCACACGTCTTCTTACAATCACCGACTTTAAACATCAAGGCGAGGGTTTTACCTATAGTCCAGCCTACAGCTTTGATGCGGCTTCACCATTCATTTCAGCGTCTGGCACATTGAGAATTATTTCAGTACCCTGGTCTTTTGGAGCGACGGACAAAAAACGTCATCCTGATGTCTGGTTAACAAACATGATTTTTACAAAGCTAAGTTAATTTTAGAAAGTCAAGCTCCTCATCATAATCTTTAACAAATAGCATAAAATGTGTTATGTTTTTGATAATATACATACCTCAATGCAGATGTTTAAATTCGCGAATTATTTGAATATTCGTTATTATTTTTACTATGTGATTTATTTGCAGTGTACTGAATGTTATATAAAATATGATCGGTTCTAAATTCCTTTCTTTCACAACAAAACCAGAACTCGGAGTCGATTGTTATGCTGGCAAGGTTTTTGTCTTTCTTTTTTGTACTTATGCACAGATTTGCGTCTAAAACCTATGTGTTTTCTTATTTTTCAGCCGAAATTATAGGAATATTTTTACCTGGTTGTGAAGAATATACATTTATTTTATTAAAATATATGTTATATTAAATAGCAAAAAAGTTGCTATATTTATCTCGCGAGGGACAAAAATAAATGAAAATTAAGTTACTATTCTAACCTACAAAGAGTACTCATTGCATTTATTTAAATAAGTTCCTTTATTGAACCAAACTAATGAATTATGCGGTCCATTTCAGTTGCTTTGTCATATAAGGTTATTGGTTTTGTTATATGTTTCTATTGGCTTTGTCAAATGCTTTTAGTGCTTCATTTGGTCTATTTAATTTAGTTAGAGCAAGTCCTTTATTGTACCAAGCATTTGAATGCTGCGGATCAATTTCAATTGCTTTGTCATATGCTTTTATTGCTTCATCGAACTTGCCTAATTTCCCTAAAGCAACTCCTTTATTGTTCCAAGCCGCTGAATACTGCGGGTTAATTTCAATTGCTTTGTCATATGCTTTTATTGCTTCATCGAATTTATTTAAGTCAACTAGAGCGCTTCCTTTATTGTACCAAGCATCTGAATCATTTGGGTTAATTTCAATTGCTTTATCATATGCTTTTATTGCTTCATCGGATTTGCCTAATTTCGCTAGAGTTGTTCCTTTATTGTTCCAAGCAGATGAATTTTGAGGGTTAATTTCAATTGCTTTGTCATATGCTTTTATTGCTTCATCGTATTTATTTAATTTATCTAGAGCAAGTCCTTTATTGTACCAAGCATCTGAATCATGTGGGTTAATTTCAATTGCTTTGTCATATGCTGTTATTGCTTCATCGGATTTATTTAATTTATATAGTGCACGTCCTTTATTGTACCAAGCCGATGAATACTGCGAGTTAATTTCAATTGCTTTGTCAAATGCTTTTATTGCTTCATCGAATTTATTTAGATCATCTAGAGCAAGTCCTTTATTGTTCCAAGCCATTGAATACTGTGGATTAATTTCAATTGCTTTGTCATATGCCTTTATTGCTTCATCGGATTTATTTAAATTATCTAGAGCAATTCCTTTATTGTACCAAACATCTGAATCATTCGGGTTAATTTCAATTGCTTTGTCATAAGCTTTTATTGCTTCATCGAACTTGCCTAATTTCCCTAAAGCAACTCCTTTATTGTACCAAGCATCTGAATCATTTGGGTTAATTTCAATTGCTTTGTCATATGCCTTTATTGCTTCATCGTATTTATTTAAATGATCTAGAGCAACTCCTTTATTGTACCAAGCATCTGAATCATTTGGGTTAATTTCAATTGCTTTGTCATATGCTGTTATTGCTTCATCAGATTTATTTAATCTACCTCGAGAATCCCCTTTATTTGTCATGCTTTTCTCCAACTTATCACAATTTTCATTTGCATTGATATCATCATTTGTTTTCAGTTTATTAATTGTCAAGAATCCATCTTGCAAGTGGTAAGCCGTACAATCTCCTGGAAAAGTCTCACTGAAGCATTTTTAATCCTTTACAAATTGATCTACTTTGTGGACGATATAGTGATTACCTTGAAATTATATTTATATATATCCTGGATTATATTATTGGGAATTTTTTATATGGACAATTCGAAATTAATTGAAGATACAATTTAGTTCTTTTTGTGAGATAGTGGAGAATACAATCTAAGTCATAGATTCTTAATTCTACTCAAAGCTTTCCATGCACATGTGGAAAAGTTATTAAGCCGAACTTGTCAGTTACCTCTATACGTAGAGTAGATTTCATCATTTTTGTATATTCCCACAGCTTGAAGATCATATGTGCAAATGGATTTTCGATGCTAGGAGATCCCTGGATTTTTGGTCTGGGGAATTATGGAACCGAATCTAATCAAATATGAACTATTCGACTTTTAGATATCTGAAGGCTTTCCTTTGTTCCTTCTCTTGGAAAGAAAAATATTAGGTGATAAGGAAGTTTTTCAGGCAAAATATTATTTACACAATAATGGTTACCTGCCTGGAAATGTAGAATACAGAAAACTGAATCAAAAGAGTAGCCATCCTTTGGGAAAATAGGTATGGCTGGATCATGTATACCCAATACTCTTTTAAATATATCTAAACTTATTTGCCTTTCAAAGTATTGTTGTTTATCCAACTTATACGGTTTTTTTTCGCTAAGATTCAATGTTTAAGAAAATCACAAATTTTGGTATTATAACTACATATCTTATTTATTTCATAATAAGAGTTTGATGTGTTCCGATACTTCGAATCAAATTGATGAATACTTCCCATTAGATGGAATTATCTTCGGATTTTTTAATTGATAACATTAGTAAAAGCATTGAAATACGTGATCAATAAGATAAATTGTATTCAATAGCCTTAGTTTCAATAAGTTTGGATTTTATGCTGGTGAGTATAGTAAATGGCTCCATATGCATATATTTCTAACTCTGACAGCAAAAATTTCTCTAATTTAAATAAATCTGATGAAGCAATAAGCCCATTTGACAAAACAATTGAAATTAATCCGCAAGATTCAGCAGCTTGATACGATAAAGCAGATACTCCTAATAGATTAAATAAATTCGACGAAGCGATAACTGCATATAAAAAAATTGAAATTACTTAACTAGAAGATTAACACAATAAAAATAATTTATCTAAATGGAATAAATCTGATGACATGCTTGGTACAATAAAGAATTTTATATAACTAGATTAAATAAATCCAATTTATAGGTTGAATCGTCACTTATTTTTATTTATTTATTTATTTATTTATTTATTTATTTATTTATTTATTATTTGAGTGTACAGAAAGTTTTATCAAATTTTATTGGTTCTAAGTCCCTTTCTTTCACAACAAAAACAGGATTTATAGTCAATAGTTTTACTGAGTAATATCATGTTTCGATTGTTTTTACTGATGCATAGCTTTTTTAAGTAAAACAGATGTGTATTTCAACGTCAACTTTCCATTACAATTATTTGCACTATTAACCCTTAACACTCACAAGCTTAAGAGTATATAGAAACTCAGACTCATTTAATCTTAAACCAATCACTTTTTTTAGTCTAATTTATTTTATAGTTTTTCGCTTTGTTTTGTATATCTATTGCAAACAGTTTCCGCTTACTTAATTTGATTACTTATAGCATTAAATAGTATCACTTACTGTATTAATAGGTGTCTATTAGTTTGGTGTAAGACTCCATTAATGTACATTTTTGACTGGGAATTTTAAGAGATTTACCGATAGAATTGTCGGGTTGGTTACTAATTTTACTCCATATCCATAGTTCCGGGCTCTACATACTCTGATTAATATATTAAATACACATATTTGATCTTAACCTCCACAAATCTTAACTCTACAGTTACAGCTTGAGTATCCATATCCATAACTTGAGTATCCATATCCTAAATTTGGGTCTCCACATCCAGATGTTTGATCTCCACATCCACAGATTTGGTCTCCACATCCACAGGTTCTATCATCGTGGTTATCAGGCTTTGCGCCTACGATATTCACAAGCATTAAAATCATGACTGTTGAAACTAAGGCTATTTTATACAACTTATATTTACTTATCATATATTTTCTCCTTTTTAGATATGTTTTACCTATAATTTCTCCTAGAAAATTTAGATATATTTTTCCTAAATAAGTGAGGAAAGAAATTAATTATAATAAGTATATATATCATAATAATTGTAAGGGAATATACATATAGATTGTAGATATTTCTTCAGTGGTATTATATTCACAAATATATAAAGAGAAGAGAATTTATTTTCCTGGATATAAATTCAGTAAAAGACACAAGAACTTGGCAAAATTAGACTATAGCATAGATATGTTTATGTATATTGTTTTATATCGGCTAATACTTAAAGATTATATTTAAGCACAAAATAACTCTATTTAGTTCTATTTTTGAATAGTTGTTTATTTTGTAAAGTTATAATTTCATTTGGAGAGGATTTTCAAATCTAAGTTTTCTCTACTTTTTCCATACAGAAACAATCTTGTGGCACTGAAAGGTATCAACTCTTGTGAATCTGCAACTCTCTGATCTTGTGGTGATATACTGATCATGAATTGCAGATGGAGTGATCCTAGCAAACGCAGATGCTTCGTATTGAAATCCAATAATTTTTTCCAACATTGGGAAATTGATCTTGAAAGCGCTAGCTACTTAATGATTGAAGAATGATAATTAAACTAAGCAGTATATTCACAGGGTTTAAATTTTCATGAACAGAAGAGTCAAAGCTCTATTAAGTGTAGTGATGCTATTCTACTAATATCTAAATATAAATAAGTAAACAATGTGATGAAACAATTAAGAAGTTATTTTCTACTGAAAGTAAAAAGATGGAGAAATGTGTTAGAAATTTATTAATTGAAACTACGGTATTGAAAAATTGATTTTTTGATTCAATTTATTCATATTTTTAGTTTTGTTTAGAATACTATATAATTATTTTTTCTTAATATTTTATTTATGATTGTGCTTTAGTTTAATTAGTTCCCAGTGTTCATGAGCTATATATGTTCTCTGAGTCCCATAAGCTCCATGAGTTATAGATCAGCAATGTCATCCCAATCTCACGATTATAATTAAGGATGCTCACTGCTTCAGAAGTGAATACTTCTATCTTGTAATCGTGATATGTAATATAGCCAATCCATTAAATATCGATTTTATGGAATTTTTAACTTCAATACATTTGACAATATTATGCTTTAAAATTGTCATATAATCAAAGTGAGCTTTGCCACGATTACTGTATACTCATTACAAGTAATCTCTGCTTACCCAACTTGATTGCTTAAACATTAATTATATCATTCACATAGTGGATAAATTTGTAAAGCGTAACGAATGCTTCAATGAAAAGTTTTCAAAAGATTATCAGGCTTACCAATTACAAGATTGATTCTTGACAATTAATAAACTGAAAACAAATGATGATATCAATACAAATGAAAATGTGAAAAGATGGGGAAAAGCATGACAAATAAAGGGGATTCTCGAGGTAGATTAAATAAATCTGATGAAGCAATAACAGCATATGACAAAGCAATTGAAATTAACCCAAATGATTCAGATGCTTGGTACAATAAAGGAACTCTATCTAAATCAGATTAAATACAATAGCTTGGTATAATAACGGAATTTTATCTAAATCAGATTAAATAAATTCATTTTGCCATCCAATGCTATTGAATTAAGTGGGTTACACTTTTTAATGCTATTTATCACACAAAGGCTATTTTGAGATAGCTCAGTATAATGACAATTACTGCACCAATACTACCACCTAATGCGCAAATAAGGATTGTCCATATAGATTTGCTACTTTTAAGCCGAAAAACCTTGCTAGGTATAAAATTGCTAGACCAATCACTGCATGAATCCCAAGATGAATCATATTGTCAAACAAATTATACAAAAAAAACGCCACTATTAAAGCGACCACTAATACCAGAATTTCGGTTGATATCATATATTAATAGAATGTTGTTTTATTATTTATTCCCATTTCAACATTTGAAAATTGGTTTTGAAAAAAATGAAAACCGCTGGAAACAGAAATATGGTATGTTGGGATAAGAGATTTTACTGTTATTTCAACTGGATAAAAGTTTGAAAATCCTAAGTACTTGAAAAACTCTTTGAAGAGACTTAAAGACTTCAAAAAAGAGTTAGTCGAAAGCAGAACGGTTCTAAAAACAGAGGAAAAGCCAAACAAAAACTTGCTATACTTCATGAGAAAATAACAAATCAGAAAAATAATTTCTAACACAAATTTTCTTTTAAACTTGTTAGCGAGAACCAAACAATAGCTGTTAAAACTCTAAATGTTAAAGGCATGATTAAGAATCACCATTTATCATAGTCTATAGGTGGTTCGGCGTAGAGTAGTATTGTAACAAGATTAGCATATAAATAAGAATGGTCAGGAAAAATCATTCTTAGGATAGGTAAATTTGAACCGGCATCTAAGATATGTCATGTATTGAATACCCTCACTCTGATCTACACTAAAAGATAGAGAATGGAAGTTTTCTGGTTGCAAGACAAAATATGATCGAGACGTTAAGGCTGCAATTAACATCAAAAAATTATCTCTCATTGATCAAAATCTAATTGGAATCTGAACCCGTGGTATATGGTGGATGGGCTTGGGAACTTGTTCTCAAAAGAGAAAAGAATGAACCAAAAAGACACTTCATCTTCAACTGAGTGATAGTCCACAAGCATAATGGAAACATGGACATTGTTTCATCACATATAATGGGATTGAAGGCGTTTTTTATGAGTGAGTGAAATTTATTGAAATAATCATTTTATGATTAACGAGGGATTTAATACACTTGAAGATAAATTCATTTGTCTAAGTTTATTAAATGCCAATTTTTACTTTGAAGAGCATTTATATTTATTAATTTATATGCTTCAAGGCTTCTATATAGGCATTAGTTGGGGGAAATTAAAAGAATAAAGGGGCTGAAGTTTAGAGAACATGTATATCTTTAGAACATGGGTACTTGCCTTCCAATCCCTTTACTGACAGCCCTCTCATAAACCAGATGTGCGCTTGCAACGTCCTGAATGGCAAGGCCTGTTGAATCGAAGATTGTAATCTCTTCTTCATTGGTCCTACCAGGTTTCAGACCTACGATCACTTCCCCAAGCTGAGCATGGATATCATTTTCAGAAATGTAGTGCTTCGAAAGAGGAACATTTACTTCGCCAGAATGAAGCGCCTGAACCATATCATCTACAATTATCTTGGAGTGGATAATAAGTTCGGGATCAAGTTCTTCTTTTCCCACTGCATCAGCTCCGATTGCATTTATATGAGTGCCTTCTTTAATCCATTGTGCTTTCACAATCGGTTTGCGGGTTGGAGTTGTTGTTACCAAAATATCACAATCGCATACATTTTCTATTTTTTCTTCGTAGCTTATATATGAAGGCTTAATGCCCCTCACTTCCCGGATAAACTGTTCACAGTTTTTTTTCGTTCTGGAAGTGACTTTCACCAGTTCGGGATCAAATACCTCACAAAGAGCTTCAAGCTGGGTCTTTGCTTGGTTTCCGGTCCCAATCATCCCTATAATTTTTGAATCCCTTCTCGCGAGGTATTTCGCAGCAATTCCCCCTGCAGCTCCGGTTCTGATATCTGTCAGCCAGGTTCCATCCATAACTGCCATAGGGGCACCTGTTTCTGCGGAAATCAGGACTATTAGCGCCATTACGGTGGGAAGCCCAAGAGTTGGATTTTCGGGGTGTACATTTACAATTTTCACGCCAGTAATATCCTCTTCTTCGAGATATGCAGGCATTGTCCTCAGATCCCCGTTATAAGCATTATAGTAAATATAGGATTTTGGAGGCATCTGTACCTTACCAAGCCCGTGCTGCCGGAAAGCTTTTTCCACAACTTGCATAACAGAACGCATATCTATAACACTTTTTACTTCTTCCTGAGACAGCCATAATACTTCCATAGCATAACCCCCAGCCTGAGCCCTCGATTGGCCTCAGCTGAAAACCAACTTTAGAGGATTTTGATAGAACTCTTATTTTTCACGAGTCATTTAATGTACCATCTATGAACAGCATGTGAGATAATGAAGGGGTGTGTCAAAATCCTCTTTAAACTGAGCAGAAACGGATCAAAAAACTTCACAGACAATTGAATACATAATAGCATATGTTGCCATTTTTATTTGTGCAAATATGTATATATGAGATATCTGTTCACTAATTTAAAGCACTCCCTTTCTAAAAGGAGACAAATATGTATAAAGGTAAGTATGAAGGTCCCTTTTATTTATACGGTTCTGATATGAGAGAAAAGTTACTCAAGCCTGCTAGAGATATTCGAAGAATACTTTTATTGGGTTACCCAAAGTTTGTGACCATCCGCTTCGTAGCTGACCATTTTCAGCTCAACGTAGAAGAACGGCACATTCTTACGAGGGTAATTGTACCTCCTGACAGGATAGCTCCCAGAATTGGTAAAAAAATGGCTTATATAAACACAAGGTATAAAGATATTCTACTCGATGGGTATAATGTTCTTCTTAGCGTGGATAGTCTTCTTAGGAAAGAACCCATATGGTTATGTGATGACGGTTATGTGAGAGATACTCGCTGTTACTTCAGTAAAGCAAAGCAGGTAGAAGATCTAGAAGAATCCCTGGATCTAGTCATTGAATTTCTTTACGAAGCCCATCCTAAGTCAGTCATTTTTCTACTGGATGCTCAGATCAGCCGAAGTGGAGAACTTGCAGGTTTCATTCGCTACAAAATGGAAGAACATGGAATTTCAGGTGAGGCTCAAATCTCAAAAACCACTGATTTCGAACTTAAGATATATAAAGGAAGTCAGAAAAATGACCTAGTTGTGGCAACTTCTGATGGGATTGTGATCGATTCCGTTTCGCAAGTAATTGATATCCCTGCCTGCTTGATGGAAAAAATGGGGATCGAGCCGATTAGACTTTATTAATTTGAACCCCCTTTCCTGGGATTCAAAGCTTAAATTAAATATTTTGATCTTAAAAAAAGTATCAATTGACCTGTTTCCGTCAAAATGAATTCTTAAATAATTATCCAGTTTGGCCATAAATTAACAAGTACATCCCAAAATTAATTTTTTTCAGTCAGTAAAAATGCTAACTAATACCAAATTAAATCGATTGATTAGCATAATAAAGCATTAATTAGTGAAAAATCATCAAATAAATTACTGCGGCCAACAAATCTACGGAAACCGTCATGTTCTCTTTTATGGTCTCCATCGCGATCCCTACCACAGCCACTAAGCCATCTACCAAATACCCCACGTAAACTAATTTAACGATTATGTGATATCTATTTTGCGGATGTTAGCTTGCCTATTGTCTATTGGATGAGAACCTTCCCTTGAGCCTATCAGTGTCCTATCCTTTAGTTATATTTATAGTATAAGGTTGGAGATCTACATCTGAATTCACACGCCTGAAAAAAAATCTCGAGATATACTCTTCACTTGGGATAAGAATGAAATCAATCATATGGTTTTGTTATCAGAAACCGTAATCAGTCGTGACCAGTTACATACGGTCAAACAGAAATTTATAACTAAGAGATATATTAAACAGTTATAGATGATGAATTATTTAGTTATGGAAGTTATATTGGAATTGTGGGTAATGGTACAACTTCCGATGTAATTAAAAACTATGTTCAAATTAAGGAAAACTAGAAAAAGGAAGCATATAAGTGAATGCAAATATTTGATTTAGAATTATTCCTTTATGTTCAGGGCGTTGGCGCGAACATACAAATTGCTTTCAGCTGGTTGCGCCACCACCACTCTAATTACTTATCTTTGCAGGTTTGTTTTAGGTTTATTTAATTTCAGGTAGTTCATTTAATCTGTAGGTAGTTCATTTAATAAGTTAACTTAACCTGGACTTAATTATCGAGGATTTCGACAAAAATCTGATTTTCACAAATATATTATACAAAATTTATTAGCATACGACGAAATATAAGAGTCTATCGAAATCCTATATCATTTAAGCCAGCTTGATTATGGTTTAAGCTGGAATTAACTAAATTAAATATCTGGATAGGCGAAATAACATATGAAAAGAAAGTGGGAACGAGACTTAGGGCTCCAGAGCCGGATGTTTTTCACAATATTTCTTCTGGTGATAGTTTACCTATTTTTCCTTGCATTCCTTTCACACTATGGAACTCCTTGGATTTTTATGATTATATTTATTGGTCTTTTTATGGGTGTTCAATATTTTTATTCAGATAAAATGGTGCTATGGACAACTGGAGTGCAGGTCGTCTCCGAAATCGAGGCACCACATCTTCATGGGATGATCACAAGGCTTTGTGCACTCGCTGACTTGCCGAAACCTCAGATTGCAATTGTCAGGACTGAAGTCCCAAATGCTTTCGCGACAGGCCGGAGCCCGAATAAAGCATTTATAGCAGTCACGACAGGAATTCTAAATAAACTTTCTTCAGCTGAACTTGAGGCTGTACTTGCCCACGAGCTAAGCCACGTTAAGAACAGAGATATGGCTGTAATGACTATTGCCAGTTTTATTTCAACAGTAGCTTTTTACTTTGTCCGCTATAGTCTTCACTTCAACATTGGAGGAGATAGGCGACGTGAAGGTGGAAGCCTTGTTCTTGTCTGGCTTGTCTCCATTGCAGTTTGGATCATCAGTTGTCTGCTTATTCGCGCTCTTTCCCGCTACAGGGAATATTCTGCAGACAGAGGCTCAGCCATCATTACCAGACAGCCTTCTAATCTTGCATCTGCTCTCATGAAAATAAGTGGACTTATAGATAGGGTCCCTGATGAAGATCTAAGGCAGATGGAAGGGATGAATGCTTTTTTCATCATTCCTGCAATCTCAGGTTCTTGGATCATGAATCTATTTTCAACTCATCCATCTGTGGAAAAAAGGATAGAAAAGCTTGAAAAGATGCAAAGGGAAATGTTTTAAGTAAGTGTATAAATTAAGCAGACATGTTAAATAAATAATTTGAGCAGAAAGTTGTGTTAATACGTTAAATGGAAATTTTTAAGTAGAGAAATTAGAGGTTTTTTATTCTTTTGTGAGTTTTTGATTAATTGCAATCAATCCCTAGTGAAATCAATGGTAGATTTTGGTGATACTAGGAGATATTTAAAGTCTCAGGAATTAAGGAGATAAGTAAAATGGGTTTCCAGGATTTTATGGATGCAGTTCTTGGAAGGAGTAGGCTTCCTAAAGCAAAGAGCGACAAGCTGTTTGAAATTTCCACAGCTTGTATTACTTTAGAAAGCAATTTGGGCTTGAAACCATCAGGAGATGCTGGTATCTGTTTTAAGCCAATAGGAACCTCAGCCTACGAATCCACTAGAAAAGAAATTCAGGAGCTTCTGGAATATAGCTCGAAGGATAAAGAGACAAAGTTCAGAATTGAAAAGGATAAATATAACTACCTCTGGGCTATTTTTAAAGATTCGGACTTCGAAGATAGTGTTGCAAATATCTACCTTGTAAGCCAGACTCTCGAAGAACGTGGACTTGGAGAACAGATCCTATGTGCCATTTACAGATTTGACAACGAATCTGCAGATTTGACTGCTTATAATGAAGAAAAACCCGACAGACTAAAAGCAGTCTACTGGATATATAACTTCAAACAGGGAAATTACTACCCCTTTTATTCCTCTCTCAGACAGTCAAAGGGACAGCCCTTTCGAATTCAGGCTCAGAGCAGACATTGAAAGAGAATTGTCTATTGAAAAAAATATAGAAAAGTGGTATCCTCTGTGGGAAATCCCATTTTAAAAAATTATCAAACTGGGTTCTCGATCCTCTTTCCGTCTCTCATGATAAACTCACTAATTAATTGTGATTCTAAAACAGATTTGTTTTGGATGAAATATTCAAATTTAAGTTATTTGGCATTGTATAACCACAAAAAGTGGAAAAAAAGTTAGTCTATGAGAATATTTTTCTTGACTTCTCGTTTTTTTTCTGTGCTTCCCTTCGTTAGACCTTGCATTTATGCGTTGGTAGATGTATGTACATACAATAAATACGTTTTACAAAGTTTTAGAAGTGTAATTTTTACTTTTGGCACTATTATTTAATTCAAGTTTAAATTTTCAGCTTCTGACCATTTTTTATCATATAGCTGTAAATTTTCTCAATTCTTATAACTCTCGTTTTTCTGAAATCTATCAGATTATTCAAAAATATGCTTTTAAAAATATTTTAAGTCTTTGACTTTGTGCCTCCATTGAATCTTCAGCTTCATTTCCACAGAACTTATAAAAAATTTTAATTAATAACCGTACAAAGAAAATCAAAGTTTTTTATTCATTAAAATGACAAGTAATCTTTTTCAATATTTCACTAATTCATAATAGACTATTTCAAGAGCATATATACTTTTTTTTAGCTTTATTATAAAGCTGATAAACAACACAGATGTATCTTCTCTCAATAAATCAGTATTTCCTATTTGCTATATTTCACAATGACTATTCTTATTAAAGTCAGAAAAAAACATTAAAATTTCTTGATAACTATAGTTTGATTTATCAGGTAGAATAATTATATCAATTATGCTACACGATTCATAGTCTACAGACAATAAACTGGTTGTGCCTATATCATAAGTGGAATCAGTTTTATTTGACATAATCAACGATTCAATTACCTTTAATGACTTTTTTATAACTAGTCCGCTTACACTAAAATCAGTTGAAGATATATCTTTTTATTCAATAGACGCTTCTAATCACGAAAAGATTAAATAAATAAAAAATATGATCAATAGCCGACAGTTACATGAAATCAGGCCATCTAAATTTGCTAAATAAATCTCTGTAAAGATTGCTAATGATATTGCTTTGCTAAGGCTGAGTGCCATTTTTTTTCTTCTGATTCTTAAAAATGACTTTGATATCCACGAAAATCGGAAAATACTGAACTATCAACAAAACATATAAACAACTAAGTAGTAAGCCACCTAGGCTCAGAGGATCTAAACTTCAGGGGTTACAAATTTCAAGTCCTGAATTATCTTCAAAGAAACGGAAAAGCATAATTTTCATGCTAAAGTTCTCATAGCCAATTTGCAGATAAATGTAAATATAGGCAGGTATCTTTATATGCACATGTTTCACACTAAATGGTTTGCAAAACGGCTTTTTGCAAACTTGATGCGAATATATATATATGGAAGCAAATCCGTTACGATAGATCTTGATTAAAATTATTATCTTTCAGGAGAATTGAGCTTATGGTACGAAAGCCAGGAAGTATGTACAGAAATGTTAGACAGCGCTCATTTACTAGAAGAAAATATATGGGCGGTGTTCCAGGTAGTCAGGTCATTCACTATGACATGGGGGATAAGGCAAATAACTCTTTTCCAATTAAAGTATCCCTGCTTGCGGGAGAAAAATGCCAGATCAGGCACACTGCTCTTGAGGCAGCCCGTATTACAGCAAACAGGCACCTTACCGCAGATACCGGAAAAATGGGTTTTTATATGAAGCTCCGTGTATACCCTCACGAAGTACTTAGGGAAAATAAACAGGCAACAGGCGCAGGGGCTGATCGTGTATCCAGTGGAATGCGCGGAGCCTTTGGGAAAAACGTAGGTACAGCAGCAAGGGTAAATACAATGCAGAAGATCTTCACAGTAGCTGTTGAAAAGCAAAACTTCGAGGCCGCAAAGAAAGCTCTCTGGCATGCAGGACAGAAACTGCCTACACCTTGCAGAATAGTTGTTGATCAAGGGGCAGAGTTGGTACAGTAACTAGTTAAACTGTTAACATCGAAAGGAGAATATTAATGTACAATTACGAAGAGCTTTTGAACCGTGCAATTGCAAAAATGCCTGATATTGAGACTACGGATGCTCGATTCGTAATCCCTGAACCCAGAGTATTTTCTGAGGGCAAGACCACAATTCTGGATAACTTTGGAAATATTGCAGATATCCTTAACAGGGATACTGATCACCTGATGAAATATCTCACCAGAGAGCTCGGGACTGCAGGTAAGATAGAAGGCACACGTGCCGTCTTCCAGGGAAGGTTTACGAGAGGTCAGATTGCTGATAATATACATGCTTATGTGGATGAGTATGTCATGTGTTCGGAATGCGAACGCCCAGATACTCAGCTTGTTAGGGTAGAGAGGGTACTTATCTTGAAATGTTCTGCTTGCGGAGCTCACAGACCTGTCAAAAAGAGAAAGGTAAGCAACGTTGTTATCAGGGATGCTATCGAAGAAGGCGGAATCTATGAACTTCGGATTGATGCAGTAGGATCCAAAGGCGATGGGATAGCAAAAATTGATAAATACACTGTTTTCGTGCCTGGGGCCGCAAAAGGTGACGTCGTCAAGGTAAAAATAAAGAAGATTAGTGGAAACCTTGCCTTTTCAGAGAGAGTTTGAGGTTTAAGCTTTTTAAACATGATTAAGGGAATTCAGGCCGACTACTTTTGCAATTATTTTTCGTGCCTGGATAGCTTAAGTCTTCATTCTCAGAATCCAGACTCTCAGACAATACATTGCGTATTTTTGAAGTTCTAAAATAATATTCAGCTGATTTTAATTAGAGATCTTCTGGAGTTCAACTAGGAAATAAAAGGCTATTATGGATATTCAGCAGTTAAATTAGGAATCTGAGAGGGGAAATGACTTTTGCTAAAAAGGATATCTCAGACTTCCCATTGAGGAGTCCTCCATTAGATGAAAGAAATATAGAAATTCTCTCCGTTCCAGGACTATCTGTAAACCTCCAGCATGTTGGAAATACCCTGGAAATTACAGCAACCGGAACTCTGAAAGGAGTTTGTAACCCTATCCTGAAGAAGATCAATTCTCGCCTGCAGGAGGAAAAACTAGCCCTCGTACTGGAAGATAGAGTAATTGCCTCGGCTTGGCTTCCACCAATACCGAGCTCTGTGTTCAAACGTCTCATTCTTGCAGAAATGCAAATAGCCCTAGGGAAATATATCCCAGAAACTATATCAATTGAACTTACATGCCAGAATAGTTATAGATATCCGCCTGAAATAGTCTCAGAGGAGATGGATAAAGGTACCATTAAAAGAATAATTAACGAAGCTCTCGAACTCGGTACTTTCATTATTACATTTACAGAGAATGATCCTCTACTGCGGGAAGAGATATTTGAATTTATCAAGTATGTGGACAAAAAACGTGCTATAGTGAACTGCTCCACATGGGGTACTGATTTCTCAAGAGAAATTGCCTGCCGTTTAAAAGAAGAAGAGCTCCATTCTATTATGGTGGCCATTTACTCAACTAATCCTCAAAAACACGATGCAATACGGAAGTCTGAAGGAGCATATGAAAGAGCGATGTCTGCCATAAAAATGGCACTTGAAGCAGGACTAATGGTCGTAATGACAACTCATGTATCTCCTTCAAACATACATGAACTTCCTGCTCTATATGACCTTGCATCGGAGTTGGGTGTGCATGAATTCTCAGTCTGGGAAGCAATGCCGAAATCCAGGGCAGAACCTGTACTCACTGAAGAAAATCGTAAGTATATACTAGGGATGTACCACAGGATAAATTCCAATCGCGAAGGTCTTCGAATGTTTTCAAACACTTATTTTGAGGGGCAGATGCTTGGTGCTATGGCAGGAAGGCGCTGGATGCATATTACAGCATATGGAGACGTAAAGCCCAGTCCTTATATTCCTTTCAATTTTGGGAATGTAAAAGAAGAATCCTTGAAAGAAATCTGGCAGAAAATCAGGAGTTATCCCTATTTTCAGAGTCATAATAATTTGACCCCGATGCATGACCCAGAGTTTATGGAACTCGTTGATAGAATTCCTGCAGAGGCAAAATTGCCCTATTCTTTTGAAAAAGTTTATAAAAGATAATCTCAAGATTATTTACTGGCAGGATATTTTTTGAGCTTCTTTTCTCTTATATTTCATATTTCATTCAACATGAAAGTATGTGGCGAAAATGATTCTCAAGTATTCTTTTCATTCTCTTTTACCATAATTGTGATTATTTCACTATTTATTTTTGTACTTTTATCAATCGAGAATATCTTAGTCTCAAAATTTTTCGTTTTGTGAATTTCTCCCTTCTAGTATTCTGTTTCATCTTAGCATAACTGGCTATTTGTAATCAGATGCCAGGTAATTGTGGCAATCTTTCTTTTTAGAGCAACAATTGCTTTTGAATGTCCAGTTGATGTTTCTTCCACTTTAAAAACTCTCCTAACTTACTATTCGTCTTTAATGCTAATTCATGAGCAAAATGTACTAGATTCCATCTTTCGATCTTTGATAATCTTTTTGCAATTCTGCCATTTTACAATTTATTCACAGATTGTTATACATCCCGAACTATTCCAAGTCATGAAGAAAGATTATCCCTGAAAAAAAGTTTTTGAAATTGTCTATTTCAGCGATCAGAGTTACATCAATTTATCCAATACCTGAAGCCGAATTACAGCACTCATTTTCAGTAATTTTTCAGATATTTTATAATAGCCAGACATTTCTGAAGCTTAACTACAGTGGTAAGAGATGTTCCGATGTCCAGGATCCCTCTTATCTGAACACTTTTTTTACAAATATTTAGCGAATAATTTTATATTATCTAATCGACTGTCTTACCTGACGAGATTATTATAGAATTTTGCGGTCATTTTTCCCAAAAATGTATGCCATTAAATCATTTAGATTGAATATTTTAGGTGCAGGAATAACTTGAGTTCCATTTTTTAAATTTATTCTTTATTGTGCAAGTTTGTGACGAAGCCGAAAGTATAAACGAAATCTGCTATGGTTTTTGGGAAGATTTTTGATGGCTGAATCATGTTATTAAGTTCAAATTGTGCAGTTATTTTTGAATTTATCTTTTCTGTCTTTTATGCTTAAATGGCCTCAACCTCGTGCATTTCCAACCATAAAATGTAGACGCTTTCTCAATGAATTATACACAGGAACACAAAAGTCATGTTGGTTTATATGCAGAAAAATTGCATTTTTCAGAGATAACTAAACTTTAAAGAGCTAAAATTCCATAACCATCTCTAGTGAAATGTTGCTGCTGTTTTTCATCGGATATATTGAGGATATTAGCAATGAAAAAAAGTTTGAGAGTATCCAAAGACTAATTTTTGGTTATTATTTCTACTAATTTAAATCACCATTTCATTGTAGTGTAATTGTCTAAATGGCCAATATAAAATTCTTGATCAACATCATATTTGAGACTTCGATGGCAATTCACTGATTAGTTTTATAACATATTTTAAAAACTAAAGATTATTTTGATAATCCCTAAATTAAATCCTATCCTTATAAATAGTATATATATGACTCGTGAAAATTAGAGGTTTGTCGAAATCCTCAAAAATTAATATAACTTTACTTACAAGGTAATTATAAAATCAACAGTCAAAAATATAAGTTGAAAATTACTTTAACTTGTTTGTGTTATTTAATGTTATTTTTCTAAAAAGAGAGTGACTAATTAAGCATATAAAACTCGATTGGAATCATTTAAAATTATTTAGAGGATGTATTATTCAGCTCATGAGGATGAAGAAGGTTATATTTAAAAACGCACTTACAATATAATATTAAATTGTAGATTCAAAGTGGAAATATGTGGATTTGCTGACATTTGTATTTTTTTCAAACCTCCTCTGATATAAATAGACGACAAAAAATTACTTGCCCACAATTTAGTCCGCTTGACGGGTTAAAAGGGTAGTAATGGCATCACATTGAAGACCATAATTATATTGCCATAAAACATAGGTAAACGTGATAGATTATGAGAAAATAGCTCTAAAAGTTGTCTGCAAATGAGAAAACTTAAAATAAATATCTAAAAGTGAAAAAAGTTATAATAAAGAATAGCCAGACACTCTTATTTTTTAAGCTAATCACCCTCCTGTTACAACTTTCAGGATTGTAATCTCGTTGGAACTTATTGTCCCATCAAGGGGAACTGCCTTACCTCCACTTAACACAATTACAGTTTCCTGATTTATTTTCAATCGATCGAGCAGATCTTCGTAGGTAGCGTTCTCAGTAATTTCTACAGTCTGCTCTGAAATATCCCCAGCCTGGATTTTTATATGTACTTTTGTACTCACTTAATGGATCCACCGCCGCTTACCTGAATTTCATCTACGATTCCTTTTATTAACTTCTGCTCCAGTTCATACTCTTTTTTGACACCTTTTCGTTCTGCATCTCGTTTCTGGAACTTTCCGGACATTTTTAGCTCTCCTATGATTTTTCAGGTCTGCAACATAATTGGTATATATCTCTTCAATCAGATTTTTTGGCTCTTCGAGATACATATCCAACTAATATGACGATTTAATGTTTTAATTAATTTTTGGTTAACGATAGGATGGTTAACAAATTTGATTTCATAGTCTCTTAACCACTATTAGTCAAAACTTAAATAAAAAAAGAAGTGTTAACGATGAGCATGATCATGTTTAAAATGTTAACGAACAAAAGTTAATCTCATAACTCAAAAATGAATCTTAAGTATATTTAGTCATATGTAAAGTAATTGTAGTGAACGGAATAGCAATGTAAAAATATGTGTTCATAAATACACAAATTTTGAATAAATGATTGGAAAAAATAAAGAATATAAAATCTGGAAATAACCTTTTTTTATACATCAGCCGGGATTCGAACCCGGGTTCGAGCGTTGGCAACGCCCGGTGATGACCGCTACACTACTGATGTGAGGTGGTGCCCAGACCCGGATTCGAACCGGGGACAACTGCCTCTTCAGGGCAGCGCTCTCCCACTGAGCTACCTGGGCAAACAGATACTCTTAACTACACCTATGTTATACTACATAAAAAGATAGCGCTATCCAATTTTATGTAAAATATCTAAACGTTTCAGTGGGCCCGCTGAGATTCGAACTCAGGACCTCCGCCATGTCAAGGCGACGTCATAACCGTCTAGACCACGAGCCCGTTTTGTTATGTTTATAATTATTACACCAAAGTACAACTGCATAGAAACATCATCATTTATATAAGTTTTGGGTGATTCAACCTTGTTCTACACGAATCAGCTTTTAAAAGGGTAAAATAGTTGTATCTTTTGGAATCAATTTTCAATTCTGTTTCCAATGAATAATATTTTACTTAGCGTATTTATTATCCAATAAATGTTTTAAAATTTCTTTATTTTTCCTTGCATTTTTTGTAATTATATTTCTCACATAAATTATTTACATTTGTAAAAACAAATTTATGAGGATTCCTATTCACTTTGGAGTGCGTTTTCATGGAACTCCGTCAGAATCTTTCCCACGAATTGCTGTGTTTTCACCTTTTTGTTCGCAACTATTTAGTCTACTCACAATCAGTTTGATGATATCGATTTTGATGCATCCAGCAAAGATGACTATTGTAACTGTTTTGTTCAGGCTGAATCGTGAAATTTTAGTATCTCTGTTATTATTTCACTATTTTAAAGATAACTTCCTCTATTTTCGAAATACTCTTTTTATTTCCAGTGTCATCAAACGATAGATATTATGTAGGATTTTGATAAACCCGTAGGTTTCTTCATAGCCACATAAATAGCATATAAATGGCTCATGAAAATCAGAGGTTTATCAAAATATTTTGAAATATATTTATTTGTAAATAGGTGATACAATTGTTGAAGTAGTGCTATAAGCCTGCTATAATATACTGACCTTAATTACATTAATTCTATTGTTGCTGAATTTACTGTTTTTTTGCTGAAATGAAGCTGAATGCAGTTATCCTTTTATAGTCAACGCTTTTCAGATGGATCCATCTCATTTGAAAGCACTCTCAAATGCGGAATCTTTATAAACTGAAGTAAAGAAATTAGTTACTCTTAAAGAAGGTTGTCTGATAATCGACGACATAATAATGGATAAACTTTATTCTGAAAGGACAAATTTTGTTCGGCATCTGTGGGGTGGAAAGTATCGTCTTACTGTTGATGAAATTTTTTTTGATTACCTTGGTTTGTTTGGCTAGTTGGTGAATTTAGATCATATGTTATTTTGGTAGTATCACAAACTTTCTTTAAATTCAAAATCAAATTTTTGTGCATTGTGCGTAATTTGGTTCTTCAGATGTGAAATTTTCTTCCTCAATAACTTCTTGAGTAAAATTTTGATAAACTATCGATTTGAACAAATTACTTATATATATATATATATAATTACTTATATATACTTGTAAGCAACCAGCCAAAATTGATGATTATCGAAATCTTCTGAGATTTGTGATTTTACATAATATAATTCACTATGTTTCCATTTTAGTATGTATAACACCGCTAAAGGCAATAAAACCAAGAATGATCATCTCCTGGATATACTTGATGAAATCAAAAAATATGGATTTAAACCGAAAATTCATTATTTTTGACGAATGGTGAGCAGCATTAAGAACATCAAAGCTATCAGGAAAATCAATGGCATTTCTGAAAAGATTGATATCAAATTTTTTGGTGAATCCTGATAACGCAAAAAAATAAGCTGGTCTAAACAGCTTAAATCCTTTTCATGAAAAAATTCTGGTTCAATGAAAGTATATTGGATTTGTGAAAGTATTTAGGATATTTCAAAGAACTAGAACATGCAATACTGGATCACATTGTGCTGGATAGGGATAAATCAAGGGGTAAAGATCTGGTTAACAAGTCCTGAAAAATTGACGAATATCATGGAGGAATAGAACAGTCTTAGGGTATGGAAAAGTTCAGTCTGGAATAAAGTAGTCACAAAGAGCGCATATAATGTTCTAAGTGGGAGCTTTTATAAGGCTGGAGTTATAACAAATCCGAACTTAGCTATATTAATTTTGATAGTAATTCAAAACTCACAACGTTGCAGCAAAGGCATATATGAGCAACCGATATACAACTGAAGAATATTTTGATAAATCTCTAAATTTTGTCATACGCTCATAAAATGGTGTATAAATTATTCGTAAGAAATAAGAGATTTACCAACACTTCGGTACATATATAATTATATTTAATAAGTCTATGAAAACAATATTTAGAAAATGCTACTACAAAGGTCCTAATTATTTTAAATCATCCCACTTTTGAATCAGTCCCCTCGGGTATTATTCCATTGGTCACCATCTATTTAAAACTGATGCACTTTGACTTAGAAATCAATGGCATTAATCCATTAATTGTCTGAAATATAATTTTGAACTACAGTGTTTATTATACTCGATTTTGTATTTCAAGCCCATAAGTCCTATATGTGATTACTTGTCAATTAGGGATCTAAGAGGCTGATCTGAGAACTCGATGATATTAAATCAACGTTTTCTACAATTAAATTTGATCATAAAGTCCGATGAGCTTGATTTTGTGTTTCAAGTATGCAAGTCCCAAGTTAGTTAGTTATATTTTAAAAATTTCTGTTTACGGTCTTTGGGTCGGAGGCTAATTAAAATGAAAGCAAATTTTCTCAACTCTATAATTTGTGTATTACTAACAGTACTACTGATTCTTGGAATGATAACAGGCACTGTATCTGCTTTAGATGGACAGTTGGGATACGGAGGGTATGCAGGCAGAGTATATTCAGACAACGGGTATGCAGGCAGAGTATATTCAGGCAATGGTTATTCAGACAGAGGATATTCAAACAGCGGGCCTTCAGACAGAGTGTATCCAGACAGAGTGTATCCAGACAGACTTTATCCAGACAGAGGATATCCAGACAAAGGTTATTCGGATAGGGGGTACCAAAACAACAGATATTTGGACAACAAAAATTCAAATGCTGAGAATTCACATATTGTAAATCCAACTGATGTATCTTTAAATACTGAAAATCCAGACAGAGGGCCTTCAGACAGAGTGTATCCAGACAGACTTTATCCAGACAGAGGATATCCAGACAAAGGTTATTCGGATAGGGGGTACCAAAACAACAGATATTTGGACAACAAAAATTCAAATGCTGAGAATTCACATATTGTAAATCCAACTGATGTATCTTTAAATACTGAAAATCCAGACAGAGGGCCTTCAGACAGAGTGTATCCAGACAGACTGTACCCAGACAGGGAGTACCAAAACAACAGATATTTGGACAACAAAAATTCAAATGCTGAGAATTCACATATTGTAAATCCAACTAATGTATCTTTAAATACTGAAAATTCAAGAAATAAGGATTCAAATATCTTTAATTCAGCTACTAATGATCTCAGAACAGATAATCTGAGTTCTGGAGATCTAAGTATCAGAAACTCAACTAATCTACATTCAGGTATTGTCAATTCTAGTACTATAAATTCAATTAAAGTAAATTCAAATACTGAGAATCCAATTATTGGAAACTCACAAACTGCAAATTCAATTAAAGGTCATTCAAATATCTTAAATTCAAATACCGGAAATTCGGGAACCTATAATTCGAGTACTGCGAATTCAAGCACTTTAAATTCAAATATCGGGGATTTGCATACTGCAAATTCAGATATTGTAAATTTGAGTATATTAAATTCGAGCTATGGAGATGGAGGAGGAGATGCGGTTTCCAGTTACTCTAGCACTCCAGGTGTGAGCCTTGGTTCCAGAGAGCCAGAAGGCAATGTTGTTGCCAAGGAATTAGCCACTAGGAATGTCATAAGCGGTAATCATATAAGATATGACTTTTCGGGAAACAGTACATGCATTTTATTTATCGAATATGACGCAGAAAAAACATTTCTTAAGACAACAACCACTGTGGAAGAACTCAAGAGCAAGTCCGTTTTCATTCCAAAACTTCCTCTCGGGATAATATATAAACAGGTAAATATTCAGATAGGGGATAAAGGAGTAGAGCTTTTTACATCCCTGAAAAATGGGTTAATAGGATTCAGAGTTAAGAAAGCATGGATTCACGATAAAAATGTCAAAGAATCCATGATAGTCCTTCAGAGGTATAATAAAAATTGGGAACCTCTAGATACTGAAAAGATCGGAGAAGATACTGATTATATATATTTTAGATCTAAAACGCCTGGATTTTCCTCCTTTGCAATAACTGAATATCCAGAAGAAGTAACAAAAAATAGAGCTCAGGCTGAATTAAAATTAAAGAATACTCTAAGAAGTCAGGAAAAGACAGGAGAGATAGCAATAAGTAGAAGTTCAAATAATAATAGAGCAAAACAAGCAAGAGAAGTCGCTAAAATATTAATGGCGATCTCCTTGCCTCTGATCCTAGCAGGATATTTTGTTGTTAGGAAAAAACTCTGAAAAATTTTGCTTTTCTTATTTACTCAGTTATATACATAAATATGGATATATAAATAAAAACTTGTATTTTGGTGCTCGGCATCTGGCCGATATATGTTCTTTTGTCAGAATTTGCGGAGAATATATACTATTTTTTATAAAATATTTTTATTTTCCCTCCAATCTAAAATCGATAGTTGAAGGATATCTTAAAATTATGTTATGTTTCCCTTATATTTTTTTGGTTTATTTCATTTCAGGATAAAGCCCGAAAAGTCTGTAAGAACTACCTCCCTTCAAGTATTGAGCTACCTCTGATATAGAGTATCTTGGATTGAATTCCAGGGATAAATGAACTTGAGGTTCTCCAACTTCCATAGTATTAATTTGTAGCCTTGCTCCGGGCAAATAGTGGTGAAAATAGAAACGCAATATTTTTTAATTTGATTATTGGAAAATAATATTGAGTCAATACTTAGGAACAAACACTATTTGAGAGATGATCTGACCAGAGCTATGGCTAAAGCTATTTTATCCCAATGTTTATCAAATTCTGGTCATATATGAGTTACATCACCTCTGATCATAGTTCCAAAAAAACCTATTTTGCAAAAAAACGATTATTTAGAGGATTAAACGAAAACAAAATGATTCAAGAGTAAACTTCATCCCCTAAATAAAGGATGTGGGATTCCTGATTCTCTGCACTCCAGAAGTAATAAACAGAAATTCTTACTTTTACTGCTTCAATTTCAAGAGCAATTATAATGTGTGATTTCCCAACTCCAAAAGGATAAAACAAAACAACATTTTTTGCATTAAGTATAAATTTCAAGGTTGCAAAGTTTTCGATGATTTTTTTATCAATAGATGACTGAACCTCAAAATATAATTCCTCAATAGGATTTTCAAAGAAAAACGACACTTTTCATTAGTCTCTTAGGTGCAACAGTTTTCGCGTATTTCTTTTTTGTTCAAAAAAACTCAACAATTTCAATTGATTTTTGCTGTCCCTTGTAGTAATTTGGAGGAAGTTGTTCATGCTGAACTTCCTTAACTGAAAGTTTCATAAACTTCAAGAGACCACTCTTCAACTTCGGAACCTGAAAACTTCAATTTAATCTGTGAGTTTCTCTGGCATTTTAAATTAATCTTCAAAGTGTCATTTTGAAGACCCTGGAAATGTTCCTTTTTCTCGGAAGATCTAAAGCTCTGTGCTTTTTACTGAAAACCTTTAAGAAACAAAATATTTGCTCTAAAGAGATGTAATCTCAAAGTCCATTGAGATTTTCCTGGTATTATATGGACTAATTTATAATGAGGAACCTAACTCAAAGGGTTAAGTTCTACTATTTAATAAAGTTCAAGATTAATTTATAGGTGACTTAGTGGTCAGTTGAATTTACCCTTTTCAATGGTTTATGAACTTGGGAGTTCAGGTCTTCGAAAGAAGGTGAATATTTTTTCAAGGGAGTGATTCCTCCCTCGTGAAATTCTCTTATGTAATCTCAATCTTGCCGTTTGCCTGAGGCCTCTAAAGCTTACATAAGCTAGGAATAGGGTCTTAATGTTTGAACAACAAATTATTAAACTGTGGGTTACATTCCGAATTTGAATTATCACGGTTCTTCTGATTATAGCCTGTTTCATGTTTTCTTAGAGCATCTCCTGTGATTCTCCAATGAACTCAAATACGTTCTACTTGATGAGATCGAGGGTAACTATTTTCATTGTAAATTAAAGTACATCATTCTGGAATATCCGAGAATCGTATTGAAGCAAAATAGTTATTTTTTTCTCCATCAATTTCAACTGCTCCAATTTCTACCATTTATATTTGGGCTTATATTCCTGCTCTATTTTCATAGCTGAGTACAGCAGATACTCTCTTTTTTGGTATGACTTCTCTTAATAAAGCCTGGAGATAGTTTTTCCTCCCTCAAAATCTATTTCTTTGATTTCTAGATAGAGTCGAGCAGCAGTATAGAAGCTTTCATCAAGTTTTTCAGATCGGTAAGGTTTGAGAAGAGCTAGTTTGCTTTTTCTTCATGGAAGTTTCACTGATGTTCAAGTCTTACAAGTTTAAACTCGCATCAGAAACATTTCCTCCTTTTTCAGCATGATCCAAAATACTCTAACTTTTTCCACGGATTATGAAAGGAGCAATTTTAATCCACGGAAAAGGGGGAATTATTCCTCTCTCTTCAAGTTAATTTCAAGTTAAGTTTTTTTAATTCTTTGACACCTGGGAATTGAGGTGAATAGTGCGCCAGAAAAAGATATATATTCACATTACTTTTTTGCAATATTCGTAAAAATATGTGAAATTTTACTGAGTATCTGAGCCAGTTGGTGATGTACTGTCTGATCAGACTCATAAATCAGATTGATAAATTTTACTACGACGTTGTTAAAACTCCAGTATCCGAGCCAGAAATTCTATAATTATATATATTATTGGCAGTTTTTAAGTTGACTTTTTCCCTTAACCCATTGGAGAGTTTACATTTCAGAGAATGGTATATAAAGTTCTGGAAAACTGTTTGAAGAGGCAAATTACCTGAATGCCAGATATGTGAATTTTTAAGGCATCTGAGCTTCCAGATGGTTTGCCACTTGAACAAAAATCTTATCCCTAGTGGCATAAAATAAAAATTTTTTGATCGTGGATATAAATGATGGAAATAGTTGAAAAAAAAACTTGTTGAAATAAGGGTTATGAAGCTCCAATTAACCACATATTCTCTGAAAGCTCCGGTTATTTGAGAGTTTCCTATTTAATACTCCCTTGTAATCATGTAATCTGCAATCTGGAGGAGAATCTCTTTTTCCGGGCAGTCTTTCAAAGCATCTAGCTTTGATTTGCCCTGGTTGATGTATGAAATTGCAAGATTCTTTACGTAATCAATGGATCCGCACTCTGTTAAAATCCTGACTGTTTCATTTGTTTCTTCCAGAGTAGCTTTTCCTTTACCAAATATATCTAGTTTTACACCTTTTGCGAATGCGTCGATTACGATAAGAGTATGTTTTCCTTCCATAAGGTCGCTACCTCTTACTTTCCCGAGCACTTCCTGGGGAGTGACCATATCCAGAACGTCATCATACATCTGAAAACCGATCCCTATAAGGCGTCCATACTCTGATAATGCCTCTGCAACTTCATCTGAGGCTCCTCCGAGAAGTGCTCCGATCTTTGCTGCAGCTGCGTAAAGAACTGATGTCTTTTTTTCCACCATCTCAATATATTCGCATTCTGTAACCCTTTCCCTCTTCTCAAACTCAATATCAAGCCACTGCCCTTCGCATATTTCAGTACAGGTCTTTGAGAGGATATCAATGCATTTCAAAATCCTTATAGGTTCATTTTCAACCTTTGATATGATCTGGAAAGCTCTAGAATAAAGGGTGTCTCCTGCAAGAATTGCTCCTGCTTCACCCCATATTTTATGGACCGCAGGCATTCCTCTGCGGATATCGTCTTTGTCCATTATGTCATCATGGATCAAGGTGAAATTATGGACAAGTTCCACGGCCACTGCTGTCGGTAAAACAGATTTCAAATCGGAACCTACAGCTTCAGCTGCCAAAATAAGGACTGCTGGCCTGAGACGTTTTCCTCCAGCATCTACTAAGTAGCGAGATGCTTTGTAAAGTTCTTTTGGATGAGTTATCGGAAGTAACTCATCAATTGCGGCATCGACATGGATGCTTCTTTTTCTGATCTCATCAGTCAGCGTCATATTTATCACAGGAATAGGGGATGTACTTCTTATACGATTATTCTTCGATGTATAACACTTCGCCGTTCCTTAGAAGATGTACTGTACTTCCTAGTACATATCCGGCGTCTTCCGCCAACTCTATGTAGTGCCCGTGCATCTCTAGATCACCATGTGCAGGGATTACATGTTCCGGATTCACCATTCTCAGAAGTTCCCAGTGGTCTTCCCTATATGCATGCCCTGATACATGCACATTGTCATAGATTCTGGCGCCTCTCATTCTGAGTTTGGTTTCAAGAGCGTAACGGTTTGCCTGAGTCATCGGGCTTGGGATCACGTTTGCCGAGAAAATGACCCTGTCTCCTGGTTCTATTGCATAGGGGGTTTCCCCATTCGCAACGCGCACAAGGATTGAACCTGGTTCCCCCTGGTGACCGGTAACAATTGGGAGGTACTTATTCTTTCCCTCCTGCATGATGCGTTTGAAGGCACGATCAATGTCTTTTCTGAGGCCATAGATCTCTACATTTGAAGGTAACTCCAGGTAGCCAACATCCTTTGCAGCTCCGAAATAGCGCTCCATTGAACGACCCATAAGTACAGGAATTCTGCCCATTTCTTCAGCTGCTTCAATAATAGCTTTCAGCCTGGCAATATGGGAGGCAAAGGTTGTAATTATCATCCCGACATCAGCTTCTTCTGTTCCGAGCAGTACGTCCCTTACCATATCCTTTGCAATTTGTTCCGAAGGAGTTTTCCCTGAACGTCCGGCATTTGTGCTCTCTACAATCATTGTAATTACTCCTTCCTTTCCAAGAGATTTGATGCGTTCGAAATCCGGAGCATTGCCAATTGTTGGAGTCCTATCCAGTTTGAAGTCGCAGGCATAAAGGACTGCTCCAACTGGAGTGTGAATAGCTGCAATAACACAGTCTATAATACTGTGCTGAACGCAGATGAATTCGATGGAAATTTCGTTTGTGACCTGGTAAGTCCCACCTGCATTGAGCGAAATAACCCTATTGCAAACCTCGAACTTGCGTTCAGCTTCAATTTGTTGTTTTATAATGACCGCAGTATAGGGGGTAGCTAAAATAGGAGCATTGTATCTATGGGCAAGTTTTGGAATCGCACCTACATGATCAAGATGTCCGTGAGTACACACAATTGCTCGAACAGTTCCATTGATTTCTTTCATGATAGTATCATCAGGAATTGCACCCATTTCGATCAGTTCCAGAGAATGCATTTTGTCAATTTCGACATCTTCGTGAATCTGGACTCTGTCAAGTCGAAGTCCCATGTCCAGAATAATGACATCTTCACCTACGACTACTGCCGTCATATTGCGGCCCATCTCATTATAGCCGCCGATTGCAACAATTCCTATTTCAGTCATATTTTTTAACCTCTTATTTTAATTTTTATCCCTTTGAAACCGAAACCTAAAAAAAGATATCCGATAACGGTCTAAAGCAATGACTCTGAATGCAAACAATATAGTAAGATAATTTGGAATCAGCCTTAGAACAGCCACTTCTTAACCACTTATTGGGAAGAATCCATTCATTTATTGAAGAAATCTGACTAAATATCTTGAAGAGTGATTAGATTCAACATATATACATATAAATCTATGTATATTAATATAAATATATACATTTATAAATCTGTATTTACATACTTATACATACCTTTGTTAGCAATATGTACTTCTCAGCATTTTGTCCAATTTAAGAACTACTTTCAATCCGGATATTTTTATAATTATTTTAAAAACTCGTTACTACCTTCAAAGATAAGTGTAGAGATATTAACCAAATCAATAGGCCTCTTTTGCGTACCTTCCCCTAATACTATTGAGAGTTTCGATAAATCTCTTATTCAACAAGTTGCTTATATATGCTCTATAAGCAACCGGCTATAAATTGGAGTTTATTGAACTGCTCTATTATTCTTCAATTATTAATTCTCACTAAACCATTATTTCTTAAACTATTCTTATTTTGATGACTTATTAAGGTGATTCTTAATTAATGACCTTTATGGATTACTTGCTTTACTAAAAAGTGACTTATATTCAATGATCTGAGCCTGAGCAACTATGAGATTAATTCTTTGCTTGTACCTATTTATTATAAATTTAATTATGATGAATCGAGATTAGAATGATTAATAAACTTTCAAAGTGATTACTTTCCCAAGTTTCTCGATAAATTTCGAATTATCCTGGTATTGCCGAGGTAATTTATGATAAAGACAAATATCCTCTTTCTCATGCATCCCTAAATGATGATAATTAAATTAATTTTTCCCTTGGTATAGAGCATAAACTGTTTATCGTAATCTTCCCTGATAAGCACGAACTGTTGCTCATTTTATATTAATGATTTATTTAGAAATATTACTTTCATAGTATGTATAAATGTTGTCATATGACAAGTTTTTATTGAACTAATTTGATACTAGACCTTACCCGCATGATGCAAATTTCAATAAAAATGTGATAAAAGGCAACAATACATATGTAGTATCTTAAAGTATTTCCCTTGACATTGCATAGTCTTTTAAGTTAAAACCACGCTGTCCAAGGTACTCAAGAGTCCAACCAGTAATGACCACAGGTGCATTCCTTAGATCCTGTATATTTGCACAGCCGCAGAGAAACATCGTGGCTCTAAACTCATTCAACATTCGAGAAAGGACACTCACAACGGCTTCTTTCCCTTTAAAAGCGGGATCCACAAAGGGCATAGCTGCACTTGCCGCATTGGCTCCAATAGCAATTGATTTAGCAATATCAAGTCCTGTTCTGATGCCACCAGTTGCGATAATTGGGAGGGAAACCCTGGATTCTATAATACTGGCAACAGTGGGGATCCCAAAGTCCCAAAAAAGTCTCCCCATCTGTTCTGAGACAAAATCTCCACTTTCTCTAGCCCTGTAGGCTTCAACTCCTGCCCAACTTGTGCCACCTACACCCCCAACATCAATTGCAGATACGCCTGCTTTCTGGAGGAGAAGAGCGTCTTCATTTGAAATTCCAGCTCCTGTTTCTTTGACCATTACTGGCGTATTAAGTACAGAACAAATCTCTCTAATCATGTCCAGACAACCAGTTGCATCTCTATCTCCTTCTGCCTGGATGGCTTCTTGTAGGAAATTAAGATGAATGGCAATAGCATCGGCATCAACCATTTCGACAAGTTTTTCAACTCCATCAACTCCAAACTTGCGGATCTGAGCAGCGCCCACATTCGCGTAAACAAAGGCATTCGGAGCTTTTTCCCGCACAATCCTGAAAGATTCTTCTTGAGAAGGATCATCAATGGCAGCTCTCTGGCTGCCAACTCCTATTCCCACTCCCAGTTCTTCAGTTGCAGATGCAAGTGCAGCATTTATCGGAATAGTATCAGGGTGCCCTCCAGTTATTGAGGCAATCAAAAAAGGAGCTTGTAGATGGTTTCCGAGCAGGTCTACAGATAGGTCTATCTTATCCATATCGAGTTCCGGAAGTGCCCGGTGGATAAGCGTCACATCCCTAAAGCCAGCACTGATATTTTGTGATTCCACTGGGTTTTCAACACATATTTTCAAGTGTTCGATCTTTCGCCTTGAGGTATTATTGATCATATTTCATACCATTTCATCCGGACTAATTCTGGTCCCTATAGGTTCTCCATTTAAAAATTTGTAGATATTATCTGCTTTTCCTGCATTGAATATATACGAAGTAATACAAGATGTTTTGCTAAGTTCCAGAAGTTCCTGTACCTTCCCGAGCATGCCACCTGTAACATCAGTGCTTTCTGAGCTTCCTATATAATGTTTTAATTGTTCAAATTTTTTAGGTGTAATCTCAGGTACAGGCTCTCCATTTTTATCGAGCACTCCATCCTCTGCGGACCCCAGTCCAAGCCTGGTGACTCCGAGCTCTTTTGCAATGTAAGGAACTATCTGGTCACCTGAAAGGACACATGTCCCGAGTTCAAGATCCATAACAATATCTCCGTGCAGCACCGGGACAAAACCGTTCTTGAGCATGAGCTTTATGCTGTCAAGGTACATGCTCTCTATCCTTCCTTTTCTGCAAACTGTACAGGCCATGGGATGTACAGCCACAGCCCTAACTTCGAGGCGATTCAGAGAATCTACTACCCTAGAGGTTAGTTTCTTGACTGATTCATGAGTTACAATAGATCCTTTAAGATTAAAAATTCTATCAAGTCCGTATTTTCTGGCGTAGGTATGTCCAAAGGAACCAGCGCCGTGTACAATAATCAGATTCCCTCTAAATTCAGAAACTTCCTGTGCAATCCTTAGTAGATCAGATGCTCTTACAACTCCTACATCTGCGTTTTTGTCAGTAATAACGCTGCCTCCAAGCTTCAGGATAACAATGTCTGTTGATACTACCATGCCATATCACTTAATTCCTTTTAAATAATTTTCAATTTATTTTATGAATAATCGCGAAATAATTAGATGAAAATTCAAACTGCTTAGTGTAATGTCAGGCCCTGTTTAGTTGGTTTTGTAATGGTCACTTTCCCCCCAGCTTTTGAAATGGCTTCACCAACCTGTTTGCATCTATCAGGTGGCGTGAGTGCAAACATACACCCCCCACCGCCAGCGCCTGAAATCTTAGATCCAAAGGCCCCAGCTCTCCTGGATGAGTAAATTAAGCTGGAAAGCTCAATAATATTTACTCCCAAGGCATCTAGAAGTCCTTGATTTACATTCATAAGTCTGCCAATGGCGGGATAGTCCCCTGCCATGACAAGAGGTTCCCCAATTCGAGATATTTTACCAATAGAAGCCATGAGAGGCTTGACCAGTTCGGGATAACTTTCATAGAGCTTCCTAACATTTGCGACAAGCTCCTTTGTAGATGAAAAAATTCCTGTGTCTCCAATAACAATTCCACAGTCTGGAATTTTCAGTTCTCTCCTTTCAGGGATTGTAACAACTCCTCCGAATGTAGAGACATAAGTATCAGTGGGGCTTGCTACTCCCTGGACATCGAGCTCTATTTCATGGCCAAGTTTTGCAATCTCTGCAAGAGAGAGGCCGCATCCAAACATATCATTGAGAGCGCCTATACTTGCTATTGTCACCGCAGCAGATGATCCGAGTCCTGAACCCACGGGGATTTCGGAATCAATTTCTAGGAAAATACCTTTTATCGGTGTATTTTCTCTCATTTTCTCGATAACTGAGGTGATGTATGGGTGTTTTTCAAAATCAATACTTGTCCTGCCAATTTGCGACTGAATTATTATCGAATCGTTAAGTTCTACTCTCACTCGTGTTCTCAGATCAATTGCACATGCTATTGCGGTTTCTCCATAAACGACCGCATGTTCTCCGAAAATATAGATTTTCCCAGGCGCAGAACACGAAACCATAATATCCTCTGCAATTCTTAATTTTGGATTAAATATATAAGGGACTTAATTTCTTATTTTGAATTGAATTTTATGGACTAGTAGGCAGTTAAATAAAAGTAATATCCCTAAAAAACTTACTCAGGCATAAGTGATTATAACTATTCGGTTTTCAATAGAATCCAAAACTAGTGGGCTTAATTTTTCCGTAGAACTTCTCTTATTCCACAATAATCGCTGCATATCCCACAACTGCGTTCATATCTCCTGAAATAGCACCGCTGTTTGTATAATTAAGAAGAGTAGCTCGACTTCCACCAAGCTTTTTAGAGGCTGTAAGCATCGTGGCAATTGGCCCATATCCGCAGACAGATGCGTTTCTCTTGGAGAGTCTATCATACATTTCGGATACATCTAGATCCAGAATAGCCTCAATGATTTCAGTATCTATTTCCTTTGCACTCTCTGCAGGCTGATAATGGGTGAAATCACTTGAAGATATAAAGACAACTTTTTTTCCACTTTTGGAAACAAGATTAGCAACAAGGTTTCCTACCTCAACTGCAGTCTCTTCATCCTGCATACCCATACAAATAGGTAGTATCCTTAAAGATCTTCCAAAAAGATATTGGAGAAAAGGAATCTGCACTTCAATAGAATGTTCGTATCTGTGTCCTAGCTCGTCTACATCAACGATGCTCCCTAAAAATCCATCGGCAAGTTTTACATCAACTTCTACAATTCCCAAGGGAGTCTCCCATGTATCTTTGGATACAGATACAGGTGAGCCGTATCCAGTATGATTGGGACCAATAAGGACATATGTATCAGCTTTAGGGAGGGTTGCATAGGCACTCGCAGCCACTTTCCCGGAATAGATATATCCTGCATGTGGACAAACAGCCCCAAGAACATCTCTTTCCCGGATTTCCAGATCTTTAAAACATCTCTTGAGTTCTTCTTCTAGATATACAGGATTCAGGGGATAAAACTGCCCTGCAACTGCTGGTTGTCTCATTTAAAATCACCATATTAAATATGGATCGTTTTTTTATATATCCTTGCCAGTATGCAGGTGTGTCTTTTGGTATCAAAGAGGAGTTTCAAAGTCAGTCAACTCATAATTGAAAGGGGTACCATTGAGCCTGGAGACTTCCCTTGCAAGCAACCAGTAAACAAGGGAAAGAGCTTTTCTACCTTTGTTGTTCGTGGGAATTACAAGATCCACGTTTGAAATAAGATTATTAGTATCACAAAGTGCTATAACAGGTACTCCAATACTTGAAGCTTCCTTCAGAACCTGGGCATCCCCTGCAGGATCGGTCACAATCACAACTTCAGGCTCAAAAAAGCCATAGATCTCTGGATTTGTAAGAGAACCAGGAATGAATCTTCCAAGCATTGCCCTTGTACCAAGAGCCCTAGAGAACATCCTTGCAGGATATTGACCGTACTGTCTTGAAGAAACAACAAGAATTCTTGAAAGATCGTAATGAGATAGCAATTTTGATGCAACTTTGATTCTTTCATCTGTTGACTGGATGTCAAGCACATATAATCCATCAGTTCTAACCCTATATACGAAACGCATCATATCCTGGGTCTTCTGCTGGGTTCCGATGTGAACACCTGCTGCCAGGTATTCATCAATAGCCACAAGGGATGTAGATCCCTCTTTAGCAGAAGCTTCGTCGTCAGATTCTACAGGTGTATATCTGATTTTTGCTGTTGCTTCCCCTTCAGGTGCAGGTTTTGTTTCCGCCACGATATTTTCTTCAGGAGAATGCTGTGCTTCGTTTTCCTCCTGCTGCACTGTTTCCTCAATTTCCTCCATAAAGTCACCTCATAAAATAAAAATATTCAATATATTAAAATGAATCCCACATAATTTTCAATGGATTTTACGCTTGGCTGTGATAGGAATAACTCCGGCTTTTAATTCTTCAATAGCAATACTCAGAGGATCCAGCCGCCCATCGTCTTCAATAAGGACAGGAGCTCCCATTGCAATTTGCAACGCTCTTGCACCTACAATACGCGCACGTTCGAACCGAGTATATATTTCCTTGACCAACTGATCACCCTGAAACTCAAAAATGCAAACATGAAATTCAATAATCTAAAAGTATGATATATTTGATATTTAGCACATACATGACTAAAAACCAGTATCCCTTACACAGGGAAATGGGACCGCTGAGATTCGAACTCAGGTTCCGGCGTCCCGAACGCCGAAGGATGGACCAAGCTACCCTACGGTCCCTTACTGGTATGGTGAAAGCACATCAACAAGTTCGACGTGACTTAAGATCATTCTGCGACAGCAGTAGCGTGTGATCCCTAGATCATCCAGTACTAAGGCCCCTTCTTCTCCATCGTTGACACGTCTTTTGTACTCATCCCAATAGTTAGAAATTACTTTTCCACATGAGAAACATCTGACTGGGATCATAGTTCTACCTGTAAGATTTCTGATATTTAGCCCGAGCTCCAGGTCCACCAAAGTTCTTTGATTCTTTCTGTCTGGAATCGCTCACAAGTAAACTTCGGTCATAGTTTGCGAAGTTATCTCTAACAATTGTATCATTTGTCCATTCCACAATACCCCTAGCAACAGCTGTTCTCACTGCATTAGCTTGCCCAACAATTCCACCGCCTCGAACATCTACATTGATGTCAATCCCAGAAACGATCTCATTTCCTGCGATCATCAAAGGTTCGGAGATCTTCATCATCGAAATCTCTGGGGTATATAGCTCGAGTGGAATTTTATTGATCCTTATCCTTCCATTTCCCTTTGTGACTGTTGCACGTGCAGTTGCAGTCTTATGCTTTCCCGATGAATTAACTACTTTGATCATAAGGACTCACCTTTTAGAATTTTGAACCCATTTTCTGGCTCACTTCACCAAGTTCGATATATTTATTAGAACTCAGAAGCCTCATATCGGCATCTTCAATGGTGATCACTTCAGCACTCTTGAGTTCGTAGGGGACACCTACATAGACTTTGAGTCTGGACATTGCATCCCTGCCTCTAGATCTCTTATAAGGTAACATTCCACGAATAGTTCTCTTCAGGATGCGGTCTGGACGCTTGGGAAAATAGGGCCCAAACTCTGTAGCACCCCTTTTCCGAGTTTCCATGTATTCTTTAAGGGTGGTTGCCCTTGAGCCAGAAATTACAGCTTTTTCGGCATTTACAACATATATTTTTTTGTCTTCTAAAAGAAGTTGTTTTGCAACTTTGCTTGCCAGACGTCCCAAAATAAGCCCTTTTGCATCGATAACCTTCATCTTCTAAACCTCTCAACAAAAAATTCTAATACCGGACCCTTTTGGATTTGCTTCCATAATCTCTTCGAGACTCAGACATTTGCCACCGGCCTCAGTGATTTTTTTAATTGCTGATCCACTGAAGGTTACAGCCGAAACAGTTACAGGGTGATCAATGAGGCCAGCGCCCAGAATTTTCCCGGGGATGAGCAGGACATCAGAATTTGCAGTATGCCTGTTGATTTTACTTATGTTCACAGTTGCATAATTCCTAGACGGTGTCTCAAGACGTTTCGCGATATCCTTCCAGATTGGAGCATCATCTGTATTTGCTCTATCTTTCAGGGTAAGAATAAGGGAAACTATTTTTGGATTCGTTTTTCTCGTAAGTTTTATCAGCGATTTTTTACCCAATGTATGTTCCTCCGCAAGATTTGTAATTTGTATTAAAACCTTACTCACGCGGGAAAAACTCCCTATCGCGTTCGAACATTTCTATAGTGTCTATTCGAAAACATTAAGCCTTAAAATGGTGAATTAAAAATCAAGTGATCAGTCGGAATTGGTATGTTGTGAATAACATTTCTAGTACATAAAGATTATGTGCATCGGTTCTGTGGAGTCTTTGTGGATTGTCTCTTAGAAATTGGGGTTAAAAACTCGGGGGATTTTGTTAGGGAAACTGCAAGGCATCTGATAGGCATTATATTTTTAAATATTACAATTATTGAAAGTTATAATGATAAAACACGAATTTGAATGATTTTAAACCCAGTGAAATTATAAAAAAATAATACAATCAAATAATTACTTAGCTGACCATCTAATGACATCAATAATTGGTATCCTATGCAAAGATGGTGCTGTGTTAGCAGGCAATAGAAGAGTAATCAGAGGTACTGAA
>CAWKGG010000061.1:0-11118 GCA_963848985.1 uncultured Methanosarcinaceae archaeon
TTACAGAATTGAGAAAACAATATCTCAAGGAATATATACTAATTTATTCCGTATATTCAATACAGGAATCGATGAAGAAAGGAAGACGTCTGGTATAATCTGGAATGGTCAATTTCATGAACTCCATTTCTGAAGAGCTGTGTATTTATCCAGACATAACTTTGGATAAAGTGGTTCGTTCATATGCATTGGTTTTAAAGTTGATAGACAAATGAAATATAAACATTTATGTTGGTGGCAAACCTCACATCTTTTAAATCCCAGATAATTGATAGCCTTTGGAAATGCCTGATACATAAATAGATAATTATTGATGCAGATGGAAATGACAGAATAACTAAACGCACCAATTTTTAATTGAGTTTAATATTAGTAATCTCTGGTTAATTTTAGATTTGCACTAAAAAAGAATTAATGATAAAATAGAATTTTAAGTGGTTTTTGCCTGAACACTCGCATTTTGT
Source organism: uncultured Methanosarcinaceae archaeon (assembly GCA_963848985.1). Taxonomy (GTDB): domain Archaea; phylum Halobacteriota; class Methanosarcinia; order Methanosarcinales; family Methanosarcinaceae; genus Methanosarcina. The sequence continues at coordinate 465 of CAWKGG010000061.1, forward strand.
ATAAGGTTAGCACTTATTCCCCATTTCAACTCAATCTCACAAGCTTCATCAGATGTCTCTCCTTCCAATCCTTCATGTGATCTTATGTTAATAGTGATATAGCTGCATACCTTTAATAATAGAAGTTTCCTTAATATTCAATCACCTCATTGTTTTTGTCCCTATCTCTGATCTCGCAATTAATTCTTTCCATTTTGTGATTGTTTGCAGTATTAATTCATGCCCTGTAAACTTTATAGAGTTAATGTGTTGAGCCAGTGACTTCGTATTGATGTAAAAATCTTTATTGAATGTATCCTGATAAGCTGGCTGTTCATCAGTGATTAAGGTCTATAGTGTCTTTCCTGTAATCTCGCCACCTTCGTGGGATATTTTCTCGCATAGTGTTTGTGTTTACTGTCTGCAACTTCATGAGCTATCCAGTATCAAGTTTCGTCATATATAAAGCTGAAAGTATTTCGTGTCACCTTTGATCGTTACATAAACTTCGTAAGCTCCTTACGTTTGACTGACATGTGGGTTCAGGTTATCTACATAAGTTTTCATTATGTTAGTGTACTTGTCGATCCAGTATACTACTTTTTTGTGATTTACTTGAGTTCCACTCAATTAAAGAATGAATTTCAGCAAATTTGTCTCTAACTGATCGAAGACGTTTGTATCCTTCTTTAAGAGCAAAATCAGAAAAAGTTTTCATGAATAAAAATTATTGTTGAGAGTTTTTAAACTCTTAAATATTCAATGCATCGAAGTTTATCGAAATTCTCTACAATTATCATGATTCTTCACTTAATCGAAGACGCATGTAAACTGATTGCAACAAAAGATTATATGAAGATTGATCCATATTTTCGGAAAGAATTAGCAGAAAAATTGGACAATAGAAGCAATAATCCTTGATTCAGATTTGATTTAAGATGCCAATGTATGTGAAGGTTATCTTAAAATGCGTTACATAAAAGAAGGTAAGGCACTTATTTGATTTTGTTTAAATTTAAGTATCTCTCAACTATAAATTACCAATTAGCTGTAACTATCTTTAAAATCAAAGATTATTGAACAAGGAGAGAAAAAATAAGAGAAATAAAGAAATCAGTGGGAAAGGTTTCAGTGGGGAAGATTTGGATAAGATTCCAGCGGGAAACAAATCCTAGATAAATCAAAATCCTCTGTAAAATATTTCTGTAAGAAATATTATTTCTGATCTAATGTTACTATATAATTAATAAATTTACAATGTGTAATCCGGCCTTATAATTGAGTTGGAGCTGAAGCTGGGGCTGAAGTTGGAGCAATCATAAATGAAGCTACGTGAGGTATTAAGAGTAGTTAGGATTGTTAAAGTAATTAAAGTAATTAGGGTAATTAGGGTAGCTAGGATAGCTAGGGTAGTTGGAGTAATTAGGGTAACTAGGATAGCTAGGGTAGTTGGAGTAATTAGGGTAGCTAGGATAGCTAGGGTAGTTGGAGTAATTAGGGTAGCTAGGATAGCTAGGGTAGTTGGAGTAATTAGGGTAGCTAGGATAGCTAGGGTAGTTGGAGTAATTAGGGTAGCTAGGATAGCTAGGATAGCTAGGGTAATTAGGGTAGTAGGAGTATCCATATGAATAGCCATAACTCCAACCCCATCCATATCCTTCCCAGCCGACACGTGAACTAGCTACCACTGCGGTCAACGATACTACAAAAAGGACTGCCAGCAAAATAGCTAACATCTTTTCCATTCTACCAGATAATTGTTTCAACATTTATTTCACTCCCTTTTCATTAGGGATTCCCACAATTTTTAGGATTAATTGTATAAGTATCAGGTTATAATTAAAACATTATATGGTTTACTAATATATATATCTTAATTGATGTTATAACCAAGATATAGAGAATTTATATAAACTACTATGCATTGAATATTTAAGAGTTTAAAAACTCTCAACAATAATTTTTATTCATGAAAACTTTTTCTGATTTTGCTCTTAAAGAAGAATACAAACGTCTTCGATCAGTTAGAGACAAATTTGCTGAAATTGATTCCTTAATTGATTGGAAATCTTTTTGTATCATTTTTGAGTCCATATATTTTAACAAAATAGTTCCATAGGTAGACCTAAAGCTTAAGTAATCGTTATACTAAAATTGTATATTTTACAGAAATTTCATAGTCTTCACGACTTTGAACTTGAAAAACAATGTATTGATCGAATTTCTTTCAGAAAATTTTTTGGTTTTCCTGAATATATAACAGACGATATCTAAGTCTGATCATTTGGAAAGAGGATTATTGATAACTGCATAAAAGAAAAAATATGTTTACAGTTGTAAAACTAACTTAATTGCCTTGGTCGTGAGTAAACGGGAAAGAATTCCGTATGCTACTTCTATCCATTTAGATTTTGGACATGCAAAAGTGGATAAAATCGCGAGAAAATGAAGTAAAAACAAGAAGAAGCAGAAACTGGACCTGGATAAAAGAAGAATCAGTTACACTTTGGATATAAACTTCATGCATAATAGACGTGGATTATGAGCTGATCAGAAGATTCAAAACAACATTGCATCGTTTCATGACTCTCAGATAGATTTATCAGAAAAAAAATGAAGCAGTTTACAGAGACAGAGAATACTTTGGAGCAAAATCAAAAGATTGTGATGCAATAATAAAAAGAGCAGTAAAAGAACATCATCTGGGAATAAGTGATGTATTAGAAACAAGAGGATCAGCTCAAAAAGAACTACAAGGAAATGAATTTATGCAATCACTAAAGAAATATGCGAAGCAGGAAAAGTTCTTGTCAGTTCTTGTCATTACTGTTCAAAGAGTGAATTTGAAAATGTGGTATACAGCTTTTTCTTCAAATCTCTATCTATTGATGGCATTGGATAAAAAAAGATTATTTTTAGGATAGCATAAGTTGTCTTTAAAATCAAAGAATACTGAATCCGAAAAGAAAAAAAATGAAGTCAACTACAGAAATTAGTGGGAAAGATTTGTATAGGATCACTTGCTGTAAAAAAATTAGAGATAAATCGAAATCTTCCTATTCTTAATCACTTTGCAGCTATCAGCTTGCAATTTATCGGACATACATTCTGTGGATTTCACAGATAAACAATTTATTTGCCCATTTATCCGCCATCATTCTTTGAAAGTTAGATTAATTTTTAAGATACGGTCATATTGAGAAAATAGATGGCATTCTTGTGTACATCTGAAGAAAGTGGGATATTACTTCAAAAATTATAACTCACAGTTATGATTCCCAAAACAAAGAGAATAAATCCAACCAGATCCAAATCCAATAAGTTACAAAAGCCTTAGGTTTCAACAATTGCAAAAAATTGTGGTTATAAGAACTTGGATATCTATATCTAATTTGAAATTTGTATTTAACTGAAAATCTGGATCTTATTAGTGTTATTCTTGAGGATTTAGACAAACCCTCAATTTTGTCATGTGCTTATGTGTATAAGTAACTCTTGAAAATAAGAGGTTTCTTGAAATTATCTATTTAACCTAATTTATTGTAACAGACTATATTTAGGGAGCTGAAATCGAACCTGAAATATCATGAAATCCGAACAGTTGTAAAATCGGAATTATTTTATTATTGTCTCGAATGGAGGCTCAAAAATGGATGAAAAAATGGTATCCTACCTTGAGGAGTTAAACAGGGAACTTGGAGATCTTGAAAAAACTGATATCCATGCAGAGTTTAATAAACGTCTTGCTTTTCAAATGCTGCGAGATGTTACAAAAGAGAGTATCCTCCGCAAGTTAGGAAGGAAAAAGAAAGTCCTAAAGGTAAAGGATCTTTCAGCTAACCTGGAGAATTTTGAGATTATCGGCATTATCCTGGACCTTGGAGAAAAAATAATCCTCCCTCAGGATGGAACTAAGGAAGGAACTTCTAAGATTTATATAGGGATGCTTGCAGATGAAACAGGTTCGGTAATATATTCTTCATGGGAATATCTTCCAGGCTCGATAGGAGATATAATCACTATCAAAAACGCTTATACATGCACCTGGCAGAATAAGACCAGGCTTTTTATCGGGGCACAGTCTCTTGTATCGAAAATTGCTGACTCGTCGCTTCTCCCCCTATCTAAGCTTTCCGAAAGCCAGTCAAAAAAGCTGATGGATATCGGAGATGCAGATTTTTCCGTTGGGACTGTAGCCTGCGTACTTCAGCTTTCAAACAAGGAGGTGTTGGTCAGAAGACATCGGTCTAGAGTTGTATCAGGTGTTCTCGCAGATGAGACCGGAAGGCTGCCTTTCACATCCTGGATTGAGCTCCCTGGGATTGATATCGGGAGTATAGTCCGAATAGAGGGAGCTCAGATCCGAATGTTCAAGGGAATGCATTCGATCAATATCCTTAGCAGCACAAAAGTTTATTCTATCGAGCTGGAAGAGGCTCAAATACTTGATTTCACCTTCGAATCCGTGGAAAAAGACCCATCTCCTATTAGAATCGAGGAAATAGTCTCAAAAGGCGTCATGTTCGATGTGATCACCGCTGGAAATATGATTTCAATCAGGCAGGGCTCCGGGATTATCTCCCGCTGTCCAGAATGTGGTCGTTCGATTCAAAAAGCAATCTGCAGGGTCCATGGCAAGGTAGAAGGCCTAAGGGACATGCGGATCAAGGCCATACTTGATGACGGAACAGGGGCCATTTCAGTTATGTTTCCTAGAGAACTTTCGGAAATTATCTATGGGAAAACCCTTGAAGAAGCCGAAAAGCTAATGTTTTTGGATGTCTCTAAAGATGCGGTTTACGAAGATCTCAGATATACCCTTACAGGCCGCTACATTGCAGTTCGTGGAAATTCCTCAAAAGGCGAATATGGGATTTCTTTCGTAGCTGAAAAAGCCTGGGTACCTGAAGATGATCTTGTGGTAAGGGTAAGGGAATTGCTTCACAGGCTCGGGCCTGATGAAGAAGATAAGAAGGACAGAAATTCACAGATTTCCAGTTGGAGAGTAGGCTTTGCTTAAAAGAGAGGTTGCAAAAAGAGTTTTTGCAAGAGAATTTGAAGCTTTTAGGGAGCTTGAAAAATCAGTAATATCTGATTCTGAAGCAGCTGATTCAAAAACCCCGAATCTGCTTATTAGCCCTCTTGGCCTTATTCTCAACCGTGTATTCATTGTTGGAGTAATCACGGAACTTGACAGTGTAGGCACACTAAATAAGACGTGGAAGGCAAGGATAGTAGATCCTACAGGAGCTTTTACGGTATATGCCGGACAGTATCAGCCTGAAGCATCTATTTTCTTTTCGACGGTCCAAATTCCAGCTTTCATCGCCCTCACAGGCAAAGCTCGGATTTACGAACCAGAATCTGGATTGTTTTATGTCTCTATCCGGGTTGAAGAAGTAAATGTAGTTGACGAAAAGATCCGAATTAGGTGGATTGTAGATACTGCAGAGCAAACAGTTGAGAGACTCGAAGCTTTCTCGGAAGCTATGGCTAGCGGATATCGTGGAGAAAAAATAAGGGATTACTTGCTCGAGAGAGGGATTTCTTCAGATCTTGCAGAAGGTATTTCTATTGCTCTTAAACAGGAACGCTCTCCTAAGGAATTTGTGAGATTGCTTCGAGGTTCAATCAGAGAAGGTCTCAGATCCGTGGATTTTGATTCAGAGGGTAATACAGGATCAGAGGCTGATCAGAAAGAGTTTGTGCTTGAGCTACTCAGAGAAATGGGTGGACATAGGGGAGTTAACTACGCAACTTTTATGAATACAGCAATTTCCAATGGAATTACTTATCAATTTATAGATAAAGTTGTTCGTTCTCTCCTTGCGGGTGGTCAGTGTTACGAACCGAAAATAGGAGTGATCAGACTCATCAGTTGATTATGTAGTGTAGAATAACTTTGATAAATACCGAGATGATTAGCGTTTGCTTTAAATATAGGTGATAATGCTTAAGTGTGATTAAGTTGATTTATTTCTTTGTTAAAATTTAATGGATCAAGTTTATCTTATTTATTGGAGAAATTTACATGAGAATATTGGTCAGCGACTCACTTTCCAACGAAGGACTAGATATTTTAAAAGAAAATTTTACTGTTGACGTATCTACAGGGCTTTCAGAGGATGAGCTTGTGGATAAAATCAAACAGTATGATGCCCTTGTAATACGAAGCGGAACTCAGGTCACTCAGAAAATTATCGAAGCTGCTGACAACCTGAAAGTAATCGGGAGGGCTGGAGTCGGAGTTGACAATGTTGATGTGGATGCAGCTACCAAAAAAGGCATCATTGTGACTAACGCTCCAGAAGGCAATATGATTTCTGCAGCAGAGCACACTATTGCTATGATGATGGCAATGTCCAGAAACATCCCTCAGGCAAATGCCTCCCTGAAAGCAAGGGAATGGAAGCGCAATAAATTTACAGGTATTGAGGTCAAGGGTAAGACCCTGGGAATCATAGGTCTTGGAAGAATTGGTTCCGAAGTCGCAAAAAGGTCTCTGGGACTTGAAATGAACCTTATAGGGTACGATCCTTTTATCTCAGAAAAAAGAGCTGCGGAACTGGGGATAAAACTTACTACAGTAAATGAAATCGCAAAAGTAGCTGATTATATTACGGTGCATACTCCTTTAATTAAAGAAACAAAAAATATTATCGATGAAGAACAGTTTGCCATGATGAAACCCAGTGTAAAGATTATCAACTGCGCACGCGGTGGAATTATCAACGAAGAAGCACTAGCAAAGGCTCTTGAAGGCAGAAAAATAGGGGGGGCTGCGTTAGATGTATTCGTTGAGGAACCTCCTTTTAACAGTCCTCTTCTGCAGTTTGACAACGTCATAGTAACCCCTCATCTTGGAGCCTCTACGCAGGAAGCTCAGGTCAACGTGGCAATAGATATTGCCAAGGAGATTGTATCCGTCCTTACAGGCGGACTTGCAAAGAATGCAATCAATATTCCATCAATAAAGCCAGAAGCTATGGCAATCCTTGCCCCTTACATAAGGCTCTCGGAGATAATGGGCAAAATTGCAGGCCAGCTTGTAGATGGCAATTATGAAAAGGTAGAAATAGCATACAATGGAGAAATTTCAGGAAGAGATACCCGACCACTTACTGTTTCTGCTCTCAAGGGGTTGCTTGAGATGGCTCTTGGTTCTGGAGTTAATTATGTCAATGCTCCTACCCTTGCAAAGTCCAGAAAGGTTGCGGTCGTGGAAAGTAAATCCGAATCTTCTGAGGAGTACTCTTCAACCGTGAGTATCAGGCTTATTAGCAGTGGGCTGACAAAACTGGTTGCTGGAACTGTTGTTGGAGATGAGTCAAAGATCATTTCAGTTGATGAGGACAAGATGGATATCTTCCCTGCAGGACGTATGATTTTTGCCAAGCACATCAATAAGCCTAACGTAATCGGACCATGTTGTATGGTTCTAGGTAAAAACGATATTAATATATCAGGCATGCAGGTTGGTAGATCTGAAATCGGAGGTGTTACCATGATGGTACTTAACGTAGACTCTGAAGTCTCTGCACCGATCCTTGAAGAAGTACGAAGTGTTCCTGGAATACTCAATGCCAAAATTGTAACACTTTGAACTTTTCCTTGACAAGAAAAGCAGGCCTCTACAATTGTGATAGCAGAAATTAGCATCAAAAATAAATTAAAATTTTTGCACAATGATTTTATAATCGATTGTGGCTAAATAAATTTTGAGATATATCTTGCTTCGGCATAAGCTTAAAATGAGAAATATATACATGAGCTTTTACCATTTTCCTTAATTCATCCAAGAAGCTGTTATATCGGGATCCACTGTATTTGATATTATACCGAGTACATTGTATCATGAACCTATTATACCGAAGTTTTGTTATACTTCGATCTACTTCAAAGTATCAGTTTTTTTAATGGTGCAAAGAATGGAAGAACTTAGACTTGTAGTTTCAATTCCTTTTAAAAAAAATAATGCAATTTTTCTTTCAGAAAAGGATTTCGAGTTTACACTGGCTTTTGACCTGAAATGGTTTTCTCCAAAAATTGCTTCAAAAGTAAAATACCGTGCTCTTGAAGTAGGCCTGCTCTCCCTTAATAAAGGTGCTCTTACACCTGCCTTCGATGTTGAAGGATAAGGCTCCCGAATACCTTTAAGCCGTCGGAAAATTTTCTTGAAATTCAGGATAACTCTGGAGGGAACCTCGCTTCTATCAAGGAAGATATCTCCTTTGAGCAAGTCCTAGATTTCATTGCTAAAAATACAGGAGTAAATCGACAAAAGCTTGTATCTGAAATTAACTCCATGCAGGAAAGGCTTTCTTACCTTGTGGATATCCGGATCGTGGCACTTATTATGGCAAGAAAATTCGAGTGCGATATCGAAGCAATTTTTGAGAAGGTTTCCAGGTCCGTGCTCAACATATCTTTTTAATTGATTGCCTGTAGATGTTTTATAGGACTAAGGATATGAATACGTTTCCTGCGTCTTCAAATTTTTATGAAGGCATTTGATACTTTAGTTTGACAGTAGAATTTTTATTTGGTATAAAACCTAATTTTTTCTTCAAAAAACATTTGGAGCCTTTTAAAATGAAATGTATACTCTTTTTTTAGATTTGATCATGATTAAAGGATACGATCTAAATTTTAATGAACCGAAAACGAAGAATTATTCATCGCCGTTGACACTTGAACTATTGGTTGTACAAAAAAAGATCATACTACATTCTGTGGATGTACACTAGAATGCCATCTACTTTTTCAGTATGCAAGTAGCTTGAAAATTAATATAACTTGCAATGCGTAATAGTGGGCAAATAGGTAAAAAAAATTATACATTTGTATACATCTGCAGAATGTCGGATTAAGGTTTAGATAGTATATTTTATAACAAAATATGCACGCTGCCGAGCCTGCTAAGTGGTCCCTTTATTCTACTGCTTATTTGAGCTTTGGTTTCCTCATCTTCAGATGCAAAGTTTTCAGTTATTAAGTTACGCTTACATCTTCCGATATATTTTCAGCAGTTAAGTTATAACCAACTGCAGATTCAGTTACGGTTTGAGTAGTTATTATTTGGTAGTAGTTACGTTAGTAGTAGCCTTGCTTTCAGTGCTTACGTTTCCAGTTGGAACTTCAGTTGTGACTGGGGTGTTATGTCCACTTTCAGTTGATAAATTTGTTGCAGTGGTTGTAGTGTTAGTTGTATTTGTAGTCTCTGTCTTTTTGGTGGCACAGCCAGCTGAAAAGACAACAACAGCTATAACAATAAGCATTCCAATGATCTTTAACATTTTTTTCATTAATAATACCTCTAGGATTCTCTTCCTATTATATACCTCTAGGATTAACTTCCTATTATTACACTCAACCCATATAAAATTGCTAGATTCCATATGAGATATTTATGCATGACTAGTCAATAAGATTAAAACTTTTCGCTTTGGTCAAAAAATAAGAGAAAGAAATAATCTCTTTATTTGATGGGATTTACGACTTGGATCTCGTTCATGAATAATTAATCAATTCTAAAAAAAGGAGTAAGCATTCCTGCATTTGAGATCTAAAATGACAGTTTCAAATTCAGTTTATACTATTGGGATCCAAAACTTTATTCTTCCAATTATTCAGCTCAAAAAAGCTAGGAGGTTGATCCTCCTACAAAATTGTATGTAAATGAATGAGAACTTTATCCTAGTTGGCTATGGGAATAAAAAGACTGAGATTTTTAAAATATCTTATGGAATCAAAAAAAAATCATCGTTATTTCAGAATTCTGCAACTTGTTTTATCCTGAAAAGAATCACCCGGAAGCTATTCTTCTTTTTCACCACAACGCCTTCCATACCGGCAAATGCGCCGCTGCGAATGCGAACCCTCTGCCCCACCATGAGCAAGGGATGCGGCTCGGCCTGACCCCGCCCTAAGCCGCAACGCAACGCTTCAATAGCCGCATCTGGAAGCGGAGCCGGCTCACCACCCGTTCCGCCCACAACCGCCAACGCGCCGGGCACGCTCAACACCCGCACCCGCTCGCTACGGGATATATGGACAAAGATGTAACCGGGAAACAAGGGCAGGTCCAGTGTGACCCTCGACCCGTCTTTCCACTTGCGGTTCACATGATAGAGGGGAAGAAAGTACTCGATTTGGCGATGGCTAAAGTGCTCGGCTACCCGCTTCTCATGCCGCGACGTTGTGTACACCGCAAACCAGTGCGGACAACGCAGTATTTCAGACGGCGTTCCCGACACGCCCTCAAACTCCGCACTGCCTCGCAGGTGCCCTATTTCGCGCAAGGCTTCGCCATCCTCACTTGGGTGGGGTCGTCGCAACTAAGTCCTTTGCCAATCTTAATATGCATCGAAGATGCCTTTGCCTATCCCGGAATGAAAGCAAGCGCCCTCATCCAATCGGGATCCAGTTCGCTTCCGGCTTGGACCAGGATTTCCCCTTCAGTGTACCAGCACGCTCTTTGAGGTCAACATACCTTCCACATGGATCAGCTGTCGCATTGTCCCAAGGGAGGAAAATGTCCAAAATCAAGGCACCGGGACTGTCTAAAACATCGCATTTTTAACGCCGCCTTGATGATCTGCAAGCAGTTCCTTTCATCCCAGCGCAACCCGCCAACTCGCTGCTCACGACCCTCCGGCCTCGGTCGATCGATTTG
>CAWKGG010000062.1:0-40500 GCA_963848985.1 uncultured Methanosarcinaceae archaeon
ATCATTGAGGATACTTATTCCTATACAACTGATACCCCTGATTTCTGGCGACGGGAAGGAATGCCCTATCCTGAGCATGGAGGTCGTTTTACTGGAGAGCCAGGGTACTTCAAGCACGTACTTAACGGCGCAAAAGGCCTACTAAAAAAACTCGGAACAAAGCCTGAAGATTATGATTATGCAGTTTTCCACCAGCCAAACGGAAAATTCCCTAGCAAAGTTGCAAAAATGCTTACTTTCACCACACCCCAGATTTCACCTGGGCTTGTGGTTACAAAGATTCGGAAACACTTACTCAGGGTCCTGCCTTATGGGGATAGCTGCAACTCTTGATGAAGCAAAGCCAGGGGATCGGATTTTTGCAACTGCTTTTGGTTCTGGAGCTGGAGCCGATGCTTTTAGCATAGCAGTTACAGACAAAATTAAGGAAATCCAAAACAGAGCCCCAAAAGTTTCCGAATTAATTAAGAATCCATTATATATCGACTATGCAAGATATGCTAAGCATAAAGGAAAGATCCGCTTTTCTTGAAAACGGAGTGACTATGATGAGAGATGTTGCAATAATTGGAGTAAAAAATACAAATTTCGGGGAGCTTTGGGATCGATCCCTGAGGGACATAGTTGTAGAAGCTGGTATTGGGGCGATCGAAGATGCAGGTGCTAGTGGAAAAGAAATAGACGCCTGTATGTAGGAAACATGAGCGGAGGTCACTTTGTTGATCAGGAACACATAGGAGCTCTTATTGCAGACTATTCTGGGCTTTCTAAGAACCTCCATATTCCAGCTACCAGAGTGGAGGCTGCCTGTGCATCTGGTGGCCTTGCCCTACGCCAGGCTATAATGTCTGTAGCGTCTGGTTATAGTGACATAGTTGTTGCAGCGGGGGCAGAAAAGATGACTGATGTCGGATCTGATGAAGCATCTTCAGCTCTTGCATCAGCAGCAGATCGAGAATGGGAATGTATGGCAGGGGCAACTTTTCCCGGTCTTTATGCAATGATTGCAAAGCTGCACATGCACAGATATGGAACTACTAGCGAACAGCTTGCAGAGGTTGCCGTTAAAAATCATAAAAACGGCCATTTTAATCCCATTGCTCAGTATAAAAATATAATTACTGTTGATGATGTATTGAATTCTATAATGGTAGCTGACCCACTGCATATTTTTGACTGTTCCCCAATTACAGATGGGGCTTCAGCCCTCGTTCTCTCCCCTGCTGAGTTTGCCTTAAAATACACAGACACTCCAATTTATATAAGGGCGACAGCCCAGGCAAGTGACACAATTGCACTTCATGATAGAATGGATATTACAACTCTTGATTCAACCGTAATAGCTGCAAAGCGGGCATATTCCATGGCAAAATTAAAGCCTGAAGACATCGACCTTGTGGAAGTACACGATTGCTTTACAATTGCCGAGATCTGCGCTATCGAAGATCTCGGCTTCGCAGAAAAAGGAAAAGGAGGAATTGTAACTGCAAATGAAGAAACTGCAATCGGAGGTAGGATCCCGGTCAACACTTCTGGTGGTCTCAAAGCCTGTGGACATCCTGTAGGTGCAACAGGAGTGAAACAGGCAGTAGAAGTCGTAACCCAATTGCGTGGGGAAGCAGGCAAGCGCCAGGTAGAAGGTGCAGAGTATGGAATGACTCACAATGTAGGGGGGTCAGGAGCAACAGCAGTAGTACACATTTTCTCGAGGGAGAGGTGATATCCGATGTCTTCTGTTCCAAGATTCTGGAGAAATCTTGCTAGTAGGTATAATCTTGAAGGTACTCACTGTAAAGAATGTGGAAATTATTTTTATCCGCCACGCAATTTTTGCGTGAACTGCAGGCGGTCGGGTCAGATTGAACACTATAAGTTTAAAGGCACAGGCGAAATAGTGACCTACACAATAATTCGCACAGCTGCAGAGGGTTTTGAAAGCCAGGTCCCCTATACCCTCGCAATAATCAAGCTGGATGAAGGATCCAGAATGACGGCACAGATTGTCGGTGACCCTAAAAAAATGTATATAGGAATGCGGGTTAGATCCGTTTTTCGCAAACTTGGTGAAGGTGGCGAAAGAGGTATGATATATTATGGCACCAAATTCGTTCCTGCAGAAACATGAAAAGATCCAAATTTCTTAGGTTCTATTTAACATGTTTATTAAATGAGGTTTTTCTGGCTTTAATAGATATAACTGGAGATATCTGAAAACTATGATTGAAGTGGAAGTTAAGGTCAAAGTGGATCATGACAAAGTCCGTTCTATCCTTAAGAAAATAGGGGCAATAAAAGTAAAGCTTGAAGATCAATCAGATACTTATTTTGCAGCCCCTCACAGGGATTTTACAAAAACCGACGAAGTTCTCAGGATTCGTTCCCTGGAAGAGAGAGCTGTGCTGACGTACAAAGGCCCTAAACTTGACGGCGTCTCCAAAACCAGGGAAGAACTCGAAACTCCTGTTGATGGAATCACTGCCAAAAGAGTACTTAATGCCCTTGGATTCTCGGAAGCTGGGATAGTAAACAAGATCAGAGAAGTCTTCAAGGTAGGAGAGATAATTGTCTGCCTTGATGCAGTTGAAAATTTAGGACAATTTCTGGAAGTCGAAATCATCACTAAAAATGAAAAATATATAGAGATTTCAAGGCAGAAATTATTCGAATTCCTGAAGCAATTTGGCTTCGAGGAAAAGGATTCTATCCGGAAGTCTTATCTTGAAATGATACATGAAGTGAACTACCCCCTAAGCTAAAGACTCAGGGGGCTCTTTTACAGTACAACTATCCTGCAAGCATAAGAAGTAACCTTGGTCATAATAATGCTTGTTTTTAGTAAGTTACAGCTAAAAGCTGGAGACACTCGGATATGTATTTGGATACTCGAACGCCGTTTCAGTGAAGATTTCGGCAGAAGAGAATATCGTAAAATGAATGTTGTATCTGAGAATCAGAATGTGAATGTTGAGATAAATGTCAAGGAAGCAGATATACTTAGAAAACAAATTTTAGCGAAGTTTGATCAGTTTTGAAAGTAATGATTCATCAACTATTTACACTTTTTAATTAAAGCTTAATTAGACTAGTTTCAGTTTCATTTTTGTTTTCTTGTATATTGTAACCACAGTTTCCAAAATTATCACCATCTTTATTAGCTCCTGGTGCTTTAACTACCTACTTAGTGATGAGTGTCTGCATAAGTGTTCCATATGAACCGCAGGGAAAATGAGTACTTCACTAATCTCGAGATTGAGATCTTAATGCCGATGCCTGCTGAGAAATCCTATTAGAACCGTGTGAGAGAGGAAATCAGCGAGAAAATCAAGTTCTAACCGGCTTCCAAGGAGAAGAAAGGTCGCTGTAGCAAAGCGATCATACCAGCATATGCAACATATTTGGATGATTCTGGAATAACTATGGCTACCAATCCACTCGCTAGAATCTCAGAAGTTGCGGAATCAGTTCCAACGGTAAGATGACGCGATGAACCAAAAATAGAAAAGGCTACCACCACCAGCAGAATTGAGTATATTTCAGTAACTAAAGGCATGCCTGCAATTTTAGTGTATCCCAAGACTTATGGGATGGCAAATGCTGCGAATGCGATCTCTGCAGTGATTTCCGGGACTGTGCAGGTCTGAAAGGCAAAATTCCCTGGTAAAGGGGTAAGTGAAGAGATTTTCTAGGCTTGTTCAGGTGCTATATTCGATCTATTCTAGTTATATAGTGAATCAACATTTCTAAGATAAGGATCAAAGTTTAATTAATTTAAATCTAATTCTACTGTTCTTTTAAAATTGGGAAATAAGCAGAAAAAAATTAAAAAGACTTCACATTTAGTTCTTTCTCAAGTGTTTTTGTAATTGTTTTCAAAATTTTTATTCTGGAATAGCGCTTGTTATTTGATTCCACAACAGTCCATTGAGCATGAATAGTGCTTGTTTTCTGAAGCATCTCATCAACAGCAATATTATATTCTTCCCATTTGCTCCGATTTCTCCAGTCTTCATCTGTTATTTTCCAGCTTTTTTCAGGATCATTCTGCCTGCTTTTGAAACGTTCTAACTGAGTATCCTTATCAACTTGAAGCCAGAATTTCAGGATAATCGCGCAGGTTCCTGTAATGACATTTTCAAATTCGTTTATTTCCCTATAAGCACGTTTCCATTCGTCTTCTCTGCAGAGCTTCTCTACCCTTTCTATAAGGACTCTGCCATACCAGCTCCTGTCGAAAATTGTTATGTATCCAGCTGTATGGATCTTTTCACAAAAGCGCCATAGGTAGTGATGATTTTTTTCAATATCGTTTGGTGGACCCACGGGTACTACCCTGTAGAGTCTGGGGTTCAGTTCTTTAACCAGGCGATGAATGTCTCCACCTTTGCCTGCGGCATCCCACCCTTCAAATACTATAATCATGGAGCGCTTTTTCCTGAAAAGCTCGTACTGTAAGGTTTCAATCTTCTGCTGGTAAAGCCTTTTAGATTTTTTGTATTCCTTAGAGGAAATGGTTTGTGACAGATCGATTTTATCCAAGACAGAGGTACTAAGTTCAGGGGGCTTTGATAGTTCTCTATCCAGATATTTAATTATCTGCTGCCCTGGAGTGCGAGTCATATTTTCAATATAAGTTTCGATGACCTGAGTTGTAGTGGTGATAATCTTGAGGGTTGAAAAGTTCCTGTCATTTGCTTCCACTATAGTCCATGGGGCATATGGCATGTCTGTTTTCTCAAGCACTTTTTCTACAATTGGAAGGTACTCATTATATTCATGAATAAAATCCCGTTCCGTTTCATTTTTCTTTTCGTATTCATCGACGATTAGGAGGATGCCTTTTTTTTGAATTTTCTTGAAACGATCTTCTTGCTCTTTTTTACTTATATGGAGGAAAAACTTCAATATAAGGTATCCATCATCTGAAAGCTGGCGTTCGAAACAATTTATTTTTCCCAGGCATTTCTCAAGTTTGTATTTGGATTTTTCCTTCATGAAATGTTTTAAAATTGCCCGGCTGTACCAACTTCGATCAAATATCGCAATTTTACCTCTTACTGGAATAAGAGTCCAAAAGTGCAGAAGAAAAGGTTTAAGTGCATCTCCATAGCAAGCAAAAGTCATGGTGTGAAAATCGTATCCTCTCGAATCCAGAGGCAATATAAAACGATTGATATCTTCTCCCATCCCGGATGCATGCCAGCCTTCAAAAACAAAAATGATGGGGATCTTCAATTGTCGGGTCTTGCGTTGGAGCTCACCTAGCTTAATCTTAAGTATCTTCATACTTTCTTCATATTCACTGTGTTTTATTGCCAGTGACAGGTCAATATTTTCAAGCATACCATATCCCTAATTTTATCGATTAAAGTTGTCCGACTAATTTCGGTATTTAGTTTTGATCTTTATGTAAGTAATTTTCATGACGATGCTTAAAGGTAATATTTGAACCTACTTTCGGCAGGTCAGCATTAAATTTTGAGAATTTCAAGGTTTTTCTTCATTAAGTTGTTGATATTTTTATAATTAAGTTTCCAGTGTAACGAAAATTCGCATGTTCATTTACTGAAGTGACTGGGCTCCAGTTATGCTAACCGAAGTGCTGGACAAAAAAGATAGATTATGGACAGACAGGTCTCTCAAAGTGCTGCAGATGTGATATTGATGTGTGGAAGCACACTCTTTACATCAGGTCCCTGGTGGGACGAAAGTTATGCCATCGTGGGCATGAGTGAAGTTTTTGCTGGATCTGTAAGAGCTCCTCTTACTGCTATTCGAATCTGTTTGAGGTTACTAGGATCATAACTTGATTCTTCCTCTTATGTTTGCCTGTATCCTAGTAACATAATGTCAAATCTCTGTACTTGAACAATTTTTATTTTAGGACTTCGCAGGAAAGGGATCAAGATCCGGGAAGGAAGGGAAGTAGATACCATGGTCTCAATTCTTGTAAAAAATGCCATGGTCACGCATATTCAGGCAGTTTCCGAGGATAAGAGTGTCAAGATCATCATTACCTTTGCCAGAAAGTTCACCGGCCCACATGCCAGAAGATCCCGAATTCCATTGTGCCAATTTTTCTGTAAAATCCCGTATCTCATAAGTTATCTAGTAGAAAATTCTACCTTAAAGAAACCAAATTTAGTACATTAAGCAAAAAATTAACTTAAAATTTACAGAAAGTTTGTAGCACTGTTTTTTATGGTCATCGTCCAATGGGATTATCAAAGCTGCATAAAGGTGATATATTTTTATCAAGAAGATGCTACATTAAAGAGTTCACATTAATTTGCTGTTAGTCTACTCTAAAGTTCATTCGCAGGTTGAGGTTTTTGCTGCTCTTTTGACCATATTCAGGCCCTTTTGCATAAGTTCCTCTGTTCTATCCTGCTTTTTTGCTTCAGCAAAGACCCGAAGAATAGGTTCTGTGCCAGAGGGACGAATAAGAACCCAACCATCTTCGTACCATATTTTGATTCCGTCTATAGTTTCTATCTTGAACCCAAGTCCTGAAGCTTCTTGCTTCACTATTTCCATTGTGGCCTGTATATTTTTAGAGGGGACTTTTGTCTTTGCGTTGAAATATTCAGGCACACTTTTAGCAAGATCAGAAATCTTTTTTCCGTTAGCCATTATTTCAAGAACCATGGCACAGGCCATTGCTCCGTCTCTACAATACTGATGTTTGGGGAAGATAAGACCCCCATTACCTTCACCCCCGAATACTGCATTTACTTCCATCATTTTTCGGGCAACGTTGATTGAGCCGACAGCAGTCCAGTATAGTTTGATGTCTGCATCCTTTGCGATGTCAGCCATGCGCTGAGAAGAGCTAACAGGAGTCACTATAGGGCCTTTTTCATGTTCAAGTATATATTTTGCCATCATGGCAAGCAGGACTTCAGCATTTATGAATTCCCCGTTTTCATCTATAAGGACTACTCTATCCGCATCTCCATCGTGAGCTGCTCCCATATTAGCACCTGTAATTTTTACGAGTTTAGTAAGTTCAGTTAGGGCCTCAGGTAAAGGTTCTGGGTTTCGCCAGGGGAAAGTTCCATCAGGCTGAGCTTCAAGAGTCAATACTTGGCAACCCAGTTTACTGAGCAAAAAAGGAAGAGTAAGAGAACCTGCTCCACAGCCTGTATCTACAACTACTTTGAATCTGCGGCTGCGGATGGCTTCGGCATTTACTGAGTTGATAATATTTTTTATGTAGTATTCATTGACTCCAGGATCGTTACTGAAGTTGCCGGTTTTCTCCCAAGATACGATGGAATATTTCCCCGCATAATATATTTTTTCTATTTCTTTTTCTCCATCCCTGGAAAATTCCGAGCCATCCCCTGCAATAAATTTAATTCCATTATATTGCCTTGGATTATGGGATGCAGTAACAACTATCCCGGCATCGGCATGGTCGCGCACATAATACTGGATGGAAGGGGTAGGAACAGTTCCCACATCAATCACAGTGAGACCTGTTGACAGAGCTCCAGAAATTGCGGCAAATTTCAGCATCTGACCCGAAATTCGCGTGTCACACCCTATAGCAACCGTGCCTTTCGAACCCATGTATGTACCAAGACTTCTAGCTAAATTGACTGCTAGTTCTGGAGTTATGTATTCATTAGCGATGCCACGCACACCGTTTGTTCCGAATAATGTCATATAGAGTCTCCTTCCTCAGGAAGTTTTCATTAATAGGACTTAAGTACTTGAGATGCAAAAAGTATAACAAGCTAGATGATCCTAGAACTCAAAATTGTGTCTCTAAATTTCAATTCCTAATAGCTAATCGAATTTCTGTTATGAAAGTAATTCTGAAACTCTTGAAACTCTTATATAATATGAAATTAAAGTTGGTTTTGGGATAAGGGATCCATCAATAATAAATTGATGTTTATCCATAAAAATCAAATACTTGTTCTTTTCATATCATTTTCCATTATGCATAGTTTTTGATTCTCTTTATGCAGTTATGCTTAGAAAACGAGTGCATTTGGAGCAAAGTGCATTCTAAGGTGAAAATATTAACCATCTAATGGAGCACTACTGAATCAAGAATATTATATCAAATTAATCTATGTTGCTTTTTTAGGAAAAAGCTCTATGTTAAATTTCTAAAGTTCGCCGAAAATAAGGAAAACATCATTAATATCAAATTGTTGTTTGATGCTAAAATATTTTGGGTGGAAGTACTTTTTAGTTTCAAACAATTTTTTTTATAAATCATTTAATGTGGTTTAAATAATTAATATAAACAACCAGCCAAATTTAGGGTTTATCAACCTCCCCTAAAATATCTTCTAAAACATCTTATAATTAAAAAAATCAAGTCTTTTAGGATAGAATGGAGCGTGTCTATATGTTGTTGAAAATCGTGAACATAGGATTCAATCTACATTTTCTCAAAAATTGGAGATATACTCAGTTTTCAGATTTGATCAATTATTCAAGATCACGATCTAAAATTCTGTATTGTGAAGATATGTGAAAGGAGTAGTTAAACATGCAACATGAATAATCAACAGGGATACAATCAATTATGTACTCTGAAACAATGTCTAAGTGCTCTCCTTTTTTCTATAAAAGAAATTTCAAAGAAATTTCGGAAAAAACTTGAGGTTCGCGGAAATCTCACCACTTTTAAAAATATGTATTCTACGCACATTATTTCACATAGTTTGATTAAGTTGGTTGAAGCATAAATCGTGCGTGAGAGTAGCTCCGTTAGGCCAAAAGCATCCAATTGAGAGCTTGATCTTCAGGAGTTCTGTGTTCGAATAGCACCTCTCGCACTAACTAGGAGTTGAGATTATGGAAGAAATATTTTGGTATCCTTCAGAATGGAAATGTAAATGCCCGCACTGTGAAGCAACTAACACATGTTCTGTGCCTCAGAAAGATCTTGTGTGCATCGAATGTGAAAAAGCATTTGCTGCTTCTGTAGCGCATACAGAAGAGTGATTAGGCCATATATCAAAGAGATCGAATTTGTAATCAGTAGGATTTATGCGGTTGAATGTGAAAATCAATAGCTTTAAACCTTTAACTGTATAAAATAAAATTTTAAATCCCAATGTTTATTGTTCTTGATTTTGTACCTCAATTACGTAAGTCTCAACAAGAACAGGCTATCAGCATCTGACTTTTGCATAAATAAAAAATATAAAGGAGAATGAGAACATAAGTGAACTAATCTTTTTTGCGTTTCCTACTGAGGAAGGCGCGTATAAGATGGATGAAACTATCCATCAACTTAAAAAAGAAGAACTGATGGTTCTTAAGGATGCCTCAGTCGTCATTCGTAAGCCCGACGGAAAAATAAAAGTGAAGCAAGCCACCCATCTCGTGGGCGCAGGTATGGTAGGCGGTGCATTTTGGGGTATTTTGATAGGAATGTTCGCTTTGTTTCTCTTAATCGAGAAATGGACTGAAGAAAAGGTACTAGAACGACTTAACAAGTTCAATGCAACGATAATAAGAACATCTCTTACCAAAGAAGAGGAAGAAAAACTTAAAGTTGCATTCGTTGCGGGTGAATAATTGAGGAGTTGTGAGATATGGGGATAGTGGAAGAAACGCAGGTTATGGAACATGAAGCTTTTTTGCCAATAACTACAATCAAGGGGTCTAAAGTTATCAATGTCAGTGAAGAACACCTTGGAATGCTTGAAGAAATGATGATTGATCCAGAAAAAGGAAAAATAGCATATGCAGTACTTTCTTTTGGTGGTTTTCTTGGTATAGGTAATAAATTATTTGCCATCCCTTGGGAAGTTCTTGAGTTGAATAGGGGCGAGTATATCCTTAGGATTGATAAATCTGTTCTAGAAAAAATGAAAGGTTTTGATAAAGAAGAGTGGTCTTTAACCCATGACGAATTAGCCAAGGTATATGCACACTTTGGAATTCAACCATATTGGGAAACTAATATGGGAATAGTTGAAGAAACGCAGGATATGGAGCTTGGAGATTTTTTGCCAACAACTACAATCAAGGGGTCAAAGGTCATCAATGTTAATAAGGAACACCTTGGAAAGATAGAAGAGGTGATGATTGATGTGAATATGGGAAGAATCGCATATGCAGTACTTTCTTTTGGTGGTTTTCTTGGTATAGGTAATAAATTATTTCCCATTCCTTGGGAAGCTCTTGAGCCGAATAGATACGATTATATCCTTAAGATTGACAAATCTGTTCTAGAAAAAGCAGAAGGTTTCGATAAAGAAGAATGGTCTTTAACTCATGATGAATTAGCCAAGGTGTATGCACACTTTGGAATTCAACCTTATTGGGAAAAGACATAAAATATTTTTTAGGGTGATAAAGTGAAAATTGTTGTATCTGATCCTGTGTTTCTACCAGAAGAATACAGGAAAAGACTCGAGGTTCTTGGAAATCTCACTATTTTTGAAAGTATGCCATCTTCCATGGAAGAATTCATATCGAGAGTTAGGGATGCAGATATAGTCATTGTCGGAAGATATGGTTTCTCTGAAAAAGCGTTCAGTGCCGCTAAAAATCTGAAGATGATTTCTGTGTGGCAAACCGGCTATGACCATATAGATATTAAAGCAGCGACTGAAAAAGGTGTAATCGTATCTAATGTTCCTGACTATGCATTTGATTCAGTTGCAGAAATGGTTTTTGCTTTATCCTTAAATCTCCTGCGAAAAGTGCATCTCGCAGATATCGGGATACGAAAGGGGAATTTTGATTGGAGAGACTATATTGGGAACCAACTTCTGGGAAAAACAATTGGGGTAATAGGCACCGGCAGTATAGGAGCTAGAGTTATACAGATAGCTCACGGTTTTAAAATGAATGTTATTTCAGTTACAGGCCATCCGAGTGAAGAAAAAGCAAGAAGACTTGGAGTAAAATTTGTTGATCTGGATACACTACTCAAAGAATCAGATATAATCACCCTTCACGTACCGCTCACTTCATCCACAAAAAATATGATAGGCACAAAAGAGCTTGCAAGAATGAAGACAAGTGCAATTCTTATAAATACAGCTAGAGGAAAGATAGTCGATGAAGTTGCTCTCATAAAAGCTCTTAGAGAAAAACAGATTGGGGGAGTAGGTCTTGATGTTTTTGATAAAGAACCGCTTCCATTAGATAGCCCGCTGATGGAATTTGAAAACGTCGCGCTTACGCCACACATAGCTTTTCTATCTCATGAATCCCTTGAGGAGTGCACAAATGTCTGTGTTCAAAATGTAGAAAAATTCCTTGAAGGGAAGCCACAGAATGCCATAAACTCCGAATGATTGCAGGTTCCAAATTACCTTAAAATCTGAATGTAAAGATGTCGTTCATGAAAAATCAATGCATAAATTACAAGTGGAACCTCCTTAATCCAAGAATATATTATACTGATTTGGAAAAACTTTTCAACGAATGCATGAAATTTTAAGTTTATTGCCAAACTTTTTATTCACAATAATAATTTTAAAGGGGATTTCTGGAAAATGTCTGAGATTAAGAGCAAGTACATCCGTTGGTTTCAAGAGATTACGATTGACGATGTCCCGCTTGTGGGTGGAAAGAATGCTTCCCTTGGGGAGATGTACAGGGAGCTTACTTCGAAGGGGATACAGATCCCGAACGGCTTTGCAGTGACTGCAGAAGCTTATTGGCATACCCTCAAAGCCGGAGGAATTCTAGAGAAGCTTAAAAAAGCAATGGGAGGTCTTGATATTGCAAATGTCACTGACCTTGCAAAAAGGGGGAAAATCGCAAGGGATCTGATTCTTGGGGCAGGAATTCCTGACGATCTATGGGAAGAAATCAAAATTGGATATGATAGTCTATGCGAGCAGTATGGAGATGATACTGATGTAGCTGTACGGAGTTCGGCAACTGCTGAAGATCTTCCTACCGCTTCTTTTGCTGGCCAGCAGGAAACTTACCTAAATATCAGAGGATATCCATGGCTTAGAGACGCTTGCTCGCGTTGTTTTGCCTCACTCTTCACTGACAGGGCGATTTCCTACCGTGTAACAAACAACTATGATAATTTCAAAGTGGGGCTCTCGATTGGGATTATGAAGATGGTAAGATCTGATCTAGCTTCAA
The DNA here is from genome assembly GCA_963848985.1 of uncultured Methanosarcinaceae archaeon. Lineage (GTDB taxonomy): Archaea > Halobacteriota > Methanosarcinia > Methanosarcinales > Methanosarcinaceae > Methanosarcina. The sequence continues at coordinate 12,088 of CAWKGG010000062.1, forward strand.
GCGGTGTTATTTTTACTTTGGATACTGAAACCGGATTCAAGGACGTGGTTTTCATTACAGGCGCATACGGGCTTGGAGAAAATGTCGTGCTGGGCCAGGTCAATCCAGATGAGTTCTATGTCTTTAAGCCGACTTTCAGGGAAGGATATAAGCCAATTATCATGAAAAAAGTAGGGGACAAAGAGATCAAAATGATCTACGGGCATGGCAACTCCAAAGTGCTTACCCAAAACGTGGAGGTTCCTGAAGCTGATCGGCTTCGTTTCTGTATTGATGATGAAGATGTGCTCAAACTTGCAGGGTATGCAATAACTATCGAAAATCATTACTCTGAAAAATATAGAGAACCCCGGCCCATGGATATCGAATGGGCGAAAGATGGCATAACAGGGGAACTTTTTATAGTACAGGCAAGACCCGAGACTGTTCAATCCCAGAGAAGCAAAGACATTCTGGAAACCTATGTGCTTGAAAAACAGTCCGAAATTCTTGCAAGAGGCAAGAGCGTGGGAGACAAAATTGCTTCTGGAAAAGCTCATTTAATTCCGGATGTTTCAGATCTGCCCTCTTTTAAACCAGGAGAAATTCTGATTGCGCACAACACGACTCCTGACTGGGAGCCTGTCATGAAAACGGCAGCTGCAATTGTCACAAACAAAGGGGGAAGGACCTGCCATGCTGCTATTGTAAGCCGGGAATTAGGGATTCCCGCAGTCGTCGGAACAGGCAATGCAACCGAGGTTCTTGAGACAGGTAGGGAAATCACCGTGAGCTGTGCGGAAGGAGAGGACGGGCTTGTATATGATGGTATTCTTCCTTTCCATAAAGATACTCTGAATCTCAAAGACCTAAAACGCCCGAAAACTGAGATTATGATGAATCTTGGAAATCCGGAGGAAGCTTTTGCCTCTTCCATGATCCCAAACGATGGAATTGGACTTGCGAGGCTGGAGTTCATAATTACAAGCTATATTAAGATCCATCCAATGGCTCTCATACACCCTGAAAAGGTCAAAGACCCTAAAATCTTTCTGGAAATCGAACAACTTACAAGAGGTTATGATAAACAAGAGTATTTTGTTGAGCAGCTTGCCCAAGGTTTTGGGACTATTGCTGCGGCTTTCTATCCAAAGCCTGTTGTAGCACGCATGAGTGACTTCAAGACTAACGAGTATGCAAGCCTTCTTGGGGGCAGTTATTTCGAAATGGAGGAGAACAATCCCATGATAGGTTTCAGGGGAGCTTCTCGTTATTGTGATGAGCGTTATAGGGAAGGTTTTGCCCTTGAGTGCAAGGCTATGAAAAAGGTCAGAGATGAAATGGGACTTACAAATCTCATTCTTATGATTCCCTTCTGTAGAACCGTTGAAGAAGCACGAAAAGTAATTGCTGAGATGGAGAAAAACGGGCTAAAGAGAGGCGAAAATGGGCTGCAGGTCTATGTTATGTGTGAAATTCCAAATAATGTTCTTCTTATAGACGAATTCAGCAAATTCTTCGATGGCTTTTCCATAGGCTCAAATGACTTGACGCAGCTGACACTTGGCGTTGATAGAGACTCCGAACTGCTTGCTGCAGAATTCGATGAGCGAGATCAGGGAGTTATGAAAATAATGGCAATGGCTGTACTGGGTGCAAAACAAAATGGAAGACACAGCGGGATCTGTGGACAAGCTCCGAGTGACTTTCCTGAAATTGCGGAGTTTCTTGTAAAATTGGGGATAGATTCTATTTCACTTAATCCAGATTCGGTTATGAAAATCACTCTTAAGGTCCTGGAAACGGAAAAGGAAATGGAAGGTAATGAAAAATATCTAAATAGTAAGTTGACAGGAATCCATCAATAGATTTAATCGAGCTTATTCCAAAACTCATTTAATTTTCATTCATTGAGAGTTTTTAGAACAACTTTAATGACTATTATTGTTATACTAAAAAGATGGGATGTATTATATTTTAAACCTTTAGATAGTTTCGTACTTAATGCAATAACAGACAATTTAAAGGATTAATATTTGAGGACATTAAAATTCCAACATATGCCTATGGCTATTTATCAATAAGACTTACGCACTTGAGGTATAAAATCAAGTTCAATATACATTGTTGTCAAATTCATTTTTTATACAATCAAAAGTTTAATGTTATTGATTTCTCAGTTCAACTGCGTAAGTCCAAGCTTATAGGGTCGACCAGGCGTTGCCTATTGAATATATGTTACACATCAAGCGGTAGGTTCTCTCATTACTGAAAATACGGTTATATCCCCTTTGTTTTTATCATAGAAAATGATTTCGTCGTAGTTGTGGTCACTAGATTCATTGAGTTCGATACCTACCGAAATTTCATTATCTTTGTCCTGCATGAACCACCCAACAAGATCAATATCGACTAAATCTTCGAAATTTTTGAGAATTGCTCTATCATTTCCCCAATTCTCTTTTGCAAATTTGAGAAGTTGATCGAAAACGTTGGTATTCCGATATACTCCAGAATCATCAAGCTCAAATTTCACCATGTTATATCACCTTGTAATGTATTGAAGCAATTTATATAAAAAATTTGTTTGGGCAGATGATTCGAGTATAGGACATAGTCCTGAAATGGATTAAAGTATGTGGTTAAGTTTTCTTTGATAGAGTTGGGAGCTATAGTTAGTCAATGATATAAATGAAAACTAAAACAAATGAGACTAGTATAAATACAGATTCTCACTGTGAAATTCACGCAAGAAATGAAAATTCAATGGCATTAAACCTCCAACTATAACTCACATGTTAAACTACAAAGCCCATTGTAATTGATTTTTACCTCCAGTACGCAAATCCTGGATAAGTGATTTTCCTTTCATTTCCTGCGGTTTCGGAACTCTGAGGAGTTCAAGAATAGTTGGTGCAAGGTCACACAGTTTACCATTTTTAAGAGTTTTTACCTCATCATCTCCTACGTAAATGCATTTTACCGGATTTGAAGTATGTGCTGTATACGGTTCTCCTGTTTTCAGGTTTATCATCTGTTCAGCATTTCCGTGATCCGCAGTTATGAGTGCTATTCCTCCTGTTTCTTTCAGAACCGCTACAATCCTGCCAATGCAGTCATCCACGGCTTCTACTGCCTTTACTGCAGCTTCAAAAATACCGGTGTGTCCAACCATATCTATGTTTGCGAAATTAAGGATAATGACATCATACTTTCCTAACCGAATTCGTTTGATAACCTCATCAGTAACTTCATATGCGCTCATTTCGGGTTTGAGATCATAGGTAGCAATCTTCGGAGAAGGGATCAGGCAACGATCTTCTCCTGCATAACATTTTTCCTGTCCACCGTTCAGGAAATAAGTTACATGTGCATATTTCTCGGTTTCAGCAATTCGGAGCTGGATAAGTCCCTGATCACTCAGTACTTTTCCAAGCACCTTTACCAGCTCTTCTTGAGGGAAAGCAATGGGCAAATCTAGGGTTTCATCGTATTGGACCATACAGACATAGTAAACCTTCAGACGTTTTTCCCTCGCGAAGCCTTCAAAGTCTTTTTTTACAAAAGCCCAGGTAAGTTGCCGTGCTCTATCTGACCTAAAATTGAAGAAGATCACAGAATCATTATCTTTTATGATTGTTTCTGGATTTCCTTCTGAATCCATGATTATAGTCGGTTTTACAAACTCATCAGCCTCTCCCCTGCCATAGGCTTCAGAAACTGCAGTCTCTGCATCCGGGGCTGTATAAGTGGCAACTCCCTTAGTTATAGCTTCAAAGGCAAGTTTTGTCCTATCCCAACGATTATCTCTGTCCATTGCGTAGTAGCGTCCTGAGACCGTTGCGATTTTAGCATTACCATTTTCCCTACAAAATGTATCTAGTTCTTTTATGTCTCCAAGGGCAGTTTTAGGGGGTACGTCCCTTCCATCCAAAAAAGTGTGTATATATATTTTTTTTAGTCCTTTCTCATGTGCAAGTTTTATAAGCGCATAAAGGTGAGGCATAGAGCTATGTACACCTCCGTAAGAGGCAAGTCCCATGAGGTGCAGGTTTGAGTCGTTGACCTTTACATTTGAAATTGCATTTAGAAAAACTGGGTTTTTGAAAAAATCTCCACTTCTGATAGAGAGGTTTATTCGGGTAAGGTCTTGGTACACTATCCTCCCTGCTCCTATGTTTAGATGCCCCGCTTCAGAGTTTCCCATCTGACCTTCTGGAAGGCCAACAGCCTCTCCAGACGCTTCTAAAAAACACCAGGGATATTCTCTCATCAGCAAGTCAAGGTTTGGAGTTCTGGCTGCCAGGACAGCATTTCCTTCTTCATCTCCCCTGTATCCCCACCCATCGAGGATAATGAGCAAGAGGGGTCTTCTTGCCTGAGTCATTTAAATGGAATCCCCCACCTGTCCATAAAGAGCTTGTTGAAACTTCATAGTACTATATTCGGTTGAACCAAGAAATAAATTTATTACACTTACAAGTGTCTAAAATTAAAGTAATTATTCAGCTTACTAAAAATCAGTTGGAGGGCATCTATTTTGGTGAAATAGATACTTCTGATTACTAGCTAATGGAAAAATAAAAAACACATCAATAACCTACAGTCATAGAAAATAAGTCCATATAAATTTGCTTAGTGAATCCTAGTAAAGATGGTCATTAGTAGTGTTTTACCCATGCTTTCGGTTGATGAATGTCTAAAAACAATTAGTGAAATAATTTTAATTTTGGGAAAAGAGGACTAAAAGAGTACTTGAGAAAGAGTCTTAGAGATCTGAGCAGGTACCATTGTCTCCTATTATAAAGGAAAATGTAACATGTTACAAAAATGTAACATTGAAATAAATATAAATGAATAAATAAATAAATGTAAATAAATATGGCGCTTGCAATATAGGTTGTCTTCCAAAATACGAGTTCATTAAATACAGATCTTTTCAGGCTCTCCCATATTTATCCTCAAGTCTGACAATATCATCTTCTCCAAGGTAATCTCCCTGAGCGATCTCAATAAAAACAAGATTTTCGTTGTCTGTATTTTTAATGCGGTGCACCTCGTTTACTGGAAGATCGACAGAATCTCCGGCAAGAACTCTGATTTCACTTTTGTTTTTAGTTACAATTCCTTTTCCATTGACTATATACCAGTGCTCTTTTCTATGAGAATGACGCTGAAGGGATATTTCACCCTGTGGTAGGATTGTGAGAGTTTTGACTTTATATCCTGGCATATGCAGGAGCACCTCATAGTGTCCCCATGGTCTTTCTGACTCACGTTTACATTTTTCAATAATTGTTTCATACACTTTGATGTAGTCAGCTACCATCCTGTCAATAGAAAAATTTTTCTCTATACTATCCCTGCATTTTTTCCGGGATATGGCAGCAACCTTTTGGACAGCTTCTGCAGCCTCATCAACGCTATTGACCAGAAAACCAGTTTCTCCATCTCTTATCAGCTCAGGCATCGAACCTCCGTTCATTGCAATTACCGGTGTACCGCTGGACATAGCTTCAACTACATCAAGTCCAAGAACTTCATCATGATTGATCATGTGCAGTAAAGCGTATGCATTTGACAAAAGTTCTTTCTTGCTTTCAGGATCAACATGCTTCTCATAAATAATTAGTTCATTGTCTATATGGGGTTGTACTTCTTTTTCGAAATATGCCTTATCAGCAACAAAACCGACCATTCTAAGTTTTTTTCCTGTCTTTTTAGCGATTTGTATTGCTTCATTTGCACCTGTATCTTTATCCAGAGTTCGGACAAAAAGAGGAGATAGTCCAATGGGTCATCATTAAAATGAAAATTTTTTACATCGATTCCGTTTCGAACCGTAGCTATATAATCCAGCTCAGGGCATCTGTCGGCATTACTTATAGATACATAAAAAGTTTTATTGTTGTACTTTTTATATACAGTAAGAGTTTTATTTGAAGAAACTTCGTGTATAGTTGTCACAACAGGAGTATTGACAAGTGCACTGTAGGTAAGAGGAATATAGTCTAAATGATTGTGTATTATATCGAACTCATTTGCTCTCTCAAAAACTTCTGATATGTGCAGGCATTTGCATACTTTTGTTAATATACTCTTATTTTCCTCGTAGGGTTTAGGGCATACTGCATGAAGTTTGGCCGAAGTGTGAGAATCTGCTGTCGCAAATAATGTAACATCAATTCCATTTTTTACCAGTCCTTCAGTTAATAAAGATACTACAGATTCCCATGGGCCATACTTTTTAGGTGGCGTGCTCGAGCCAATTGAAGATAACATCCCAATTCTTATAATAATACCCCCAAAACTGCTCATATCCCTTGTTTATTTATTATCATTATTTTGGTCATCGGTCATTAAGTAGTTGATGTTTTTTAGCAATTATCTAGATATCAAAAATAGGTCTATTGATTCTATTTTTGAGTTGTGATATTTCTATATTATTTTGATGTTATTTCAAGAATACTCTGAATGCCATTTTTCAGCCATTGTTGTGCCGCTTTTCAGTGAGGTTACTTTAGAGTAGATCTGCTTCAGTACATAAATATACAAAAATTCTTTTCATTGAAAACTTAATCTTGAAAACATCAACTACTTAATGAAAGACTAACTGAGTTGTCAAAATACGTAAATTGCCAATTCATCCAAAACTAAAAAAAATCATTAACCAACAATCAAAGAAAATGAGTTCACAAAAAGTTGCCAATTAAATCTTAAATAATATGGTTAATGATATCTTTTTTCCCAAGCTGAATAGTTACGATTTTATTTTAATTTAACATCGCCTTTTTTTGGATCATTAGAAAGATCCCTGTTTTCTTCAAACCATCTGCAGTATTCATCAGGGCATTGTGTCTCAGGACACCCATGTATATACTCTAAGATATCGTGCATTTTTGCACTGGCCATTGATACTGATACATCCGCACTTCCATAATAAATACGGATTTCATCATTCACTAAGACCCATCCGCAAGGGAAAACAACATCATTAACGTCCCCACTACGTTCATACATTTCACGAGGCCCGAAAACCCATCCTTCAGATCTATGAAGCACCTTTCTAGGATTTTCAAGATCAAGAAGAGCCAACCCAAGTCTATAACTTGCTTTTGACGTAGTCTGGCGTACTCCGTGGTACATAATTAACCATCCGTCAGATGTGCGAATTGGTTATGGGGATAGACCTATCTTGTTGGCATCCCACCATCCACCTTCTCGAGCATACAGAAGAACCTTATGTTCTCCCCAGTATTTCATATATGGAGAAAAGGATATCCATATATTAGCCTTCGAACCAATCATACCAGATACAGGCCGATGTAACATTGCCCACATGCCATCAATTCTCATAGGAAAAACAGCGGCATCTTTATTTTCAGGAGGTAGGGTAGCTCCTACTCGATCGAAATTACAGAAATCTTCTGTAAAGGCAAGAGATGTTAAGGGACCTGAATCCGAAAAAGCCGTATATGCTACAGCCCATTTTCCCATCTCATCGATGTAAGTTATACGCGCATCTTCAATACCGTATATCTCTTCAGGATAGTTTACAGGATCTGCAACAAAGGTTGGTTGGCTGTCAATTTCCCAACCGTCAATTCCGTTTTTACTCCTAGCCACGGTAAAGTGAGAAAAGCCCCTGTGATCTTCAACACGCACCATTAATAGAGTTATACCATTAACAATAGCTGCTGCAGGATTAAATACTGAATGGGCCTGATACGGCCAATCTTCAACTGTAAGTATAGGATTTTTCTTACACCTTTGGAACAGTTCTCCGTCGTCTTCCCAGATCATGTTATTTCCTTATTCCTTCTGATTTGCTAATGCCGTATTCTTTAGAAAATTTCGATTTACCTCTGTTTCTTTCTTCGCGAGAATCATGGTTAAATCTTTCGTGCGAATTTTTGTATTTGATCCGATTTTTCTTTTCTTGTTAATTATTATTTGATTTTGAAGATAGCTTCCGCTACCTTTAAAAGACTCCTTTTATTTTCAATGTCCTCAATTGATAGAGATTATAACAAAGGCTGTACATAACACTTCAGATTCACTCTTTGAATAGTAGTGACAAGAACTTGTCCTGCTTTGAACATTTTTATAGTCACTACATAAACTCGTTACCTTGCAACTCTTTTTGAGCTGATATTCTTGTCTCTTAATATAGCCCTTATTTCCAGGGGATGTTCTTTTACTGCTCTATTCATTGTTTCATCATAACCTTTTGATTTTGCTCCAAAGTATCCGATGTCCCTGTAAACCACTTCATTTTTCTGATAAATCTACATACGAATCATGAAGTGATACAGTTGTTGTTTTGAATCATCTGATCAACGCATAATCCCTGTCCATTATGCTATGAAATTTATATCCAAAGTGTGACTTTATACTTTTTTATATCCAGGTTCAGTTACGGATTATCCTTTTTTTGCTTCGCTTTCCCTAGGTTTATCCATTTTTGCATGTCCAAAATCTTAATGGATAAAAATAGAATCCTGAATATTACCTTTTTTATTTTCAAACCAAGGAAATTAAGTTGGCTTTGCAACTGTCCCTCTATTTCTTCTTCTTTGCATTATCAATAATTCTTTTTCTGGATGAACAAACTGTGGTACTGTCTGATATATATTCAAGAAAACCAAGAAACTTCCTGAAATAAATTCGATCAATACATTGTTTCTCAAGTTCAAAGTCAGAAAGACCATGAAATTGCTGTAAAACAAGCATTTTAAACATAAGAGGATTTCGATAAACTCCCAAATTTCATCCTATGCTTATGAATGATATATAAATGGAATATAAATGATTCATGACAAACAAAAGTTTTTCGAAATCTTCTATTAATGACTCAAGGGTGATTCAAGGACACGAACAGAATTTGATATGAAATTAATCTGCGTTGCTTTTTAGAAAGAACTCAGTGCTAAATTTCAGGATGTCTTTTGAAATAAAAAACATTATTAATATTAAATTGTTATTCAAGGTTAAAGCATTGTATGTAGAAATTATTTTTATTCAGAAATTATTTATAATTAAAGTGGTTATATTATACTTCAATAAAAGTTAATCGGTCAAAAAGCGTGGAATAACCAGCAGATATGTAAATTTAAAAATATTTAATTATGTGCTAACCACATAGAAAAACCAAGGAGGTTATGTAAATGGATGCAGAACACGACATCGGAAAACAAGAACATAACAGACAGGTTGACGAAGAAGAGTTTGAAAAAATAAAAGAAGAGTTCAATATAGAAATGGAAAAAGTCAAGTATTTCGAGGATTTAATAAATGACGCTAATAATCTGAGGAAATTAGCAGAAGCTAAGATTATACAAACACAATCTAAAAAATTAGATGCAATTACTAACAAATTAGATTCACAAATCCAAAGTATTGGAGAATTAATAAGGAAAGCAGAAACAAAAAAAGAAGAAGCAATAAACAAAGTACTGGATGCAGAAGTTAGTCTAATAATGGTAGAAAATAGAATATTACACTCAAAGGTCAAAAATTATTAGGAGACCGAATCAAACCAATTTAATTGAAGTTAAATCAGTCATCCTACAGATAATTCTTGTAAAATGGCAAGTGCTTGATAATTGGCGATAATAATCTCAGCTGCTCCGAGATCATGATGGGAATCACCTTTCCCCACTTAGCTGCCTTTTAATTATTCTATCTGCCTATACTTCAAATTCTAAAGGATTTCGATAAACATCTCATTTTCACGAATCATTTCTATACCACATCTAAACACATGACAAAATTTAGAGATTTATCGAAATCTCCTATTTATAAATAGCTCAAGGACACAATCAAAATTGGATATGAAATTAATCTGTGTTGCTTTTTAGGTAAAGCTCAATTTTAAATTTTAGAGAATTTCGATAAACCTCCGATTTCAACAAATTGCTTATATAGGGTTATATAGGGTTTCTAAATAACCAGCCAAAAATTAAGGTTTATAGAAATTCTTTTTAGAATATCTTTTGGAATAATAAATACATAATTAATATTAAAATGTTTTTTAAGGTTAAAACATTTTATGTAAAAATAACTTTTATTCCTAAACTATTTTTCGTACAATTAATTAGAAATAACTACGTGGTTGACTTTATATTTTAACTAAAATTTAATCCGTTACTCGTATGGCTAGTTATCCGAGACTCGCGCCTGATTACATAGCCTGCAAAGACCACAAAATCACTTAATGCTGAAACTAATTACATATTTTGACAAATTCAGAAGATGTCATAAACTTTCACACATATAGCTAATCGGGCAACTAATCAGGCAAGTACGACCTGTTACTTCCTGTAATTCAGTTTTTGAATTTTAACTTCCATAAAAAGTAATAAGTTGGATATATGAAACAAATTCGAATAGGAATGTTTAGCTGGGAAAGTTTGCATTCGATACGTGTAGGAGGAGTTTCGCCCCATGTATCTGAACTCTCGGAAGCTCTTGTGGCTGAGGGACATGAGGTTCATCTCTTTACACGAAGCTGTGAAGACAATGATGAAATTATCAACGGCGTCCACTATCATGGAGTTGCTTGTGATCAATATGCAGGGATAGTAGAACAGATGAACAGGATGTGCGACAGTATGTACTGTCGGTTCCTGGATGTAAGAGAAAAGATGGGTGAATTTGACGTTCTACATGGGCACGATTGGCATCCAGTAAATGTCCTATGCAGGATAAAAGCTCAGTTCGAGCTGCCCTTTGTACTAACTTTTCACAGCACCGAATGGGGGCGTAATGGAAATCTTTACGGAAACTGGTGGGAGGCAAAGGAAATATCTCATAGGGAGTGGCTTGGAGGGTACGAATGCTCTGCTGTGATCACGACCTCGACAATATTGAAAGAAGAAATTCAGCAAATTTACCAAATTCCAGATTACAAGTTCTGGGAGATTCCTAATGGCATAAATGTGGGGAAAATAAAAAGAAAAATCGATCCAGGAACTGTAAAAAGGCACTATGGCATTCATCCCTGTCTTCCCGTTGTGCTTTTCACTGGAAGAATGGCATATCAGAAAGGACCTGACTTGTTGATTGAAGCCGCAGCAAGAGTCCTGAAAAAAAAGAATGCACAGTTTGTAATTATTGGAGAGGGGGGAATGCGTTCTCACTGTGAATATCAAGCTCAGAAGCTTGGAATTGGTAATTCCTGTAATTTTCTTGGATATGCTCCGGACGGTATCGTAATAGACTGGTTTAATTCATGTGACCTTGTGTGTGTACCTAGCAGGAATGAGCCTTTTGGAATTGTTGTGCTTGAAGCTTGGGATGCAAGGAAACCGGTAGTTGTAAGCGATGCAGTAGCCCTTGTGGATAACTTTAAAACAGGCGTTATTGCTCATAAAGAACCCTCTTCTATTGCCTGGGGACTCAATTATGTCCTTGAAGGACTTGGCCATAACAAAATGGGGAAAAATGGATATGATCTTCTCAAAAATAAATACAACTGGAAAACAATAGCTGAAAAGACTTTGGAAGTATATGAGAAAATAATTGAAAAACAAGATCTATAATGAAAGCTTAGATAAGGACAGACTCAAATGAAGAAGTTGATGCGAGAAATAAGCCTGAAGTAAAATTTAATAATTAATCTTATTCTATGTTTTTTTACATTAAATCATTTTGAGCAGGTCTGAGTAGGGAGAAAGCATGGATCTGGAGTCTATTTATGGAAAAAAATGTGATACTCAAAATTGAAGAAATAAAGGATTTACCTGCAAATGAAATCCTGAAAAAACTAGATTCAAGTAAAGAGGGACTTTCTTCATCGGAAGCTGAGAACCGGATTAACCAGTATGGTTATAATGAACTTTACGAAAAGAAGATCAACCCACTTATAAAATTTTTAAGCTATTTCTGGGGGCCCATTCCCTGGATGATCGAAATAGCAGCTGGAATTTCAGGTATTATCCATCGATGGGAAGATCTGGTGATAATCTCCTTACTCCTGGTCTTAAATGGAGTTGTGGGGTTCTGGCAAGAATACAAAGCTGACAATGCTATTGAACTCCTTAAGCAGAAAATGGCACTGAATGCCAAGGTACTTAGAGGAGGTAAATGGGTCCAAATACCTGCACGAGAACTGGTTCCAGGAGACGTAGTCCGTATACGTTCAGGAGATATCGTGCCTGCTGACCTTAAACTCTTCGAAGGAGAATATCTGCAGGTAGATGAATCAGCTCTTACAGGGGAATCCCTGCCCGTAGAAAAAAAATCTGATGGTATTGCCTATTCAGGATCCATTATCCAGAAGGGGGAAATGACCGCACTGGTTGTGGTTACTGGAATGGATACCTATTTTGGAAAGACCACCAGACTAGTGGCCAATGTTCAGACCAGAAGCCATTTTCAAAAAGCGGTCCTCAAAATAGGGAACTACCTGATTGTCCTTGCAGGCTGTATCGTTGCAATTGTATTACTTATAGAAGAGCTTTTCAGACACACTCCTTTTCTGGAAACTCTCCAGTTTGCTCTTGTGCTGATCGTAGCTGCAATTCCGGTAGCTCTACCTGCTGTAATGTCCGTTTCAATGGCTGTTGGAGCCACAGAACTTGCCAAAAAAGGAGCTATTGTCAGCAAACTGGTCTCTATAGAAGAGATGGCCGGGATGGACGTTCTATGTTCAGACAAAACCGGCACAATAACCCAGAACAAAATAACATTATCCGAATTCGTACCTTTTGGAAACTTTAAGGAAAACGACCTTTTGCTCTATGGCTCGCTGGCCTCAAGAGAGGAAGACAACGACCCTATTGATAATGCCATTCTCCTAAAGGCAAAGACTTCAGAACCCCTTAAAGTAAAAATAGAAAGTTATCAAATCAAGGAGTTCAAGCCATTTGACCCCGTCATAAAGCACACAGAGGCTACGGTTGAAGGGCCTGAAGGAAAGTTAAAAGTTGCTAAAGGTGCTCCCCAGATTATTCTGGACATGTCAAGCAATAAAGAAGAAATCGAACAGAAAGTAAAAGAAAAAGTAGATTCTCTGGCTTCAAAGGGGTATCGTGCCCTTGGAGTGGGTGTGGAAGAGGCAGGAAAATATAGGTTTGCAGGGCTTCTTGGACTTTATGATCCACCACATAAAGATTCTGCAGAGACTATAAAGACAGCAAACTCCCTGGATGTGAAAGTTAAAATGATAACTGGTGATCACATAGCTATTGCCAGGGAGATAGCAAATCAGGTAGGATTGGGCACGGACATAATTACAGCTGCAGATTTCGAAGGAAAATCCGATTCTGAAGCCCAGAAAGTTGTAGAGAAGGCTGATGGATTTGCCCAGGTCTTTCCAGAACACAAATACCGGATAGTAGAACTCCTTCAGAAAAAACATATTGTTGGCATGACAGGGGATGGAGTCAATGACGTCCCTGCTCTGAAAATGGCTGATGCTGGAATTGCTGTTGCAGGGGCTACAGATGCTGCAAAATCTGCTGCAGATATAGTGTTTACAATTTCAGGTCTCTCGGTCATTATTAATGCAATAAAGGAAAGTCGCAAGATATTCCAGAGGATGAAGAGCTATTCCATTTATAGAATTGCCGAAACTGTGCGGGTACTTTTTTTTATTGCAACGACAATAATTGTGTTTAACTTTTATCCTGTAACTGCTATAATGATCGTTTTGCTTGCCCTTTTTAACGATGCTCCTATAATGGCCATTGCATATGACAATGTGAACTATTCCCAAAAACCAGAAAAATGGAACATGCACGAAGTCCTGATAATGGCCACATTTCTGGGAATCATAGGTGTGATTTCTTCTTTCTCAATATTCTATATCGGGGATAGGATTCTTCACCTCAGTGCTGGCATACTGCAGTCTTTTATTTTCCTGAAACTTGCAATAGCTGGGCACCTGACCATATTCGTTGCCCGTAACAGGGGACCTTTTTGGTCTCCCCTTCCAGGAAAGCTCCTTTTTTGGTCTGCAGTGATTACGAAATTGCTGGCAACTTTAGTTGTAGTGTATGGACTCTATGTGTCCCCCATAGGATGGAAACTGACAGGTTTTGTCTGGCTCTACGCACTGATAGCTTTTGTTATAACGGATTGGATGAAAGTGAGGTTCTACAAGCTGCTGGATCATCACTGATTGATTTTTAAAAGATGAAAAATAGAACTAAATCGGGATTTAATAAATATGACCAAATCAATGGTCTGCCAGCTCGGTGAAATTAGACTAGGCTTTGAATTGATTAGAAAAGAATTGAACAGGACAGGATGACAAATGGTTAAAGCAAAGATTGCAGTAAACGGTTACGGAACCATAGGAAAAAGAGTTGCAGATGCTGTTAGGGCTCAGGAAGACATGGAAGTTATCGGAATTTCCAAGACAAAGCCTAATTATGAAGCTGCAGTAGCCAATCAACTAGGTTACGATATATATGCACCTGCTGAAAACATCGAAGCTTTTGAGAAAGCAGGAATACCTTTAGCAGGGACAATTCAAGAAATGATTGGAAAAGCCGACCTTGTTGTGGACGGCACTCCAGGGGGGATTGGGGTAAAAAATAAGCCTTTATATGAGAAAGCCGGAGTAAAAGCAATTTGGCAGGGAGGAGAGAGTCATCAGCTTACATGTTTCTCCTTTAATGCAGTCAGTAATTATGATAAGGCTCTTGGTCATGACTTTGTGAGGGTTGTCTCATGCAATACCACAGGACTCTGCAGGGTAATATCCCCGATAGACAAGGAACTTGGGATAAATAAGGTAAGGATAACTATTGCAAGAAGAGCTGTCGACCCCAACGATATTAAAAAGGGGCCTGTTAATGCAATTGTACTTCACCCAGTGACACTTCCGTCCCACCATGGACCTGATGTAAAGAGTGTGCTTCCAAACATCAATATTACATCTGCAGCGCTGATAGTTCCGACAACTCTAATGCATTTGCACACTGTAAATATGGAAGTTAACACCGATTGTACTGCAGAAGATATCAAGAAAATTTTCGGTTCCCAGTCTAGAATTCGTTTCATAGGGCAGGGTATTACTTCAACAGCAGAAATCATTGAAGTTGCCAGGGATATAAAGCGTCCCAGAAATGATATGTGGGAGAACTGTATCTGGCCTGAATCTATAACAGTGAATGAGAAGGAACTCTACTTTTTCCAGGCAATCCACCAGGAATCTATCGTAGTTCCCGAAAATGTAGATGCTATTAGGGCCATGATGGAACTGGAAAGTGAAGGTGCAAAGTCGATTGAGAAAACAAATAAAGCCATTGGACTATAAATTTATGTGAAGACTTCAGCTTTTGAGGATTCTGGATAATTAATCTGAATGCTCAGAATCCTAATTCGACTGTGTAGAAACCTTCCAAATTAAAGCAACACTTCAAAGTAAGGTGGTCTAATTTCATTCAGTTGATATTATCTCCAACATTCCGCAGATGTACATACATGTAAAATTTATTTGCCGATTTGCCCACTATCATTCATTAAAGGAAAAATTGGTTTTTAACCTACTTCTATATCGAGAGAATAGATGACATTTTTGTGTGTATCTACGGAAAGTAGGTCTCACACCAATAACTTAATTTTGGAGCTGTGTCTTACAAAAGTGACCTTTATCTCCAGCTCATCGACACTGACAGAATTGGTGATAATCTACCGGCTTTAGAATTTACGAACTTCTGAAGTAGTACTAATGGAATCGTTTTCTCATTTGTCCCGAGAAATAGTTTGAAGTTTTAATGCCATTGATTTCTCAGCAAACTCTTTGAGCCCTATCAATATCTTCAGTCACAAATTTTGGGAATTCCGAAAACATAGAATTTCTACAAAGCCGGAAATGAAGCAATTTATAATTATTCTCGCTTAACCTAAGAAGCATGAATTTTATTGTCCTTTTCAATAGGGCACGCGTATAAATTTATCGCCAACTGTTTTCTATCTGTTAGAGAGTTTTGCCTTTGGTTTCCGGCACCAGCCGGTAAAAAAGGCCCAGGCTACGACAGCTATTACGCCGCATAACCAGAAAGTCTCCGGACGACCCAGAACCTTGACCAAGGTTAGAAATGTCACGGCTACCACCAGATTCATTCCCCAATTGGCAACTGTTGCCACGCTCATGGCAACACCGCGAACCTTTAAGGGATAGATCCCAGAAATCATCAGCCGAAGACCGGCCCAAGTCCAATAGCAAAAGAAGCGGCATATATCGTCAGGCTGCCAATGGCTATATAGCCAATGAAACTCGATAATTGATGAAACTGGAAAGCAGCACCTAAGGTCGCTAGGCCAAAAATCTGACCAGCAACTCCAATTAATAACAAAGGTCTCCTTCCGATGCGGTCCATCAGGAAGATGGCCAGCACGTGAACGAACCACATTACGATTCCTAACCCCGCTCCTGCTAGTATTGCGGATCCCGCAGTCTTAAAACCAGCGAACTCGAAGATTGTGGGAGCGTAGTAGATAACAGTGTTAATGCCGGTTATCTGCTGAAATACGGATGGCCCTAATCCGACAATCAAAGGCATCCGGAGTGAAGGCCGGAATAGTTCAGTCTTCCAGCCGCAAGCTATAAAATATTGGTTAGGGAGTTATTTTTACTTAGAGCCTGTCTTAAAATTCAATCAATTTCTACAATAGGATAATGGATAATGTTGACTTAGAAGCTTTTTATTATTCATTAAATTTTTGATTATTGCAGTCAATTGATAGTGGAATTAAGGGTAATTTTAGTAATCACAGAAGATATTCAAAAGTCTCTTACCTTAAATGCAGATAGGAGATTATTAGAAAATTTAAGTATAAATTGACTTTGAAATAGAAAATTTTACTCCAATTGTAGAATTGAACTTAATTTTAAGACAAGCTCTTAGATTTCAATGCGGAATCTTCGGATCAACGAGCTTTTTTCGCTTTTTTTCATATTTTCGGTCTCACCGCCCAGATAGCTTGAGATACCTGTATGAGCATTGCAGAAGCGGAGAAAAAAGATGCATAAAGACCTTTTAATCAGCAAGGACCAAATGCAGAATTTTTTAGAGCCACGATTCCTGGCAAGTCGTCAGATAATCCTTTCCAATAGCTTTTTGAGACATGCCACACATCCAATGTTACCACAGCGTATCCGTCAATGATTATATATATCCTGGCTTAAGCGAAAAGTCTACAGATATTACATTTGTGGTCACAAAGACCAAATTAGGGGCTTTTTAGGCTGCTTTCGATAGATATCTTATAGCAGCCGTCTTAATCCTGGATTCCCTATTTTGTTGAAGTTTTTCACTATCCTACTGCATTTCTTTGCTTATCTGCAATATTTTACTAATTCGTAATTGAGGACTTCAAAAGCAGATCGATCTCTTTTAGCCTTATTTAAAGATAATGGCAACATATCTATATATCTTGTATATATAACAATATATAATAGGTATCTATATACTATTTTATTCGACACCTGTGCCCTATCTATAACTATTAGATAAGAAACTTAAAATGAGAAATCATTTTAGGATAAATTAAACGGTAATTGATTCTAATGAATTTTGATCTTGATAGTGAGTTATTGATTAAATCTGGCCAGATGAATGCCTCGCTCTGTTTGATCAGATTTGAGAATATATCTTCAGCATATTATTTTTCAGTAACTGACCCCATGATATAAGTCTAAATTACTCTTTTTTTGGATATGTGGACTTTCCTCTGTTTTCTTCACACTGTCTCTCAGTATTTCCAGGGCACTAAACCTCAGGACACCCATGAATATACTCAAGTATATCTAGCATCTTTGCGCTGGCCATTGATACAGAAATATCCGCACTTCCATAATAAATACGGATTTCATCATTCACTAAGACCCATCCGCAAGGGAAAACAATATCATTAAAGTCTCCAGTGCGTTTATAGAATTCATGAGGCCCGAAAATCCATCCTTCGGATCTGCGAAGCACTTTCCTTGGGTCTTTAAGATCAAGAAGGGCCAGTCCAAGCCTATAACTTACCTTAGACGTTGTATGAAGTATCCCATAGTACATCATTAACCATCCATCAGATGTGAAGATTGGCGGCGAGGATAAACCGATTTTATAGGCATCCCACCAACCTCCTTCCCGAGCATACAGAAGAACCTCGTGTTCTCCCCAGTATTTCATATATGGAGAAAAGGATATCCAGATGTTTGCCTTCGCACCCTGCATAATAGATGTGGGCCTGTGTAACATTGCCCACCTGCCATTAAACCTCACAGGAAAAATAGCAGCATTTTCATTCCCAGGAGGCATTGTAGCTCCTACTCGATCAAAATTATGGAAATCTTCTGTAAAGGCAAGAGCTGTTACTGGACCTGAATCCGAAAAAGCCGTATATGTTACAGCCCATTTTCCAATCTCATCAATGTGAGTGATACGTGGATCTTCAATACCGTAAATCTCTTCCGGGTAGTTAACAGGATCTGCAGCAAAGGTCGGTTGGCTATCAATCTCCCAGCCGTCAATTCCGTTTTTACTCCTGGCCATGGTAAAGTGAGAAAAGCCCCTGTGATCTTCAACACGCATCAGTAATATAGTTATATCATCAACTATGGTAGCAGCCGGGTTAAACACTGAGTAGGCCTTATATGGCAAGTTTTCAGCAGTAAGTATAGGATTGCTCTTATACTTTACAAATAGATCCTCATGATCTTTCCATATCATATTATTCCCCCATTTACCTTTCAGATTATATTGTTCCCTCACTCCTCCTGATTTACTAAAAATGGGATCTTTATTTTTTACAGAGCTTCGTCGTTTGCTCTTAATTTCAATACCTTACTGAAGGTTTCATTTGTGTGCTTTTTTAAAGAATTCAAAGTCACAAGGAAACAAATACAAATGTTGCAACCTGGTTGCAATTTATACCTTCAGAGTTGAGCCCGTCGCAAACCGTGCCTGTTGAGTACTCATACATAACAGTTCTCAAACGGTTTTTGCAGGAGATATTTATACTTTAGTTTAGATCTAAAGTGCGTAAGTCCCACATAATATCACTTCTTTATTCTACTTAAATATGGAAATATCTTTTAAACACAAAAATCAACTTGTCAAATTAGGATCATAAAATATAATTTTAATTTTTTCTTATGTGATCAATCCTTGGAGGATTTCGATTTATCTCTGTTTTTTTATTCGCGAGAATCATGTTTAAATGTTTCGTGCGAATTTCTGTATTTGATCCGATTTTTTTCTTTTCTTGTTCATTATTATTTGATTTTGAAGATAGCTTCCGCTACCTTTAAAACACTCCTTTTATTTTCAATGTCCTCAATTGATGGACATTATAAAAAAAGCTGTACATAACATCTTCAGATTCACTCTTTGAATAGTAGTGACAAAAACTTGTTCTGCATTGAATATTTTTATAGTCACTGCATTTTTTACGTCAAACTATTTTTTGCTTTAAAATAACTTTTTCCAGAAGTAATTTAATATAAATCTATTATGATGTTATCAAGAATTATAGAGTAAACTGAGTCAGACACAACAACTAATCCTCCTGGAGGCCGCTAATCCTTCTTTGGATGGGTATTTTTGTGGAAGCATAGTATATTCGGAGAAATTGTATTGGGACTACATGAACTTATTCAGTACCTCTGGGTTTCAGTAGTTAATGGAGGGCTAACTTAATGGTTACGAGTCAGATGTGAATGAATTAGTTGATAAAGTAGAAAAGGTAACGAAGAAAAAGGAAATGGATTTATCAGTCGATGCGGATTTGAGCATCGGCATAATGAATCTCATCTCCTTAGAAGGGCATTTGTTCTTTACGGCTGAAGAGACCGGCAAAGATGAATATTTTGATTTATTGAAAGAAGTTAGGGAAATGAGAATAGAACTCCTCAAGAAAATCATCAAGGGATCTGAAGGAGAGGTTTGGTGCATCAGCAAACACTTGCTTTCGGCTTCCATAAGATTAATGGAAACTGGAACAAAACTGCTTGGAGAAGGTGAAACAGAAGAGGCAAAATCACTGTTTGAAAAATCATACCGACTTTATCAATTATTCTGGCAGATAAACTCACAAACTATATATCCAAGAGAAGCAATGGATGTTTCAGGAAAAGAGATCGGCAAGGAAAAAATTGAAGGGGAAGCACCAACTCAAGAAGAAGTTCAGGGTAAAGAGAAAATAGTGTTTGTCCCAGTGTGTAAGGAATCGCTATGACTTTTTCCCATACCCTAAATGAAAGGGCTTCCTGCTAATAGATCCAACTTTTTTAGAAAATCTTGGCAGGCACTACCTCAAGAATGCGAAAAGCTCCCTTCCAGCAGGAATTCTTTTCGTTGTGGAATGTAGTCATACTTCATCAGGCGAGGAGCTCATGTGTGGGCCGTAATCTATGCTGTAGATGACGGTGGTGTCTCCTGCAATGTCAAGTTCGTCCAGCAAATTCAGTATCATGCCTACCTGGATGATCGTCCTCAATCATAGCATCATGGTATTCCGACTGCCAACGGTCCCAACTGTTCCTTTATCCTGTCCAGGATATAGCTCCTGAGATGCATCCGAATGGTATTGAACCAGGACGAAGAATAGTTTGCCTCACCGGCTACTCTTATGATATATAAATATGAAAATGTCACATGGTCACATGGTAATAGCATTAGCAATAAAAACAAAAACTGCAAAAGATAAAAACTGTAAATAAAGTATATGGAGTAACTCTACTAGAATATGAGTTGTTAGCAATCTTTGTGTGGATATTGTAATTATTTCCGATCTGCATTTAAAGTGCAACTTGCTCATACACAATTGTAGAAGGTGATTTAATTTTAAGGCACGCTTTTCCTTGAAAGACTGCCTTAAAATTATTAATCTTTGATATTCTGCACTCTGCGATCTGCGGAGATATCCTAGAGATATTGAATCTCAATCCTTGACCATGACAACCGTAGTGAATAACCGAGATTTTATGGTCATCAATGACATATCAGAAAAGGAGCTCTTATAAGCTGCAGGAAAGAGACCCTTTCAGCCGGAGACTCTCTAATAACGTGCTCCGCTACAATTTTTCACGACCAGATACAATAACTACACTAAAACGGTAAGCAAGACCTGCAGATGGATATTTAAAAATACTTCTACATTTAATTTGATGGAAGTTCAAAAAATTAGATGAAAGTTCAAGATTCAAATATTTAATGAAAAAACAATTTTTGTTGATGAACTAATTTTTTTAAAAATAATTTAAAGTATAATTAAGAAGCTAAATCTCTTTAGGAGTTTGATAAATCCCAATTTTGAGATGGTCGCTTATAAAGCCTATATAAGCAATTTGCTGAAATAAGAGATTTATCGAAATTCTCTATAATCCATACACAAGTAGATGTATATGTTTTATAATAATTAAATAAATACAAACATTTACAATATTTGCTAAAAATTTCTCTAGCAATTATTGTGATCAGTCAAAAACCCAGAAGCTAAGGAACCGGGTTTAAAATAAAATTACAGGAGAAGTTATAATGGAATATACTGAACAGATACCAATCCACAATGGAGAAGGAATATATAGTAAAGATATAGGTCGTGGAAAAACAATTAAAGGTAATTTAACAATTTTATCGCCAGATGATGGGACATGGGATATTAAGTTCTACGACAAAGACAAACCAGAGGTAGAAGGAAAGCTTTGTGGAGAGGACTCTGGAATTAAAAAAGACAAACCAGCTCTTCTTCCTGATTATGAGATGGAACATAATTTATTAGTTATATATTTTAAGTGGAGTGAACATCGTGATACAACTCTCAAAGTCGATATTAAACATGAAGTTAACAACAATAAAAAATTATTTATGTATTCCGAGAGATAATCAACCCGATGCTTTAAAGCTTATTTTTCCCTAACTGTTTAACTCATTCTGCAACAGACCTTTTCATACAATGCGGTGTAGGATTACATGAGCATTAAGATCTAATAAAGGATTTGAAGAAACAAATTGAAGATCTAGAGAGGCAAACAAAAGGAAGGGATGAACAACTAAAAGTTAAGAAAGCTCAAATAGAAAAACTAAATGAAAATATACATGAATTAACCGAAACTATGCGCGCTGAATTGGTACATATACAGACATTACTTAGTCAACACAAACAGATACCAGAATATGCCGAGAAAAAAACCATGGTGGCGATTTTGGGAACTCCGGCTACAATTATAGCAAATAATAAAATAAGCGGGAAAGCATATTCTATTAAAAATAGATCTTGTTAGAATGAAAATGATTAACTTTCTTTATTGTGATGGTTTTCACTGATTTTGTAAAAAAGCCAGATTTTTTGCAACGGAACCGTTTTAAGTATGTCCATTGTCGTATCAAGCGAACATTATACCCTTAAATCCAAATTTGACAGATTTTATTAATGAATCCTGAGGATTTCGATAAATCCCAAAATACCATTAAATATAAAATAATATATATATATATAATTAGTTAAAATAGGAAGTTTATCGAAATCTTCTTTAGGTAAATCAAAGTTGCGGTGGCACATCCCACTGCAAGCAATTGGGTATGTTCACGCCATCGCCATCTTTATGATTGAAATTTCCAAAAATGAAAAGGATAAGCGATAAATGTTATATAAAATTGGAGAAATTTTTCAAACAAGTAGAAAGCTTCTTTGAACATATTTGTCGATATGATTCAGAATTGAAGTAGTTATTGACTCAAAAATTACAAATATTATAAAATATTGAACATACATCCATAGGGCCCAATGAAAATCCTTTATCTCAGCTTCCAGCTTTCCAACTTATCTATTGGCATGACTTGGAAATCAAAATATCTCGGGTCTGAGTTACCGTATTTTCCCTGATAAATGGTTTTGTGTCTCTCATGAATCTTTTTTGGATCGATGTTGCATATTAAACAATTGCCAGAAGCATCACAAACACAAATGAACACTTCCTTTCGAAGAGCTTCAATGCGCTCGCTATATGCAGCAGCCGATTTCATTTTCGCGAAATCTATGATCTTGTTAACAAAACGAACTTCAAATTCCGGGTCCCAAACTTTTGATTTAGGAATGTCATGCCCACTGTTCTCAAGTCTCATTAACTTGTCGTTGAGATCCTCGCACATCATCGACAAATCAAGTGCTGAATCTTTTTCTGGATTCCAATTGTTTATCTGCTCCACAAGAGTCTCAATTCGGCTCACTCTTTTTATGTTTGCAATATCTTCAACCATTATTTTGTTTCTCCTGTTTTTCTCTTTCTGTTCATAGGTTCCCTGTACTTCTCTCTGTGCAGTGATGATCTTCTCTGCTCCTTCCATAAAAACGAGCAACTACAATTATAATCGTTCTATTTAATCCATTCTAATGTATTTTTTCATTTAATTTCGTCTCATTGCAACTTTTCATTGCAACTTTTGCCCTGCTTAACTCCTAGTAACATTTTTTTAAAAATACCTGATTTTTTAGCTTTCTGCAGCGCCTATTATTTTGTTTTTTGTTGAAATTAATGAAAAGTTGATAGTTCTACCGACAAGTATCTCTGTTCCATTGATGCATAGCTTTTGTAAGAAAATCTATGAATTTCCTAAATGCTAGCAGTAATAAGAAAACATTGTTGATATCTGACTCATGGATCTTATGGGAATTCTAGAACATGTGGAGCTCTTGGATCATTTGGAACTAATTAGCTCAAACCGCCTTCATAAATAGAAAAGTAAGAAAAATTAGGTTTCACAATTCATATCATTATTCTTCATTTTCATTTTCTTCATACCAATGTTCGTCATGTTCATGCTTTTGTTAGTTTCGGTTTTCACGGACATTTTCTTCTCTTTAACCACAATGTTGTTAGTTTCGCTGTTTACGGTCATTTTCTTCTCTTTAACCACAGAAGGTTCTGTGCTTACTGCTACAGCTGTCAAAGATATTACAAAAATGGCTACTAGCAAACTACCCAATACCTTTGTCATTCGAAGAGATGATTGTTTCAACATTTATTTCACTCCTTTACGGTTAAAATCAAAAAAATTATAATGGAATTAGGGGATAACTACTCAAGCTATCAAAAACTAGTTGATTGATATCTATTACTATTTCTAATTTTTATTTCCGTCGTCGGTTTTCATAGCCCCTACTCTTTCACAGCTACATCTTTACCATCGTCGGTCTTTACAGCTACTACCTTTTTAATAGCTATTAGTTTACCATCATCGGTCTTCATACCCACTACTTTTTTCATAGCTATAATTGTACCGTCGTCGGTCTTTATAGCCACTACTTTTCCCATAGTTATAGCGTTACCACCTTCGGTCTCCATAGCTGCTACTTTTCCCACAGCTATTTCTTTACCATCGTCTGTCGTCATGGCCACTACTTTCCCCATAGCTATATCTTTACCATCGTCGGTCTTCATACCCACTACTTTTTTCATAGCTATTTCGTTGGCAGCGATCATATTGTTATTCGTTTCACTACTCGTAGTTATATTTGAAGATGTTTCGTTAGAAGTTGTCGTATTCTTACTAATTTCGCTCTCCATAGATGTCTTTTCTGCACTTACTGTTGCAACTGTTACGGACATTAAAAAACAAACTGCTAGCAAAATACCAAGTGTCTTTTTCATCTGCTTTTTAGCTCCTTTTTATTCATTTACTGAATTATACCCTACTCCAATCAGAATTATTTAAAATAATTTGTAAGAAAAATTGTTTCTAAACAAAAAATATTTAGATATGGAATATTTTGGCATTGAACAACAATTATATAAATTGTATATCATTATGATTTGTGAATAATACTCCCTTTTTCATTACTCACTTTTCCATAAAATACGTTAAAATCTAACATCAATTACTATTAACCTAGTACTTATTTTTAAAATAGAATATAATTTAACCACTCTAAACAGTGAAGGTATCCTAATAAAGGATGCACCGTTTTTATATGAAAACTTCCGCATCAATAACAACAATAAATCCTATTTTTGTGGTGAAAGAAAATGAATACAAAGCCAATCAAGATTACAGAACTTTCAGTACACTACATTCTCTATTTGATAGTTGTAAATATAGATAATGGATAACCTACTGATAGGCGCAAAGTAAGGTTTTATTTTCTCAAAAATGAATAATATTAGATCCTGACAACTTCACAAATAATAAAAGAAATCATTATTAATATCTCATTGTTTTTTGATTGTGATAAATTTGATATGGGATTATTTTTCGTTTAAAAGCTATTTTTCGTATAATTAATTTAAAATAACGAAGAACATATTGTATATTGTAACTTAAATTTAAAAGAGTGAGGACGAGAGAGATGATTGGTAGTTATGCGTGGTATGCAGAGTGGATGTAGAGTATACGGGATAATTATAAAGAATTTCGATAAATCCCAAACTTTAACAAATTACTTACATTACTTTTTTTGCTACCGGTATTTTAGTTAAGATCGCGTCCAGCCACAGCGTAGGGATTTTCCAGTCCTTCCTAGTGTAACATTTTTAAGCTACACTTGAATTGTTCTTGAGTATAGCACATACTTGAGAAAAAAGCTAATAAAGTAAGTTAAAGTAAGTATTTAGTGGTAAAAGAAAGAGGATATCGTATGATTGATCTTGGAGAAACTAACCTTTTTGGAGCTAATCTTAAAAGAATTGACTTTGAAAGGATTAATCTTGAAAGGGCTAACCTTGAAAAAACTAATTTAACAGGGGCTAATTTTAGAGAAACTAACCTTAAAGGAGCGGATCTTGATTGGGCTATACTTATAGGAGCTAGCCTTGTAGGGACTAAACTTGAAAAAGCTAACCTTATAGGGGCTAATCTCCAAAGAGCTAACCTTTTCATGGCTAACCTTAGAGAAGCTAATCTTTTTATGGCTAACCTTAAAGGAGCTAATCTCCAAGGAGCAAACCTTGAAGGAGCTAACCTTAAAGAAGCTAATCTTTTTATGGCTAACCTTAAAGGAGCTAATCTCCAAGGAGCAAACCTTGAAGGAGCTAACCTTAAAGAAGCTAATCTTTTTATGGCTAACCTTAAAGGAGCTAATCTCCAAGGAGCAAACCTTGAAGGAGCTAACCTTAAAGAAGCTAATCTTCAAAGGACTAAACTTTTTATGGCTAATTTTGAAGGGGCTAACTTTCAAGGAGTTAACCTTAAAGGAGCTCTCATTTTATCAATTGATCAGTTGTCTAAGGTGAGAACACTTTATAATGCAAAATTAGATGAAGAAGTCCTCACACAACTAAAAGAGGAGTTCCCATTCCTGTTTAAATCATTAGAGCAGCAGTTTATAACATATCAGAGGAACCTTTTAGGAGCTATGGACAATAATCTCTAGAGAAACTCGGACTATAGAAAATTTTGATAAACCTCAATTTTTGGATGGTTGAATATAAATCCTATATAAGCAATTTGTTGAAATCGGAGGTTTCTCAAAATTCTCTTTAATATACCACTCCAACGCGCTTCATTGGATGAATTAATATTGATCCCTTAGAAGTTCGATGTTGTCACGTCGATAGTTTCGTAATAACCAGAGACCATAGGTGAAAAGCATCATAGAGAAAGGAAGCAATGCCAGATCCCAAATGGAATTTGTTAGAAATTCTAGGCAATCCCACAACCAATGGATTATAATTACCGGAATAATTGTGTTTAGACGGATTCGCAAAGCTGCAGTCCAGATACCAAAAGTACCTGCAAAAAAAGCTTGAAGGACGCTCGCTCTAAAATCTCCAGTGATTAAGCTATTTAATATATGGACTGAACCAAAAATAATCGCTGTGATCCATACTGCACGCCATATCCCAAATGATGATAAAGCCCCATAGAACAATATGCCACGAAACATCAATTCCTCGTTGATTCCTATCATCAAGGTATTGATGATTACAATCATAAGAACCCCGATTGATGGTAGATTGGCATATAAAACAATCAGTAGCATGAATAGAAGCAATAGAGCTGGTGGCCACAACAAACTTAAATCTCGGAAATTATTTGGGCTTTTCCATCCAACTTGAGGCCACCATCTTAAATAAGTAATAACTCCAGTCAAAAAGACAATTTCAACTAGCTCCCCAAACATAATCTGTTTTTCAACTAATCTTTCAAGTTGTATGTGATGCCCCTTAACCTGTAGAAGTCCTCCTACCACTATGAAACTTAGCCAAACTATAAATATTACCAGTGAAATAGGCCACGATTTTCGTGATACATTCATTTTTGTTTTCTCCAAAAGAGACGTAAACCATCATTATCATAGATATTTGAGTCATTAGTATCGAATTCAAATTATTAATTGATGTTGTTTTTAGCTTCTTCAGTATGTAGTTTGTCTGTCCTGTACAAAAAGTGAAGAATATGTTCCATCAACGACATCAAGCCCTAGAACACCTTTGTAGGAAACCATTAATATCACCTGCTTCTTAATAGAATTCATTTTACTAAAATTTTCATAATGTAGCTTACCATTGTAGAATCTATTGTGTGAATTTTTCAGTCTCTAAATCCATTTTACCCTAAGTAACCCACCATAGACAGGTCCATGATTAATCTTTGAATATGAACAACTTTTACGAATACATAACTTTTGTTATAAAACCTATGCATCAGTGAAACCTCAAAATCCTGTTTTGTAATAAAATAAAATGAATTGAGAACAGTCATTTTTACAGAACTTTCAGTACACTGCCATAATTTGCATTCCATAGTCCTATTTTATGGTAAACAGGTGATGAACTTAAAAATAAACAAGGGGTAAATAATCTGAGTAAATGCTGCCTGTTATATTAGTATACACATGATCTGAAATTCCATCCCCACGATCTACTGTGTTTTGTGAGAATCCGGTGCCATCCGGTTTTCCCCAGAAGTTACCTCCAATATAAGGTCCACCGATAATATTAATACCTGAAGTTTTTGTGGTGTTATAGGCATTTCCTATCCCATTTTTAATGGTTATTTTGTTTTCATTGAAATAATTGTTGTAAACAAGGTTTCTGTTGCTTCTGCTACAGATAAAAAAACCTAAATTATCACTGTTTTGAACAGTGTTACTTGATAATATATTACCATTAGATGTGCCTATATAAATTCCATTGTGATTATTAGAAACCGTATTTTCTGATAGAATATTGAACTTGGAGCTTGCAAGTAAAATTCCACCGTAC
Source organism: uncultured Methanosarcinaceae archaeon (assembly GCA_963848985.1). Taxonomy (GTDB): domain Archaea; phylum Halobacteriota; class Methanosarcinia; order Methanosarcinales; family Methanosarcinaceae; genus Methanosarcina. The sequence goes on from CAWKGG010000062.1 coordinate 40,217, forward strand.
ACTCCATTATTAGTAACAATATTCTTTGATATCTCATTCTCTGTGGCACACCAGAGATAGATTCCACACGAATTATTCAATAGGATATTGTTTTCAATTGTACACTTATCGCTAGAACATAGAAAAATTCCTGCATAGCCGGGTTCTGTTGCTCCACTTATTTTGAACCGCTAACTTTTATGTCATCTGCTTTCAAGAGAAACACATCAGCGTGCGAATTCCTGGCTTTAATTATAGTATTATTCGGATCTCCGGAATCGGATAGAATAGCAAAGACCACGAGT
>CAWKGG010000063.1:0-70932 GCA_963848985.1 uncultured Methanosarcinaceae archaeon
CCTCGCAACCGATGAGCACCAGCGCAAACAGCGCGGCCACGGTCAACAACAACGGCCATTCGCCGCTGAAAACCTTGCGCAACGCGACGGCGAGCATCGCGGCGTTGGCGAACGCGTTGCCGAGTACCATCGCCGCCAGCAAATCCTGCGGTTGTTCGAGGAGTTGGGCGATGATCCGGCCCGCGCGCGGACGGCGTTCGGCCAGTTGCCGCGCCTGCCATTTGCCGAGGGAAAGCAGCGCCGTCTCCGCCAGCGCGAAAAAAAAGCTCGCGCCCGCGAAGATCAAAATCGCCGCCATTGGCACCAAAGCCGTCTCCACGCTCCGAAGACTAAACAAAAAGGGTCCAAAGTCCCAAAGGTCCAAAGCCGGTGCGCCGCGTCTGCCTTGGCCCCTGGTCTAAAATCCAAAACCGCCGTCACCGCCGCGTAATTTTGCGTGTGGCTCAAACTGACGAGCAACCGTTTCGCCCGGCGTGATTTGAACAATTTTTTTCCCTTGCCGTGCAGCACCACGAACGGCTCGCCGGATTTCTTGTTGCGAATTTCCATGTCCCGCCAGCCGAGCGCCGCGCCGATGCCGGTGCCGAACGCCTTGGAAATGGCCTCCTTCGCCGCGAATCGTGCGGCCAGAAACGGCGCGGGGTTTTTGTGCGAAAGGCAATAGGCGATTTCGTCCGGCAGCAGGATGCGATTCACAAAACGCTCGCCAAACTGTTCGTACGGCGACCTCGATCCGCGCCACTTCGATGATGTCAATTCCCATGCCCAGAATCATTTGGGGTTGACGATTGACGATTGACGATTGGCGCGCAAGCAAACTTACGGAACGCGGGCGGCTCGCCCGCGCGTTGGAAAAGCCGAACCCGCGGACGAGCCGTCGAGCTCCGGCGCTAGTGTTGATTCTTGGAGGAACCGGAGAGATGGGACAGTGGTTTACCCATTTTTTCAAAGAAAAAGGTTATGAAGTTACAGTTTGGGGAAAAGGCAGCAAAATTGAAATTGCCAGAAAATTGGAAGTTCCTTTTGCCTTGGATCTTGAATCAACAATTTCTGAAAGTGATATCGTAATAGTTTCTGTGCCTATCAACGTAACTGAAGACACTATTGCAGAAATTGCTCCAAAAATGAAGGCTGGGAGCCTCCTGATGGATTTTACTTCTGTTAAAGTAAAACCAGTCGAAGCCATGAGAAAATTTGTCCCTATGGATGTGGAAATTCTGGGAACTCACCCAATGTTCGGTCCAACTATTCAGACTATAAGAGGGCAGACTGTAATCCTTGTTCCCGTTACAGGACGCTCGGAAAAATGGTTCCCAGTAATAAGAAAACTTTTTGAAGAAAGTGGAGCAAATGTTGAAATCACCACTGCTGCTGAACACGACATGCTTGTCTCGGTTGTTCAAGGGCTCACTCATTTTGCCTATATCAGCATAGGGACAACCATTGACAGGTTGGACTTTGATGTAAAAAAATCTAGGAAATTCGTAAGCCCGGTTTATGATATAATGCTGGATTTCGTAGGCCGAATTCTTGGTCAGAATCCCTATCTATATGCTCTCATCCAGATGGAAAATCCCGGAGTCCTGGAAGTCCATAAGACCTTCATCAAAGAGTGTGAAGAGATATCTAGCCTGGTAAGGGCCCACGATGAAGAGGGATTTGCAAGAAAAATGAAGGCTGCTGCTCGAAAGTACGGAGATACTGCTCAAGCCCTGAGCAAGTCGGATAAGTTGATCAATTCCAAAATAGCTGAATATGAGACTATACTAAAATCCATAGGGAAAGTCTGTGGCTTTTCCCACTTTTATTCCGGAAAAACTCATGTAGGTACTCTTGAAAAGTTTAGCCAAAATGAGGTAGTTCTCAAAAAACTAATATCAAAAGGCACTGCTCCTCAAATTAAAAATCAATTCATAAAACTTAAGCTTGAAAATCTTCGACTCCTTTCAGAATCCGAACTAAGACAATGGAGAAAAGAAAATCTTAAACATTCGACTAGGGACATCTCAGTTCTTATTCTCAATGGTGCTGACCCTGAAATAATCCTTGAAGCTATAAGTACAAACAAAAGTCTTGCAGCTTGCGAAATTAGTGATATCTACAGGGGATCTAATTTGGTCGAAAACTACATCGAGAATAAATGGATCGAAAGGCTAGCTGTGTCTTACAGGATAACTGTTTTTGGGGATTGTGATGCGGATTTTGTCGAAAATGATGTCACAGCCTTTCTGTGTGGGATCGGATGCTGTATAAGAAAGAAAAACCGCAGGCTGAAAGAACAACAGTAACTATATTTGTGGAATCTTCATTAATAAACAAAGAAAATGATTTTAACAATAAAATAATCTCAAAATATAAATACAAAATTTTCGATGACAAGTTTCTCTTCTATTAACTGTTATTACTCTTAGTATATTAATTTCTGTTCTTTCAATTATTAATGGAATGAGGATAGCCAATGGGAAATCAAACATACCCAAATACAGCCAAGGTTTAAAAAGGAACAAGTACTCGAGACCTAGACATAAACTGTAAACAAGATCATGAAAAAATTAAATGTATCAGCAAAACTTAGAAAACTCGGGGAGCCTACAGCCAAGACTATGACTAAAAAAGATTAATCGCAGAAATTTTAAAAAATAAACGTAACTATTCATCCCACAAAAATCCGCTGATTGATATCTATTTTGATGAAACCGAACAGTCTGATTACTAACTGATGAGGAATAAAAAAATGAAATCAATAGCCTACAATTACATAAAATAAGTTTACGAAATTTGCCCACTACATCTTAATAAGAATTTAGTTGATGTTTTAGTATCTGGGCTGAATATTTACCAATAAACCTAAATATTCATTTTATGAACATTTTTAGCATCACAAACCGCTTCTTATAAAAAGACCTAAAAAAAGAAGCGAAAGCAAAATCATTAATATGTAAATTGGCCACTCTAAAAATCTGGGGAACAGATTTCTTAATATAACTACCACTTTAAAAAATTTAGTGCTGAGTGCTCGATTTCTAATCAATTTTTAGAGTGTTTCTCAAGTTTCAAGTTTATTGACATTGTTTTACTTTGTAGCCTGCCATTCTATGAACAACCCCAACAAAATCGAATTCTTATAATACCTTTTATAGTATTGCTATTCTCATGAAACCTTCACGAATTCTTGTCATTATTATCTGTTTATTATTGTTGTTTGTTGCAGCTGTATGTAGTGATTCTAAAAAGAATACTCCAGAAAAAGTGTCTACAGAAAAAACAGCAGCTTCGAACAACCAACACAGTCAACTGAACAGCCCATGCCTGTACCTACAGCGAAACAAACGAATCCTACAATAATAAATCAAAATAAAGAGCTCCCATCTGCAGGAGAGAACCTTACTGTTCACTTCCTCGACATTGGGCAGGAGATTCTATTTTACTCGAACACTGTGATGATGCTATGCTTATTGATTCTGGTGAAATAGACAAAGCGGACTATGTAGCCACATATATAAAGAATGAGGGTATCATGTCGCTTAATTACGTTATCGCGACACACCCTCACAGCAACCACATTGGGGGATGTCTGTTATTCTTGATGATTTTTCAATAGGGCATTTCGTAGATAGCGGCTACGCTTATTACTCCAAAACAGATGAGAATATGCTGACGACAATCGATAAGAAGAATATTCCATTTGAGACTCCAAAGAGGGGTGATAAAATCAACTTCACATCTGGTATCGATGTCCAGGTTCTGAACCCAGGAAGTACATACTTTACCGATGATGTCAACCAGAACTCGGTTGTGCTAAAAGTTACTGACGGAAAAGTGACTTTCTTATTGATGGGTGATGCGGGGATTCAAGCAGAAAATGAGATAATGAAAGATGGCTAAAATGTTGATTCTGATATCCTGAAAGACGGGCACCATGGCAGCAGGACAGCAAGCGGAACTCCATTTATTAGTGCAGTGAGTCCTGAGATAAGCGTTATCAAGTTGGTGCGAGAAATGACTACAGACATCCACATCAAGAGACTCTCGATAGATTGCAGAAGGTTTCCAAGGTATATCGAACCGACTTGGACGACACAATTATTGTAACAACAGATGGATCTTCCTATTCAGTTAGTACGAAGAAGTGATGGCATGGAAAGCTTCAAAGTTACTCTCGATAGAATTGAAGAGAATATTGCAGTATTGCTTGTAAGGGATGAAAAAAAAATTAAAATCAACATCCCCATCATATTATTGCCTTCTAAAAGCAAGGAAGGTGACATTCTAGATATTGCCATCACTAAGGATATGCAAGGTACAGATGCTGCAAAAAAAAGAGTTTCAGCACTGCTTGAGAAGCTTAAAAACAAGAATTGAGAATAATGAAAGTTAAGGGTGGAAGACCACCATACGGACTCGAGATGAGGGACAGAAATAACCAAACAGCCCACAAACTTAGTGCAGACACAGAGACCGAAGAGTTGCATAAACAAGTAAGATCCAGTACTATACAAAAATTATAACAATTACCGACCCTGATCTTTTACCTAGCAACTTACGACTAAACAGTTTTCGAAGGCATAATAATCAAATCGCTGAAAATGCCTCTCTAAAATGTATGCAGGTTATAAAGACATACTTACAAGCTTTAGAAAATTGGAATAATAAGATTATGTAAAAGGTACGGGTTTAAACTATCTTTGGCTTTGGTAGATATACCGTTATAAAATAATATCAAATTTAATCTCAAAGTTGCCGCAACTAAGACATTTGAGGAGATATAATCTGTATTTTTCGGTTTTGAATTTTCTCTTAATAAACTTGCTAACTGAAACTTAAATATCTAAAAGTGTAACTAAAAAATTTAGTCATTTATCGGCTTATTTTGTATGCTTTTACATACCGATAAAATCTATCTGTACTAAAAATGTTACATGCTTGAGGCACTCAAATTCCGCTTCTTATGAGTTTTGAGTCATTAAACTTCAATTTTTAATTTACTTTCAATTTCCAGTCTTCGATTTCAATCTATAAGCATCTATTTCCATTCTAATTCTTGAACAAGGGAAATTAACCAAATATTTAATAAAGTTGGAAGTTCAAATAGTAAGTATAAGAGGAATATAGTGTTAAAAAATAGATTAAGATATAAAAAATTGGAAATTGTTTACAAAAACAGAGGATTATATCCCTATTCTTTTAGATATATATAAGATGTTTTCGTATTGCTTTGCCAGTCAAAGAGTTTTCGAAGCGCGAAATTAGTACAGTATGATCAAAAACCGACTGACTTCAAAAAATCTAGATAACATAAAATTTTATATGTTTCTGGCTCAATGCACATATTTTTTATGCACTGGAATGGGGAATATTGTGATCAACAATTTAAAATTTCTCAAAAGATGTCAGTTTGTAGTAATCTCTATGCTTCTATTATCAAGTATATACAAAAAAAATGGACCCCTATATTGAATTCCAGATAAATTATAGATCTAGAAGAAAAAATACAAAGCAAAATCAACTTTTTATTTCTTGACTCATGATTCTGTGAATGGAGATTTTACCGTAATAATTGAAGCACTGGATGAAATTGGTTATATTTTAGGTGATGTATGGGAAGTAGAATTCACGACATGTATGGGGAGATAACAACCCAATGAAAATCAAAAGGAAAAAATAAAAGCTAGAAAAAGTGCTCAAAAAAATATTCGTTAAATAAATCATTATTTGCAATTTAAAGATCCAAAAACCTGTGAATTGCTGGCAAGAACAGGCTTTAGTTATGATTCTACTTCCAGTTATCATGATTGTTCAGGATTCGGGAACTGAATCACCAACATTTCAGTTCATACAAACTTAACACAGGAGAAGAAATTGAGATCTCTAAATCCCTCTAAACATGATGGATGCAAGTCTTTTCAGCCAGATATATCTAGACTTCAAGCAATCATGGGAACTTACAGAAAAGCTGATCTTTACAGTTGAAAGTCACATAATAGTGCTTACCATCATCTGACATAACACATCTATGCAGGAGACCTAGCTTAGGAGTTGATATAACACTTTTGCAATATTTTGGCCAAGAGGGTGCATGGAAGGCATCTGAAATTCGGACCTGCCTCTAATGGAAGAAAAATTATGAATACTATAGACATAATGAGTTAAAAGAATAGTTAAGAGAATAGTTCAAGGAAAAAGTATAATCTGCAATAAAGATAATCTGCCTTAAAAAAAAACTATTAAATTAGCAAGCAATTTGTATATAAAAATGTAGGATTATGTGGGGAAGTATGGGAACTGTCGAGAAATATTCAGAAAAATTTACTCAAAACTTTGACTTAATTCTCAGTTTTATAGGGATTGGTTTAGGATTATTGATTGTTTCCTTATATTATTTAGTTAAATTAAACCAAAAAGATATTGGACTTGTCATTCTATCTTCCTGTATGATATATACTATATTTAGGAAGAAATTTAAAAATGATGTTTCAATATCTTTAGGGAAAGGCAGACTAAAAAATGTTCTGAATCTGTCATTTTATATCATTTTCCTTATATGCATATTAATATACAGCATGAATATGTATTATAGGCCTATATCTTATTTTATACTGATATGCATCCTAGGAGGCATTATAGCCTCCGAGATTCTTTACGTTAGAGAGGGAGATAGGGTAAGCTATATATTGTTGCAGATATTGTTGCTTTCAATCCTCATAAGAGCCGGGATTTTTTATAATTTTCCGAGCCTCATGGGTTATGATGCCTATTTTCATGCAAATATGGCACGTATAATTACTAATACTGGATTTATTGCTCCTTTTCAAATCAGTGATAAGTATTTCTATTACCCTCTTGCTCATATCTTCATTTCAGCTACTCAGATAATAGGCAAAGTAGATATAAAAGACGCATTTTTTTATTCCATAGGATTTGCCAATATTTTCATCACAGCAGGCATTTACCTAATAGGAAAAAAACTTGAAGGCCCTCAAATGGGTTTGCTGGCAGCTTTATTAATAAACTTAAATAACCAAAATATTGTTGCAGGAATTGCAAACATAACTCCGGGTTCCCTAGTTCTCTGCTATTTTATATTTGTTATATACGCAATTTACAGCGAGAAACAAGAATTGAAGTATACAGGATTCATACTATTGATTACTATTTTGATGATTTTGACTCACCAATTGACTACCTTTGTGGTACTTTTCGGTTTGGTCACAATATATCTGGGCAAATACCTCCATAACCACCTGTATAGGAATTCCCCTTCAGGAATAATCGGTTTTAATTATATTCTTTTTTTTGTAGTAAGTATGCAAACTTTCTGGATGTTTACATACGTCAGCCCGAATACCTCTTTTTTTGAGATGATTTTGAAACCTCTCATGGAAGTATTTCATGCAGGAACGAATTACTCAAGAGATGAACTAATTTTAGGCTCCATAACCAACCAAGGAACACTAGAAGCTCTTCTACTCCACATAAGCTACCTAATTCTACCTTTTTTTGCAATTGGAGGGGTCTTAGCATGGTTTTCTCGAGAAAATGCCAAAAGAATTAACAAATTTTCTGTTGCTTTGGTGGTTGTAGTTCTGTATAGTTTCGCTTATGGGATCCCCTTACTTGGGTTGAGGAATCTTCTGACAAGCCGATGGTTTCCTTTGATATCAGTATTTCTGGTGCTCGTAGCTGCCTCATATATACTGAAATTGGTTAGCCTTTTTAACCTTAGAAAAGCAAGGATTTTCTCAATCTTCATAATAGTTCTATTGTTTTCATTTTTTATGGTCACAACACCAGGCATCAATAAAGACAATCCTCTTGTAGCAAAGGATACGACCATAAGAAATCAATTCAAAGATATTGAAATCCAGGCTATTAAAACAGTATCCAAAACCTACTCTGGGAAAATATTAATGGATTCTCCTTATGACAGTTGCATTTTTTACAGTGATTCTGGATATAATCCAAGTAACACAACCTATTTTAACATTCATAATATACAGACCAAAGAAATTGATGGGAATTCGATGGTCCTGCTGAGAAAATCAACTATCGATGAACCAATTTCCATCAACGATCCTAACCGTTATGGGGTAAATTTTATCCAGACACTGCCAATAGAATTTTTCAAAAGGTTTGAAGCACCGGATTATGCGTTGGTATATGATAATGAAGAGGTATTTGCCTATTTAAAAGAAAAAAATAGAAGCCAGAGATTAAATCCATAGAAAACTCTGTTCACTTATTGATTATCTGAATGAAAAAACATGCTTAAAATTTTAGTTTATATTTTAAGGTTGTAAATTACATGTTAGAACCTAACAAGGCGTCAAATTTTATCACCAACGTATTAAAACTCATATCTGGGAGTGTTACTGCACAGATAATGGGTATACTCCTTGTACCTTTAATTACCCGGATTTATAGCCCGGAAGATTTAGGAATCTTTCAGCTTTTTCTCTCAATATCAGGTATATTGATAATCTTTTCTACTTTTTCGTATCAGTTTGCTATAATGTTACCAAAAACAGAGGAAGACTCTGCAAACGTTGCTTTTCTCTGTGCAATATTGGTAACTCTTACTTCTTTACTCTCAGCTGTAGCAGTGTTATTCCTTCCAAAAAATGTTGAGCACATGCTCAATGCTCCAGGAATTTCAAAATATTTAATTTACATCCCAGCAATTACATTCTTTAACGGTATTTTTTTCGTGCAGAATTACTGGCTTTCAAGAAAGATCCGTTTTGGAGTTATAGCAGGATCCAGAATATTAAATACAGTATCAACCAAAGCGTTTCAGTTAGTTATCCCAATATGGAATGTATCCCCCTTGGGTCTAATAGCAGGATACGTGGCTGGATATGGATTTGCAGACTTATTCATGCTTAAAGGCGTAAAAAATGACTTAGGGGTTTTTAAGAGAATATCATTTAAAAAAATGAAAGAGATGGCCATTAAATATAAAAATTTTCCTTTGTTTAGTTCTTGGTCTACACTTGCAAACTCGATTTCGCCACAAGTACCTACCTTTTTGCTTGCATATTATTACGGAACTAGCGTAGTAGGATATTTTTCACTTGCTAATCAGGTAGTAAATATGCCCATGGGACTTCTAGGGACCGCTATACAACAGGTTTTTTTTCAGAAAATAAGTGAAGTTAAAAATGGAAACGATCCTGGAAACATGAAAGTAATAGTTAGTGAGGTTTACAAAAAGCTAATTTTAATAGGAGTATTCCCGATGATACTCTTGCTGATTCTTGGAGGTGAGATATTTACATTTGCTTTCGGAAAAAGCTGGTATACATCGGGTATATATATAAAGATCCTTGTGCCATGGATATTCCTCGTCTTTCTTTCCTCGCCTATTTCAACTCTTTATAGTGTATTCGATAAACAGGGGGTTTGGTTAACCTTCAGTATATTTCTCTTAATCTCAAGAGTCGTGGCATTGGTTATAGGTGGAACTTACGGAAGTGCTGAATTTTCCCTTGGCCTTTTTAGTATTACAGGAATTTTATTCTGGCTCTGGAACAATGCATATTTACTGAACCTTGCAGGGATCAGTAAAATGGAAAGTGTAAAGATACTTTGTAAATATACAGCAATCGGAATGGTCGTTTCGATCCCGTTAATTTTACTAGAAGTACTCTCTGCGAATTTTTATGTTCTCCTCCTTGCAGCTGTGATCATAACACCTATATACTATGCTATAACCTTGCACGATGACCCAACATTCAAGAAAATATTCTCGGCTTTCCTTGTGAATGTAAAGAAAAAAAAAATGGGAAGATTATAAACTTTGTAGAGATTTTATAAAATAGACTTCAGAGTTTCAGTCCGAAAAAAACAATAAGATAATAATTGAATAAATTATTTTTAGAAAAATCCAAATTTTATATTTTTTAGAAGAGTTGTTATTCTATTATTCAGTTCCCGCATGAGTACTTTTGTATAGTGTTTTAAGTATTGAACACTTTTTGTTATCTAGGGTCACACTGTAATAAGGTACTACTTCAGGAGAAAAACCCATGATAAAGTCAGCAAATCTGGGAACGTTTCCTGCCATGACGTTCATGTATTCAAAATTTCTGGATTGCAAGTCAAGAAATTCATTATAATATAGAAGAGTATTAGCGCCCATTCGGCTAAAAGATGGGTTAAGGGCAGAAGACCAGGTAACAGTGCATTTCTTTCCGTAGAGGTTTAAATGTGCTGCGACTGCCTCTCCGTTTGGAGTTTCGGAAACAAACATGTAACCAACAGATTTCTCCCGAATCAGATTGAAAATTCTATCGAAAAACTCCCTGGGAACTGGAGGTTCCATTTTCTGTTTTTCATAGACCATCGAAAGTAGACCATAATAGATTTCAGAATCATTTCTTATCCTTGTCTTTAGTCCAGCATCAGTTGCAGATTTAAGTTCTCTCCGAATTTTTCTTGAAATATTATTATCAACATTTTCTTTCAGATTTAGATGATTGGTATAGTGAACCTTTGAATCCCATCCATTCCATGTAAAAGGTCTGATGTCCCCAAGACCTGGAGAAAACACTAAGTGAATACTATCAAAACCCTGTCCACATAAAAATTCCCGAAGGGCGTAAAAAATTTCATGAGTTTCCTGTACACTTTTGCTTTTTTTGGGAACCATACTCTCCTTAATAAGGGGTCCACAATAATCAGTCATATTGCAGGTAGAAGATCCTACTTTCAAGATCCCTTTGAGGTTCTTAACAAATAGAGGGCATCCTCCAACAAGCTCATCATTTCTAAAACAACCATAAATCCTAAGATCTCTGAAAAGAACGTCCCTGCAGATTTCAAGCCATTGACTTGTGTGAAAGATTGTACCAGCTTGAGCTTTTTCTACAAGCAGATCCCATTCTTTGTATTCGGTTGGTGCTAATTCTCTAACTTCAATTTTTTCCATTATAAACCCCGTTAATAGATGTTTGCCATTATCTATATTAATTTATATAATATCTGTGCGATTTAACTGAAAAACTAGTGAGACGATTTCAAAATAAATCCTTTGTTTAGGAGGAAATTCATTGATCTGGGATATATTCCAAAGCCAAGCTTGTGAACGTAATTTGTAATCGCATTACTAGCATCAGGGCAATTTAATTATAGAGCATGATAATTGTATAACTTCCAATCAACGTGAAGAGATCCATTGCTTATTTGAATGATGAATAATCAAATAATACTCCGATAGTTTTCCAATAGCATGATTAATTAGGAACTTCCAGTTTATATTTTTATAGTTGTTGATTCTATTTGTCCATGCAATAACTTCATGTGTAAATGTCTCCCCATTTTCCCCATCTATCAGTACATTCAATATACATCACTTTGATTTCTAGTTCATTGCCATGTAGATCTTGGAGTGAAATGAAATGAAATTTTGCCCAAAATCTGTTTTGCTCCACAATCGCTGAATATCTCGTCAAATGACTTATCTTTGTAGATATAAATTATACATGATCAACTGGATAGATTGTAATTGATAATATTTTATCATAGTGATAATTTTCAAGAATTGTGTAAAATCCATAATGTGATTCTTTTGGTGACCTGAGTCACCTTTTTTCCTGTTTTGAATTTTATTACCATCAATATATTTGCTGTTCAGATCTGGCCTATTTATAATCACATTTTTCTGGGTTCTCAGGCTTTAATTGGATAATCATTCTCTTATCTATGCATTTGATTTGTTTTTCGTCAAGACATTTATAAGTTTATTTGAGTCCTTAATACTTTTCTTACATATTAAGAATTACCTAAATCTGGTCTCCATATTCAAAATCTGTTATTTGAATTACCTCATCCCCCTCAACCATGGTTTAATTTTGCATTATTTAGAATCAGCCTTATGCTCTCATTGTTTATTGCTTCAAATTTATTTTTCCCTCAGTTATTTAGGAAACAATTTAAGCGATTGCCTCTTGCTTGTATCTTGAGAAGTATAGGGCTTCGTTACTTTGATTGAAGCAGTAGCTGATGTTATATTATAGCCAACAAAATAAGTTGGTGTGGACAAAACATTCAGCATTATGGAACTCACTCAATACAGTTCTTGATGATTGAATATAAATAAAGGTTTAAGGTACCGAAGTAGTTACAACTGTTATGTAGAGTTTAAGATGTAATATGCAAAAGATCTTATAATTCGTAATATATAATTATAGCAGATTTCGATAAATCTATAAATCACGTCATGTGATTATAAATATTATATAAATGGATCTTGAAAATTAATTTTTATCGAAATTTCCTATGTAGATAACAATTTGTAGCTATTTTTCAGCATTAATATCTGAACTAAAATCGAGAGAATGAAAATGAACGAAACTAAATGTGGTAAAGTAATTAAAAAGCATATAATCCTAACGGTTTTAGGAATCGCCGCACTGGCGTTTTTGATCCTAGTGAGTACCGCAGGTGCAGCACAAATTGCAGATATTTCGAACTCCGGCAGCAACAATGTCTCTGATTTAAATAAAGCAATTGAAAATGACATAAAAACGCAGGATAAAGCAATTGAAATTAACCCACAGAATTCAACGGCTTGGAATATTAAAGGAATTGATTTAGGCCTATCAGGCAAATCAGATGAAGCGATAAAAGCATTTGACAAAGCAATCGAAATTAGCCCAAAGGATTCAGAAGCTTGGAAAAATAAAGGAATGGCTCTGAATTATTTAAATAAGTCCGATGAAGCAATAAAAGCATATGACAAAGCAATTGAAATTAATCCAAAGGATGCAATTTCTTGGAACAATAAAGGATACGCTCTAGGGAATTTAGGCAAAGCAGATGAAGCAATAAAAGCATTTGACAAGGCAATTGAAATCAACCCGCAGGATTCAATGGCTTGGACAGGCAAAGGCATTGCTCTAAATGATTTAAATAAATCTGATGAGGCAATAAAAGCATATGATAAAGCAATTGAAATTAGCCCACAGAATTCAATGGCTTGGTATAATAAAGGAGATTCTCTAGGTAGATTGAATAAATCTGATGAAGCAAAACAAGCATATGACAAAGCGATTGAAATTAATCCGCAACTCAAAAGCTTGGCACAATAAAAGTACTTTATATAAATAAAATAAATCTGATCCATATGTATGTGATAATAAAAGAACTTTATTTAAATAGACTAAATAAATTCAGTTTGTGGGAACAGGGTAAATAAAGTTCTGTAAAATATGACTGTTTTCATATCCTTTTTTTTCACTGCAAAAAGTAGGATGCTGAGCCAATAGTTTCACTGACAAAACTTATGTTTAGATTGTATTCACTGATGTATAGGTTTAAAATAAGAGCTTAGGTAAATTTTAGATGTTTGTTTATCCCAATTCCCACAAATTGGAGCTTTAAGAGCAAAATAAGCTTAATAACAAGAATTATAGATTGATTGTATAAGTAAAGGTAAATAATTATTGCGCAAGTTAGCAACACATGGAATTACTATCGATAATTATCTGAAGATTAAAATATTTCCTTGAGTTAACCGTTTGAAGTCCTATATACCTAGAGATCTGATCGGTAAATTTTAATTGATTCTATATTTCGTGATTATAATGCAGGATACCTGCATCTTCAAATATATATACCCTACATTAGTTAGCTTTGTGGGTCTGGCCATAATATCACCGTTTTTAACTCTTAAAAATAAATAGATATTAATTGATATTTATCGTTTTCTTAGTTTCTTTTGATACAAAGTCGGGGTTAAGACTAGATTAATAAAACTCGAGCCATTCTCCGGCTCTGTGAGCTATTTTTTGAGTGGAGTAATGGTACATCAACTTACAATGAAAGTTGAATCAGTGATCCTAAAATGAGTTGCTTTTGACCAAATCGATTTCCCATGTTTTGGCTGGAACAATACGGGCACTATCCAAAAGATATTTTCGTACACTTTTATTTATATACAAATATATTAATTGAATTATATATTAGTTACCCAGAATTTCAGATATTGATCTGTAGATTTTAGTCACTATTTAGTTTGGGTATAAACATATATTATATATGCACAAAACATATAATACATTAAGTCTAGCTATAATTAAGGGTATTCCGGTACCTAGTAGTCTACCTTCTATGAGCTCCAGGAAGTCCACACCTGCAGTTCACTAAACTAACTTTTTTGATATTTTAGATTAGCTTTGTCGCCTTAGCTAATTAAATAAAGTAAAAGAAAATCGATTGTGGAGCGATTTAAGGTATTTTCAAGAGTGGGTTAAATGTTCTCTATTGAATGGCTCATAATTATTGACTATCGTGGAAACATTCATTGTTTTATATTAGCGAGATCTGGGCTATTAACTCAGAAATGAACGATTTTAGGGCGATTTTGGGTATTTTCATGAGTCTTGATAGGTATATTGTAGTAAGCGAACAGACTAAATAAAGTTACTAATGACAGTTAAGACTTTATTCAGAAACTATATTTATCATTAAATTAAAATAATAATGTACTATGTTCAGCTATAGCCTAGGTTTTTTCCAGTGAATTTAAGCATACAGGCTACGGTCCGCATACATCCATCCCAAAAATTCACATAATCTCTTTTGGTACATTAACTATTGGAAGGTTAATAGATATGTCAGAAATACTAAGAATTAGTCTTGATAAGTTAAAAGTTTCAATAAACATTTTTGCATGCTCATTGATTATTTTATTGTTGCTAGTACCGTTTACAACTGCAATCAGTACGAATGATGGAGATTACCAAGCGGTTGAGAATGATTCGTATACTATAGGTGTCCAAGCTTACATTTATGGTCTTGCTCCAGTAATGATGCAGCGGACGGAAAATCTCTTTGTCACAACGTCTGGAATGGGACACGCCCCGGTAAATCAGATGGGCTACTCTACACACCTTGTCAATACCAGCTTCACAGATGTCGTTACACCTAACGCAGATACGCTTTACAATACTGCATTTCTCGAATTGGGAAAGGAACCGATAGTACTGCATGTACCGGACACCAATGGACGTTACTATATCCAACAGCTGCTTGATGCGTACACTAATACCTTTAACAGCGTGGGTAGACGGACCACTGGTACAGGAGAAGGCAATTTTGCCATTGTTGGACCTGGTTGGAACGGCAGCCTACCCACAGGACTCCAGACGATTAAATCACCGACCAATACTGTCTGGATCATTGGTAGGATCCTGGTAAAAGGGGAGTCGGACCTGCCCAATGTGCTGGCGTTACAGAAACAGTTTACTCTAACACCACTAGGCCAGTATGGGAAGCCAGCAGTCGCAGCGAAAAAAGAGACACTTTCCGACTTAAAGGAAGCTGTAGTTTCACCTAATGCACAGGATAGCATACGGTTTTTCGAAGAACTACGGGTTGCCCTGAAAAATAATCCAGCACCCACGGGAGAAATAGCTCTCATGGCAGTTTTCGATAGAATAGACTTGGGTAAGAGCGAGACTCCCTATGGAACAAACTTGGATCCAGCTATTACTGATGGGCTTGCTCGGGCAATCAAGGACGGCGAGCAGATCGTGAAAAGCACTTTAAAGAACTCTAAAGGGTTCTACATCAATGGTTGGACGTATAGTACCAACATTGGAACCTATGGCTACAATTATCTGAGACGTGCAGCTATTACTGAAGGTGGGCTTGGAGCTAATGTCCCTGAAGAAGCGATTTACGCAAAGACAAAAACTGGCATAGATGGGCAACCCTTGAACGGTACTAACAAGTACATAATACATTTCGACAAAAATAATATGCCGCCGGTTGATGCCTTCTGGTCATTAAGCATGTACAATGCGACCACTTTTTTGTTCGTACAGAATCCTGTCAATCACTACTCACTAAGCGATCAGACAACCGGACTTATGTATAACTCAGATGGTTCCCTGGACATCTACATCCAGCACGATGAACCTTCAGGAAAAGAATCAAATTGGCTACCTGCACGCAATGGAGATTTTTATCTCGTTTTGAAAATGTATCTCCCAGGTCCCAAGGTATTAAATGGAACTTATCAGATTCCACAAGTGCAGAAAGTGGTGTAGGCAAAAAAGATAAAAATATCAGGGGCTACAATAACCCCTATTCAAATTATTGAGCTTATTTAAAGCTCTATTCAGTCCTATTTTAGTATTTCCTTCGTTATCTTATACATACAAGTGGGGTTATATCCGTCAAATTCAATTGGAGCCATTTTTGGGCTCACAGAGCGATTGTTTTGAGTAGGGTAATGGTATACTTTAAATTAAAATTTTCTCAGCGGTCTTAGAATAAGTCAGTTTTTGACCAGATTAATTCCCCACGTTTTGGCTGAAGCAATACGGGAACTATCCAAAAGATATTTTCCATATACTTTTATTTCCATATAAATATATAAATAAAAAGCATAGGTAGTTCTTTAACTTTTAGACATGGTACTCTTCTGAGATGGATTCATACAGTTTTCTTCTTTCCAGAGGCATGGATTTTAGATACTCTTTTGCTTCTTCTGGAGATACGACTCTACATGTTCTATCCACTTCCTGTACAACAACTCCACTTTCTATGAGCATCTTGTATCTTGCTTTTCGAACTTTTTTATCAGGATGACAGACTAATTGGCAATAAGCACAGGTATATTCCATCTTGGATCCTGGTATTATGGGTACAAAAAATCCACCTTTGAACTTCGGTCTGCCGAGATACGCTTGTATGGCAGCAGGTATTGCAGCAATGAAATCTTCATCTTTTTCGGGGATTTTAAAGCGTCCAGGAGACCAGGTAGACCATTTTCCTGTTGCATTCAAACCTGTAAAACCGCCGCAGACAAAAAAACAGCGGCTATTACTTCTTCGCTTTCCGTAACTAAAATCCTTTCCACCAAGGGTTATAGTAACTTTCTCAATTGGATCCACATAACCAGATGAACATACTGAAAGGCAAAGCTTGCATTCGTCACAATAGTTATTTTCTTCTGGCAAGGGATCAGTTGTGATAAGTGCTGCGTCCGTAACTACTGAGACCAGATCAATAGCCGATCCCTATTCCTTTGTAATAATATTCCCTGAATATCCAAAATGCCCGATCCCGGAGCGTACTGCCAGATACCTGTGGGAAACAGGAGGATGCATATCGAGCAGCCAATTTTCTGTATCCCTTCGGTAAACGAAATTTGCATACTGGGGAACAGCTTTGTATCCAGACTGCTTCAAGAAATCTACCATCTTAAGGGCTATCCTTTTGGCAAGGGTAGTGGTTTGCATCTTATTAGTTTCAAGGGATTTTCGGTCTTCTTTTCTAAAATAGGGGTCTATAAGGTTCTGGTCAAAAGCCAGGGCAAAAACAACTGTCGATTTTGCTTCTGGTAGCACATAAGTCAGATCTGCCGAAGGAGGACCGCCTAAAAGGGATTCAGGAGCAGCGATACCTACTTTGAAGGCTCCTAGGGCTAGAGCCATTTGTTTTAGGGCTTCTGTTAGTTCTACAAATTTCGATTCCTTGGTTGATTCTTCCATTTGGGATTCCTTGAGCGAATTATATTAACATATTAGATTTCAAGGTAATTTATACAAGGTAATTGATATATTTCTAACCTACATTAAAATATACTATTTCGGATATATGCAACAGGGATCCCTTTCGCCTGTAGCTCATACCATTCTCAACTGGATCACTTAACCTAAGACAAAAGAAGAAGGTTGGTCTCAAGCAAGACCAGTGTTGTATTTAAAAGCCAACAAGTTATTATAGAATTTAATGATTTATAATATAAATTAAATTTGAAAGACAATTGTCATTCTGTTAGCAGTTTTATTTATAGTTTCATTGACCGCTATAGAAGTTTATGTTAGCCCTAGCAATGGTAAAAGTAGCGCCAGTGACAGTGGTATGCGATTGTAGTAATGCAGGTCCTGGCTCCAGCTTCTAAATTTTAGAACACTATTTCAAATCCGTTATTCAATTTCTTACAACCAACCAGCATCAAATAGCAATTAATTAATTTATAATTAACCTGCATCAAAATATACTAAGTATATTTTTATATTTTATAATAATTTTATGACGTTTTGGATCCGCCTACTCACCCACACTAATTAAATGAAGTAGAAGATCGATTATGGAACGATTTTGAGCTTTTTCTTGAGTAGGATAGGGATATTCTAAATTGGACAAATTATAAATTTGGTGTAGGGACTGATATGAATTCATTTCTTGACTGCAATGAAAAAGCTTTCATATATTATAATTAGCGAGATCTAGATCATGTAATTTAAATCACTAATTAGTTTAGGTGATTAATATTTAGTATATATGCAAAAACTATATAGTAAATTAAATATACATGTAATTTAAAGGTTTTCTCGGACCTTTACTTGGACATTCTCTCAGGCTGCAGGCAAAGACCCCTGCAGCTTACAAGATCAACTTTTGTGACATTTTAGATCAGCCGAATCGCCTAAGCTAATAAAAATAATATTTCAGATAAGTATTCTAACGCCTAGTCTCTTTTCTTGAGTCAGAAAACTGATAAGTTTTCCATCTAAAAGCAAACTATGAATGATTCTACTGAAATAAATTGCAACATTTGCAAGAATGAGTTAATTTAACGATGTCAAGTTAATAAAGTTAAGAGTCTCCTTCGCGTTGTAATAAGCTGATGACTTCTTAATCCAGTTCAGCTTCTGTATTAAATGAGCAGTAAGACTCTCAACTTATTCTTTATTTAAGGTTTGTATCTTTTAAATTCGTGTGCGATGTAGCAGATTTTCCTATTCAGATAAGGTAGCCGCCATAGCCATAACCCATATAAGGATAGCCATAGTATGGATAGCCATAAATCCACCATGGATAGCCCCAGCCGCCGTAGTAGCCACCCCAGCCGCCGCCCCAGCCCCAGCCGCCATGACCGCCGCCATGACCGCCGCCACCGCCATGTGCACTAGCTGCTACTGCTGTTCCAGACACTACAAAAAGGACTGCTAACAAAATTGCAAGTACCTTTTTAATACTCGATAATTGTTTTAACATTTATTCAACTCCTTTTATTATACCCATAACATAATATTTTAGGCACTATCTTTGCCCCTATTAATCACGTTTTATCCATTGTAGTGAGTATATTTCCAAATGTTGAAACAAAAATTACCTCTACTGATAGTAAGAAAGCAAGTACCTTCTTTACTGAACAGTAATCATAAATATTAGTATTTATTTTATATAAATATTATTAGATTAATGAATTTATATATGTGAAAACGTTCAAAATTGAATCCACGTGTTTAAAGTGCATTTAGAATCAAAATGTAAAAAATTAAGATATCAAATATCCATCATCAAACTTTGGATAAAAGTATCATCAGTAGTCTCAAGATAAGTCATTTATTTGACCAATCAAATTCCCAATGAATTTACACAAATAGAACTAGAGGTAGGTTCTCGATATTTTATATATATTTTCATTACTTTAAAATAATATATAATATGTTTGGGGAGAATTCACTCTGATTTCAAAGTTTTCAAAGTTAGGCTTTACTCTTCGACAATAAAAATAAAGAAAGCTTAGCACTTAGTCTGTAACATTCGTTGTCGTTATGTAAATTATTGCCATATGGTACCAAATGCGAATCTACAATAGCCGAATTCTTTATTTACGTTACCGGATCAAAATAAAGTGAAATAGAGACTGTTTTAATGGAGAATGTTTCCGTGAAAGAACAATTGATGGTGGAAATCATTAATGTATCAGGATCAATTGCCACTAAAATAGGCTTGTAACAGGGTGTATCAGGCTGTATCAGCCGTTGTATCAAGATCAGTTGCCACTAATAGGCTTGTATAAAGATAGCCCTTGTATATTGTATGTCGGAATTACACATATACATTTTAGGAAGTTTAATGTGAAAATATTATTCCTAATGAAAATGTATTGTACCTTTAATACACCTTGATACATGTCTCTGATGCTGATACAAAGCCTGATACATAGTTGATACAACTTTACAAAAGGTTGATACAAACAATAGTTGAAAGGTTAAAAATAGAAAGTTAGGTTGTGGTTGCAGTCGGTAATTTCCAACCATTTGCTTGCAATAGCTCAACAGCAGCTGATATTTCTTCGGTTGTGTAATCTGGATACCAGGACTTCATATCTGTAACAAATTCATCAGTTTCTTTAATTAGATGTTTGTAAACTCTATGGTTCTCTTTGAAACTTATTACGTCTAATATCAGGCCCTTTTTCCCTAATAAGTCACATTCTGTTATTTTGCTCTGAGATGGAATTGGTTCATCGATTAATCTTATTCCAATGAAACATCTGATAAGTCCGTATTTCTAAAGGATCCAACAGGGCAGACCAAATAAACTACAAAGTAATGAATACAGGGGATGCACCCCTCAAAGGAGTAGCAATTCTTGACCATAAAATCATTCCACATTCGCTTGCCCCAAACGAAGGATTTGAATTCCAAACATCGCAACCATTGCACCTTTCCAAGTTAAACAAAATACTCAATTAACTTTGATCTAGCAAATAACAACAGACAACAGGAATGCTGGTTATATAACCAGTGGAGTGGAGACATAAGCATTCAATGATATGATTCGTGTTGTTTCAAACGAGTATATCACTACAATAAAAATATAAACAATCATGAATAACCAGGAGATTAAATATGTAATGTGTCTAAAAACATTGAAATTTAAGATTAAAATAGTTACTCTTAACTTTTTATATATATTTATTACTAAGTCGTGCCTTTAGTTATTAATTACCGGCTAGAAATTGATAAGACAACATATGCTATATTTTTATTTGAAATTTATTAATTTATATATTCTTTTTCGTTTATTTTTTTTCTCAACTCAATCATTGTTTTATATCTGAATATATCCATTCCTACCGGTTAGATGCCAATAAATTCAAAAGAAGTATTAAAAAATATATAAGTAAATTTCAATAAACACTCAGGCTATCTATTTTTGATGGCAGATTGCCGAAAGTTCCGTAAAATCTGATGGACTCTATGTCCTTTTTCTTTCACCACAAAAATAGAATTTATCGTTTTGCCGATGTAGAAGTTTTCATACAAAACCTGCACATCTCAGGGTTCATAGAATTCGAACTTTTGAACCAAAACTATCCGCTGTTCAATTATTTCATCATGAAATCAAAGTACTCATAGAACTTATGATAGATAATGAATTTTCACTGTCCCCATCCTTGGTATCCTGTTTGATCTGCTTCTTTCTGGCAAACATAAGCGCCGTTCGTGGTGTTCCCGTACAAACTTTGACCTTTGAAATTATAGATTCCTGTTGGAAGATTAAGCCAAACAACAATATCTGTTGGACAATGTTGTTTGGCTAATTGCGCTGTGCGGAATAATTGCAGTCCATTGTTGCCTGTACTGCTTTTGCTGTGATTGGTTTCAACCGCGCTCATTGCCATAGCAGTCACTGATGTTACAAAAAAAAACTACCAGTAAACTAGCAAATACTATTTTCATTCTACTGGATGACTGTTTTAACATTTGGTTCATCCCTTTATGACTTGAGTTAATAATTATACTGGAATTTGTTCTTGGTAACTATTCAGGCTACAAAGAAGTAGTTGGTTGATATTTATTCTATTACATCAACTGATAGAGTGATTCGCGAAGAGCTTAGTCTAGCTATGATATATAAAATATTTTCACTTTAGAAGGCTTGAGAAGTGATAAATTCTGAGCTCCTTCAAAGTTAGATCACTAAATGTTAGCCCCTTCAGGATGAGCATAAATGAAGTATCAAAAAATGGATATTGTAAGTTGTGGGTAAGAGACACTATTCATTGAAGAGTCTCTTGACAATTTTTTACTTTTAGACACATAATCACGCTAAGACATTTTATTTTGGGATCTATGCCATAGTGCATTTATGGATCCTTATATTTTAATAGAACATACAGGGATATATATTTTTTGCATATTTGCTAGATAGTAATAATATTAACAATATATATCAAAATGTATGCAGTCCTAATCTCCCGGATCATGACAACAATCTTTTGGAATGAATAGTCATTATTCTACCGATAACCATCTCTAAAAACATAAAATTTACACAAGTGAACAAATGCCAACCAAGAAAGAGCTAAAAAAGATAAGAGAAAAGGAAACAAGAAGAAATAGAAGAAATAGAAACCAATAACAAATGAAATAAAAAAGATACCGGGATCATAACAAAAGAAACAGAATCTAATTAACAGAAAAAACACAAATAAACGGCTCGTATACAGCTAATCTAGCTAGGACAGGAACCTTTTAATTGTTCCTGTGGAGAAGTTTTATTATAAAAAATCCATGTATTTCTCAGTTTCAGCTGAAAGCAGTAATATTTTTACTTTAATTGAAATAAGTCCGATCACAATTCTTATAAAAAGGTCGATTTGATTTTTTTAGGTATAAAACCGATGCCAAAAGCATGAATTCCCATCTCACCACCAATAATTCATAGAAGATTTCATCACCAATAACATTTATTAAAAAAATCAAACAAAAATATCTATAAATGTTTTCTTGGTATCCGTGATATTCACATAGATGACTTACAAAACATAATTTCAGGATGGATATCAAAAAGAACTTAGCAATAAAACCAATTTATAGAGCAAAAAATTAGTTATAAAGCAACAAAAAAACTATAGAAAATTCCGATAAATTGTAATTTTATGATGGTTGTTTATAAAGTTTATAAACTTGTTTAAAGCAAATGTAAATCGGAATTTCCTATAATAGATATTATTTATACTATAATATTAATTGGTGGGTAGTAAGGGTAGAACGGGTAGTTCATGCCAAGTCCGCAAGGATATCCACAACCGAGTCCATATCCCATGCCATACATGCCATAGCCCATACCACAGCCGCATCCGCAGCCTCCAAATCCTCCCCAGCCACCGTAGCCAAAGCCGTTGCCCCAGCCGCCATAGCCGCCGCCATAACCATGATGGCCTTCGCCCCTATCGGCACTTGCTGCTACAGCTGTCAACGATACAACAAAAAGGACTGCCAGTAAAACTGCAAGTACCTTTTTCATTCCAAGTTTCAACATTTGTTTACACTCCCATTTTATTCAATTTGATACAATGTAAATCGGTTAGAACTTACGTCGTTGAACAGCAAAATAAGTAGCTGTTAAATGTGTAAGTTCTGAAATTTCAATAAAACACCAAATTTTATCACATGTTATAACTGGTTTACACACAACTAGTGACAAATCCGAAGTTTATCAAAATCCTCTCTATTTTCATAGAACATGCCTGCTCAGCTCCAAAATATAGTGATCTATATAAAATTAAAATCACTCGGTTTTGCAATTTGCTACAACCCTTGTATTATACTTCTGGATTGAAGCTTCAAAATATCGAATGTTTATTTTGATCGGAGGCTTAATTCTTTTTATGAATTCAGATTTTCGATCAAAAAATTTAAAAATCACTCAATTTTTGGATTAGCTGGATATGCCAATGAAAAGTGATTTCAAGTTGTATCAACCATATATTATTATTCAATGAATATAAAACAAAGAGAATTATAAATTCGAAACTTATATATAATAAACCTTGACTATAGATATTCCACTTTTCAAATCAGATGTTATATGGCGCTCTAAATATAAAGAATCATTCAACATCAAATATTTTCATTTGCTTCATATGCTTCATTTGCAGTAATGAATCCACATATCCTTTTTGGAGATTGCCCATGTAGCAATGTCTTGCATGAAATATCTTTTTTGATATTAGCAATTGACTTTTCACCTCTTTTATCCAAAAAGAAAAAAGATGCAGAGTCAATCAGGTTTTACAAAACTTTCGCTGCACTGCTGATTTAATGTACAAAGACTGGGAAAAATAATCGTTTTTGTGCAAAACCTATGTATAACAAAGTTACATATCAGCAAAGTGATTATTCTTTCAACAAGCTTTTTATTGGCGAAAGCATCCCAAAATTGATGGAAATTATAATCTAGTGAAAAAAAGACTTAAGTTCAACAATCGCTAAATTTGTATATCCCTGAATCAGATCTCCCATTGTATCGTGTAGTTTAGAGAATAATTCAACACCAAATTGACGATTCAACCCACCTGAAATTACTAAACCGTAAACAAAAGTAATCATTTGCTGGATTTTCTGCACAGGAGTCAGTACATTGATTGTAACATTCGCTGATGCTGTAGTATAATTTATAGCATCATCGGGTGTGAAATTAACATGCAGTGTTTGATAACCTTCACCCAATACGGTTCCTAAGGGAGGATTATAAATGAATGTTCCATTTACTGAAGAATTTGCATCTAGCTGAACATTGCTCACTGGTATTCCATAGACTATGTCAGCAGGATTACTCCAGGTAATTGCAGGAGCTGCTGGTGTTACATTGATCAAAGCAGTTGCATATGTTTGAGTATAGTTGACAGTATCGGTTGGTGTGAAGGTGATACTCAATATCTGCTGCTGACCTGCACTCAATATAGTGCCGTTGGAGGGAGTATATATAAAATTTCCATTTACTGAAGCATATGCATCTAGCTGAGTGTTGTTCAATGCTGTCCCATAGGTTATATTAGTAGGGTTATTCCAATAAATTGTAGGTGCTAATTTTCCAATAAACTGCCCGAGTGTATAAGGATTCACTCCTAAATCCACCGTGGCTATAACAGTATTATTCCCTGTGTTAATTACAGAAACATTTTTTTCTAATCTGCTCGCCGCATATACTTCTGTTTCATATGGGATGAGTGAAGCTCCAATAGGATAGTTTCCTGTATTTAGCATCGCTGTAATAGTTTTTGTGGCAGTGTTAATGACAGAGACATTTTTGTTGCCATCGGTCGTAACATATACTTTTGACCCATCAGGAGCGAGTGCAACTTTCCAAAGATCGTTTCCTATATTCATTGTGGCTATGACATTGTTGGTTGCCGTATCAATTAAAGAGTCAGGGTTGCTGCCCGTCGTAATATATGTAAATGGAGCCGCATCTGCTATAATCACCAGCATTGAAATCATAGTTACTGACACTAGAGCTAGTGAGTACAAATTAATTTTATTTAGCATTTAGTCTCCCCATTTTTAATAAGATAGTTCAATTAGATTCAGATTAGTGTAATTATATACAGTGATACTTTTGTATTAAACGACCATTTTTAGTATATATATATACACGATGTTTTAAGTATATATATTACTCTACAGAACCTCCGCATTCCACACTATTTTAATAAGTTTGACCGCAAACCCATTGGTGTCCTTTTTTAGTCATATATCCACACCATTTTTCTGCGTTTTCAATCAGGATACGTTTAAACTATAACAAATGAAATTAGACCAATATATAGAATGTTTCCTAGCACAAAAATTTGTTTGGAAAAAATACTTCATCCCTTGAAAAATAAGAAGAAACAAAGATAGCAGTTTTGGCTCTTATGTAAGAGGATAAAAAATCTGACAGTAAGATAGATATTCTTGTAGAATTTCCCAAAACGAAAAATCTGCTTACCCTTATCAGGATTGAGAGGGAATTGTTAGAATTTCTCGGCATAAATATTGATTTGCTTACTGAAGCTTCAGTAAGCAAGTACCTTATTGATGGAATTAAAAAAGAGGAGAAAATGATCTCGATATGAAAAAGAATGTTTTGAGTTACCTCAACCACATCCTCAATTCAATCGAAAGGATTGATGAATACCAAAGGTATGAAAAAGGCGATTTTCGATTCAACAATCTAGTTCAGGATAGAACTATCAGACAAATTGAAATTATAGGTGAAGCTACCAAAAATTTATCTAAGGATTTCAGGGAAAAATATCATCACGTTTCCGAGAGTGGTATTAAGGTAGAAAGATAGATTGAGTCACCATTATTTTGGAGTTGACCTTCAGACCATCTGGAATACTGGCAAAGTCGTTATTAGACATTGAAATACGAGATTCTGTTTATACTCGATGTTTTTGCAACTGAAAAATAATCGTAACTATTCAATCTCGAGACTATAGAGCAACCTTTTCGAAGCTAATGCAAACAACAATCTCTAGAAAAACTAGGAGTTTAAAGGATTCAATAAACCACTTGTTTTCACGAATTACTTAATATACCAACTATAAGCATATGAAAAAATTTAAGAGTTTATCGAAATCACCTATGTTTTTAAAACAATATTTTTAGGATAGCATGCGTTTATGCACAGTTTTTGCTGAAAAGATTTTGATACAGGAATTAACTAGAGAACAAATGGGAATTACTCCTGATACAACACAAGAAAAGGCATCATAAAAACCAAAAACTGTTACAATAATTCCGAATCTAAACAGTCCTAAATCGTTGTTAGAAGAACTGATAGCTAAAGGAGACATAAACTAGAAGGCAAAGGAAAACAAGAGCTTGGAAAATACTAGGTGGACGAATTAATTACTGATTTGATAATATATGACTAGCTGAAAAATTACTTTCTGGTTTATAGCGGGATTTTATGAAACTCAAGTTAAAAAAGGATCAATAACTCAATTTTTTGATACCACATTCTCACTTATTAAAATTATGATGAAGTCCTCATCTTTTTACTTTCCATACAAAAGAGATTCTTAATATTTTTGCCATACTGTTTATGTTTCAATATCTGGATCTCAGTGGAATGGCAATCTTTCATCCCAAAAAGTTGCTGTCATAGTCCATGGCACAATGCGTTTTTTTCATTTCTTGGGATCTATCAGGAAGAACTTGGATATTTTTATAAAATATGGAATGTTCGAATTTTCAAACACATATGCAGTAAAAAAAGATAAATCTTTCAAAATTATTGGATCTATGCACTTGGATTTATGCACTTGATAACCAAAATCAAGTAAAATAGACATTTCAATTTAAACATGAATTTTAGATATTTTAAGGTTTAATCCTATTGATATTTCACTTCAACCGCATAAGTTATATTTAAATAATCTCTAGTTTTTGTGGCCCGTAAAAAATTAAAGATATCGCAAAAAATCCATATAGTTTAAGAATTACGCACTTGAAGTAAAAATCAAATAATATAGACATTGGAACGTAGTCAAAAAAAGATTATGAAGGGGAGATCAGATTTCATAGAAAATTATGCATGCTATCAAATTGAGCGGTTTACAGAAAGTTCTATAAAAAGTTTTGTAATATATTATTGATTCTGTGTCCTTGGTCATTCAGCAAAAAAAAACAAGATGTAGAACCAATGATTATTGTTAATTCATGCCTGATACATTCATCATGCTTGATACATTCATCATGCCTGAATCGTTCATTCCTGATCCTTGGCTACTAGCTACAAAAGTTTCCACTTATATTAAGAAGCTGACTACTATCAGAAAAATAATTGTCTTTTTACTACGGTTAAATTTAGTACCCATATGAAAAACTCTCCTTAGCATTATGTAGTAATCTTTACCAATTCCGTATTTACTAGAGGTAAATGCTATCTGTAGGCATTTATATTCACTGATTAAAAATTACTTTTATAATTCTTAAAATTAATTATAAGAAAAATAATTTTTGAATAAAAATTACTTTCACATAAAATGTTTTAAAATCGGAAAACAATTTAATATTGAATATGTTTTGTATTCATTCTGGGGCTCTTCACAATTTAACATTGATTCTTTTCCTGAAAATCAATGTAGATTAATATTAGATCAACTTCTAAATTTTAAAAGGTATTGTGCCTACTTTTCTGTAAAACCAAAAATTTCTATATAATTGTTGAATAAAATATTCTCGAAAAAAACACAATTAAATATAGTATAACAAAAATACAGCATAACAAAAACTTAATTCGGAATATTAATTTTAAATCGATGATCTAAGAATATATTGGCAACGTGTGCAATTTTATGTAAAATTGCAACTCTCAAGAAAATATTTGAAATAAAATTTCATATTTGAAGAACAAAATTACATACTGTACGCAAAAATTTAATTTTAAACAAATTCAATATATGGCGAATTTTCTGAATTATCTGTCAAATTGAAAACGCATCATAAGAAAGTATGAGATTTTGCCTATATTTTTTTTATATTTTTTTGCATTTACTGGTACCCAAGCAATAATGATTGTATTATGATATCGAATTGAACAATTGAGTTTACAGACACATAGTCAAAAATTCTGAGATTTCATTTTTGCAGTGAAACTTATTTTCTTAGAATTTAGGGCTCGTCATAAAATAACAGTTTCTGTGACTTTACTGTCATGAGAGAATGGCGGAAACCGTAAGTACTAAAGAGTATAAATAGAGAAAAACGTGGGAATCAAGACCCAATATGCAGACACGATTGATGATATCTGAAGTAAGAAAGTAAAGTCAGAAAAATATGAGCCTCTGTAGACATTATCACAAAACGAATAGTTTTCAGGAAAAGATTTTCTCACCGGAGTTGCTTCGCACAAATAAAAGCCGAATACTCACCATTTGAGAAACCTGCATCACTTTTAGGTAGCTACATGGAATTTTGCAAATCTGAACGGTAAATTTTAGATTTTCTCAAAACTTAAGTGAGGAGTGAGATGATAAAATATATTCACAATACATATTTCGAAAAACCAGGTATCGAACATGTTATCAGAATGATCTATGATCGCCTATTTGACTTATACGGCCCTCAGGGATGGTGGCCTTTAATTGACCTACATGAAATTAGCTGGGGGGTACATTCAAAAAAAAGTTATACCAGAGGATATCATCCTGGAAACTATAAATATCCACAAACCAGCGATCAGCAATTTGAGATTATAGCTGGAGCCTTGCTTACTCAGAATACTAGCTGGATTCAGGTTGAAAAAACTCTTTTAAACCTGAAACATCTGGATGCACTCTCCCCTGAAATCATTATATCCCTTAACTTGGAAGCTTTAAAAGAAGCGATCAAACCAGCAGGCTATTATAACCAAAAGGCAATACGCCTCAAGAACATTGCCATCTGGTTTCTGGAACTTAAGTATAGAGTCCCCACACGTGAAGAACTACTCTCATTAAAAGGAATCGGCCCCGAAACTGCAGATTCGATCCTGCTGTACGCTTTCAAACAACCTTTTTTTGTTATTGATGCCTATACAAGAAGAATAGTAACAAACCTCAGACTTGTTGATGAAAAGGCAAATTACGATGAAATAAAAGCACTTTTTGAAGAAAACTTGCCTCATAATCCGGTGATTTATCAGGAGTACCATGCACTGATGGTGGAGCATGCCAAAAGACATTATCGAAAAAAAGTTAGCTGTACAACAAAATGTCCACTTTTGAAGATTGTTCCGGATTAAAAGATTTTAAGGGAAAAAGAGATCATCTACTGGCAAAATTTGGGATGAAATCTTCATTGCATATCTCTTAATATCCCATTTTAACACATGTCTCAATAGACCGAGCTGGGGACTTAATTAAGCGACTGAAAATTCAATCGAGTTCTTAGATACCTATTCTAACCCAGTATTTCTCAGTTCAATCTCTGTTTCGTCATGCATTAGTTTGTGCTTTCCAATTTTTCCGGCAATATCTGCTGGAAATGTACAATATTCTTATAAGAGCTTTATTTCATACCAATCGGAAAGTTCTGCATCGAGAACCCCTTCATGAACCATCTTCTCTATCTCGTTTTCAACTTGTCCATAAGTAAAAGGGTAGTCATACGAGATTGCGGAAATGACATCCTGACTATGGCAGAACCTGTTCGGAAATGCTTCGTTGAAAATCGCTAATTTTCGATAATCAGATCTCTAATTTTTTCCATTTTTATCACCTGTTTAAAGTTTTTATTCATTTTTTTGAAATTTATTTTTTATTGCCTCTTAATCAATATAATATATTTGTAAGGCCAATATATAAATATTTTCATAGGATTTAATATATTTTTTAATTTTAAATATAGATATTGGTATATAGTGATAAATTGAATTTATATAGCAGAAAATATAGAAATCTGGTCATAACCATAAAAAAGTATTAAAGAATTGAAGAAACTAAGATTTTCCCTTATTAATCATTGATATTTTTGAGAAAATTGCAATTTATTGTCAACTTATCAATTAATTGCAATTTAATTTTTTTATCAAAAATTTTAATCCAATTCTTAGCAAATGATTTTGAGTTATCTAACTCTATATAAATATCTATAACAAATTTCTGAATCTTGTGATTGAGTCAATGAAGTTTTTTGAAATATTTTTCTGTGAATTTACAGATAAATTAAGAGAATCTCGATTAGACTCCGATTTAAAAAATATCTTATATGAGCTCTATAAATAACAAGCCAAAAATTTAAGTTAATGGGAATCTTCTATATAGGATTGCGATTAACTTCTTATTTTATTCGTATGAATCCTGTCCAAATCTTTACCTATAATTTTTGTATTTGACTCGATTTTCCTTTTTCCATTTATTATGATTTGATTTTGAAGATAGCTACAGCTACCTTAGAATACTCTTTTTATTTTCAATGTCATCTATTGATAGAGATTATAACAAAAAGCAGTACACAAAATCTTTAGATTCACTCCTTGAATTGTAGTGACAAGAATTTTTTCTACTTTGAATATCTTTTAAGTTACTGAATAAACTCGGCCCTATTGAGCTATTTTTAGCTGATCCTCTTGTTTCTTGATACAAAACTCATTCCTATATAGTTATTTTACTGCTCTTTTCATTGTTGAATCATAACCTTTGATTCTGCTCCGAAGTACCCCTGTCTCTGTAAATCCCTTCATTTTTTTTCTGAGAAATTTACTTGAGAATTACGAGGTTATGAGTTGTTGTTTTGAAGCTTCTGATCAGCTCACAATCCCTATTTATTATTCTATGAACTTTATATCCAAAGTGTGGCTTACCAACATTTTTTGTTCTTATTCCTTCTTTACTTCTCTTTTTTGCTTCATTTTCTGGAGTTTTATCCGCTTTTGCATTTCCAGAATCTGAATGGATAAAAACAGAGTCCTGAATCATTTTCTTTATTACTTTCAAACCAAAGCAATTCAGTTGGCTTTGTAACTTTCCCTATATTTACTCCTCTTTGCAATCATAACTAATCATCACTGGATTACCAAACTGAGGTACTGTCTGGCATGTACTAGGAAAACCAAGAAATTTCCTGAAAAGAGTTCTATCAATAAATTGCTTCTCAAGTTCGAAATCGAAAAGATCATGCTATTACTAACTAGAAGACAAATATTTAAAACATCACTATTGCTTCAACTTCCTGTCCACCTTAAGGAAAGTTTTGTTTATATATATATTAACTCAAAAATTATACAAAAGATTTCCAACCAATTAAAAGAAATCAAGTCCATCAAATCTATCTCCAGTGACTAAAAACTTTCATATTTTTTTTAATAACAAAATTAGTAAGAATTTTAATTAATAGAAGATATTGTTAAGATATTTAAACTCTCAATACTCAAATGCATAGGAGTTTTTTAAATAATTCACTATATATATTAACAATTATATACTATATGCAACCCATATATTCTGAAGCTAAAATTGAATTTAAAAATGAGAAATGGTTACAAAAGTGGTTTCATTACGCTACAAGCTTATAAAGTATTAATGAAGATACTATGGTTGTAAAAATAAGACCACTTAACTGATTATAAAAGTCTATCAAAAACTCCGATCAAAAACGAATAAATGCATACTCAAAGATAGTATTCAAGAAAAATCAATTCTCTGCATTGAGTAAGCTTTTAGAGTTATAGAGGAGCCATGCAGACCTTAATTATATGCATAGACCGAGATAATGACCTTGGAGAAAAAGCAAACTTAGAAACCCCTATAATAGGAAGGGAAGCAAACATTCAAGCTGCTGTCGCACTTGGGATCGCAGATCCGGAGGACTCGGATACCAATACAATTTTCGGCGGAATCCGGATACTTGATGAATTACGAGCAAAGGGAGCTGACGTGGAAATAATCTCTTTTGCAGGGGACAAAAATGTAGGAGTTATTTCAGACCAGAAAATTGCGGAACAGCTCGAAAATTTCCTCCAGACTAATGAAGTGCAGAGAGCGATCTTTGTCTCGGATGGAGCAGAAGATGAAACCCTGGTTCCTATAGTCCAATCCCGCATGAAAATCGATTCCGTAAAAAGAATTGTGGTAATGCAAAGCGAAAACCTAGAAAGTACTTATTATATCCTTAAACATGCCTTCAGCAACCCGAAAATATCCCAGACTTTTTTTGTACCTTTAGGACTTGCTTTTCTTATTTATTCTATATTTCTGCTTGCTCATTATCCAGAAGGTGCAATTGTAGGAATTCTTGCAGCTGTCGGGCTTTACATGTTGTATAGGGGATTCGGGCTGGATGACATTGTTGCCCTTGAAGAAGAAAGGTTAATGGATGCTTTTCTAGAACAAAAAATGGTTTTTATCAGCTATATGGCTGCCATACTTACCAGTCTTGTAGCAACTTCATATGGAGCCATGGAAGTATGGAAACTTTATTCGAGAGAAGGAGTATGGTACCATGGAACCCTTACTCTGATCTCAGTTTTCGCCCATGCATCTGTCTGGTGGTATGCAGGAGCCCTGATACTTGCGGATCTAGGAAAAATATTCGATCTAAGGATGGAAGGTAAACCTATATATAAGAATGTTTCAATCTCTCTCTTTATTATCGCAACTGGGTTACTTTTTTGGGGTGCAACCACGTATATTTTAGCGGCATTTTCACTCTCAACAGGGGGCACTAATGATACATCGCTCGCACTTCAATATTTTGTGTACTCGACCATTATTGCAGTTCTTATTGCTCTTGCCGGCATAAAATACTCCGTATCAAATAAAGCTGATGAAAACTGGAAAAGAAAAAAAAGAGAAAAAAAAAATTCACCTGAAATTAAGGAGATTAGTAAAGAGAATTAAAATTAAGTCTCTGTTTCGCGAACCAGCTTTTGAAATAAAGGAATTATTCCAATTCAAATATTTTCATTTACTTATATGATTTTTTTACTTTATTGTTCCCTGATTTTCAACATAGTTTTAATTATATCGGAAATTGTACAATCACTCACAGCATCAAATGTAACCTCCATCATTCTAAAATATATATCTTGACAATTATATTAAGTTAGGGACGTTTCCTATGAATAGTGCTACAATGGAGTAAGGCAACAAAGAACCACACAATCACCGATCTATTGTTAATCTTCTAGATCAGTTCTTGAAATATTTCTATTAATTTTTTATTTCTTTTAAATGATGTAAATAAGTGATGCAAATAATTATTTAGGTTTTTAGATAGGAAGTACACATTTGGATCTAGTTGAGTTAAAAAATGAAGGGTAAATTTTATGGAAAACTGATTTTGGCTGAATTATTGGTATATGTTTTTGGTGACAGTTGTGACTATTGCAGAGACCATGATAGAGATCATGACATAGAAAATGACAATTTCCGTGGATTTGATGACAATAGAGATTTATCTGATGATTTTTCGCGAATTATAGCCTTTATGCTAATTATTCGATTTAATTCGATTTAATTCGATATTATTTGGCATTTTTACTGATTAAATTGAATTAATTTTGGGATTTATTCGCAGTTTATATCGAAAATTGGTGTTTATTTGAAAATTAATTTTGACGAAAAATGTGAATGATTACTGTTTTAGAGAATCAAAAGAATCTATTTAAGCTTTAAATCCAAAAAACCAATTTAATAGCAAGAATTATAGCTTGATTGTAGTAAATAAAGGTAAATATTTATTGCGTAAGTGACTAACACCTGGGTTTATTTACATTAATTATCTAAAGATTAAAATTTTCTTTTTGAGTTAGCTTTTTGATGTCCTACATCCCTAGAGATCTGATCGATAAATCATAATTGACTATGCATTTCATGAGTTGGAGAAATCAGCTAACAATGACCACTGCAGGAATATTCACCAATATAGAAAATGACAACGCAGATGGACCTTTATTTCGGACAACAGAAAAAAGCTAGATGAACTGAGAAGCAGAGCCCCTTATAGTAAATGCGATAAGTGCTTTTCCGAAGTTTTGAGTCTCTTCAGAAAACAAATCAAAGTCATGAGTTCTCTGAATATTCATGAAGATAATGCCGAACAGAAGCCCAATATTTTAGCTATCAAATCAAGCGTCTTTATATGCGAAATCCTTGAACTGGCCGCAAATGAACAGCCCCTGGAAATTTTAAAAGCTGTCGCCTTCGAACCAAAAAGTTTCTCTGATTTTTCCAAACTTACGGGCCTTGTAGCAGGAAACTTAAATTATCATCTCCAGAAACTTAGGGACTGCGAGCTGATTTTGCAGCAACATGACAGATGAAATTATATGATTACTGAAAAAGGGTTCAAAATCTTGCAGAGTTTTAATGAACTATATTTATCATACAAATGCTCCCCACAGAAGATATACCATCAAAATTTGTATGAGGAATCGAAGAAGAATGAACTTACGGGAAAAAAGACTGAGCCTGCAGTTTATAATAGTACAAAAAATATATAATATATCAAATCTAGCTCTAATTTATAGGTATTCCCATACCTTGCAATTAACTGCCTAACTGGCTGCAGGCATCTGATTAACTGCAGCCAAAAAATCAACTTGTTGACACATAAGATCAGAAGTATCACATTAACTAATAAATAGAAAAGAGTTAGTCTCAAGCAAGATCATCATTATACTAAAAAGTTACTACATAATTTAACGATGGTAAAAATAAATTAAATTTAATAGATAATGATTATTCTGTTAGTAGTTTTATTTATAGTCCCATTGGAGTATGATCCATAGCAATGCTGAAAGTGGCGCCAATAACAGTGGTATGGTAGGTGGTAATGCAAGCTCTGGCGCCAACTTCTAAATTTCACTATACTATTTCAAATCCGTTATCCAATTTCTGACAAACCAACCAGATGTCATATAACAACTAACTAATTTATATTTAACCTGCATCAAAATATACTAAATATATTTCCATACTTCAGAATACTTTTGTTTAATTAGTTCCAGATGTTCCATGAGTTCCATATGTTCTAGGAGTTTCCTAAGCTCTAAGAGTAATAGATCAGAAATGTTTTCTTATTATTGATGACATTTAGGAAATTCATAGATTGAGTATAAAATATATATAATTAATATGGCAATTAAGATATTCAATAGTTTAATGATTCAAAGATAATATTATGAAAATTTACTATGTTGATATTCACATTCTCATTAAAGATAGACGCACTAACATCAAAGAAAAAGAGCTTAGTGAAACAGAATGAAAATAACTATGGGAAGATTTACGGCAAACAGTTTAAATCCTGTGATCGGTCTGGCAAATGACGGGACTATTCTTTATTCAAATGGAGCAGGTGAGCCCTTATTACATGAGTGGAACATCAGAGTCGGGGAAAAATTTCCTTGTTATATCGAAGATTTCGAGCAAAAGAGAATTTTCCAGAAGAGCCCTGACAAAATGGAAGTTAAAGTGGGAAATAAAGTATACATGGTCACATTTCATCCCACACCTGACGAAAGAGAAGTAACCCTTTATGGATTCGATATAACTGATCAGAAAGAACTTGAAAAAAAACTTCATGAAAGTGAAATAAAGTATCGCGATATAGTAGAGACAGCTAAAGAAGTAGACGCTAAGTTGGGAGATAGTTTTGACTACATAGTGAACACAGCTAACGAAGTAAACGCTAAGTTGAAAGAAACACTTAATCATTTAGAAGAATTAGTTAGAAAGCGCACATTGGAACTTGAAAGTGCTTATATATCGTTAAAGGAAAACGAACTGAGACTTGCTGAAGCTCAAAGAATAGCTCATGTTGGAAATTGGGATTGGAATCTCGTAACTGATGAAATGTACTGGTCTGATGAAATGCATCGTATTTTTGGGTTTGATTCTCAAAAATTTGGTGCTACTTATGGCAACTTTTTAAGTTGTATACATACCGAAGACAGAGATTATGTGGATAATGCCACTAAGGAAGCTTTAAAAGGAAAAACTTATGCGATTGATTATAGAATCGTTTCAACTGAAGGAGAAGAGCGCTTAATTCATTCAGAAAAAGAAGTTACCTTCGAGAAGGAAGACACCCCTATTCGAATGAGAGCGACAGTTCAGGATATTACTGAGCGTAAAAAAGCTGAAGAGAAAATCCGAACATTGGCGAATATTGTGGAATCATCAAGTGATGCAATCCTTACTTTATCCCTTGATGGTATTATTACTATATGGAATAATGGTGCAGAAGAAATTTATGGTTATTCATCTGAAGAAATTCTAGGAGAAAGCGTATCAATACTCGCACCAGATGATCTCAAAAGTGAAACAAAAAAGCTAATTGAAAGGGTTAAGCTGGGGGAAAAGATCCAGCACTATGTAACTTCAAGGTTAAGAAAAGATGATAAATTAATATATATTTCAATGGCTCTTTCTCCGATTTTTGATGCATCTAGAGAGCTTGTGGCTATCTCAGTTATTACTAGAGATATTACTCAGAGAATTGATGCCGAAAAATCTTTATTAAAAGCTGAAAAAACTAGAAAGAAAGAACTCCATCATAGAATCAAAAATAATTTGCAAGTGATCTCTTCCCTACTGGATCTTCAAGCTGATAAATTTAAAAATAGAGAGTTTATTAAAAATTCTGAATTTTTGGAAGCTTTCAGAGAAAGCCAGGATAGAGTGATATCTATGGCTCTTATTCATGAGGAACTATATAGTAATAAAGGTGAAAAATTCGAAACTCTTAATTTATCGGCATACATTCGAAAACTGGTTGGAAAACTTTTCCAGACTTACAGATTAGAATACAAAAATATTCACCTGCAAATGGACCTGGAAGAAAATCTATTCTTAAATATGGATGATGCGGTTCCTTTTGGAATAATTGTCACTGAACTAGTTTCAAATTCTCTTAAACATGCATTTTCAGGGAGAGATGAAGGGAAAATATATGTCGGACTATATAAAAACGAAGACTGCGAGCTTAGAAATAGCAGAGAAGAACGCAAATGTGAAAGCTTTAAGAGTACCAGTTTCATTTTGAAAGTTTCAGATGATGGGGTAGGTATACCAAAAAGTATCGATTTTGAAAATTCCAAAAGTCTTGGCATACATTTGGTAACCACCTTAGTAGATCAATTAGATGGAGAACTTAAACTGAAACAGGATAATACAACGGAATTTACTATTAGATTCATAGTAACAGAAAAATAAAAAAGCATTAACTAATATGAGATACACAGTTTTTATAGCAAAATATATGCATCAACAACAAACAAGAAAAATAAAACATTTGTCAGCATATAGTACACTCCTTTTTCAATTATATTTTGCAGAACTTTTTGTGTATTTCACTTTCTAGCGGCTTGTATGATTTTCTGTAAAATCTGCTCTGTACCCCGTGATCTTATAACTTTCTTATTCTATAGATTGTATAGTATCATACAGCAAAATGGAAAAAAATAGATAGGGTTTAAAAATATATCTTTTATTAATAGATCCGTATCATGATTTAATATATGGTAATAGCAGTTAAAAATATTCTAAACTTACATAGTTAAAATGAGGATCATGTATGAATGTATTAATAGCTAAGAGTATAAAAGATAAACGAGATTTGAAAAGAAAAGGACAATTATAATTTTGTAAACTCAACTGCGTAAGTCTTATCTTTTTCAGGATTTGATAGAAATGAGTGTTAACAATGATAAAATAAAACATTTTTTAAAAGAAGATGCTTTCATTATATCAATCATGCAAGAATCCGCATGTTTCAGAGGAATATTTCAACTGAAAATATAAAGGAACTTATAATTCGTGGGCAAATGATTGAAGATTACCCAGAAGAAGAACCATGTCCTCCAGCGTTGTTTTTTGCATATTCCAAGGGTAAACCCTGCCATGTTGTGGTGGCAGAATGTACAGATCATATCAGAATAATTACATTATATATTCCGGAAAATAATAAATGGATAGACAACGTAGTTAGGAGAGATCAAAGATGATACCTGACAGGTGTAGTTTTTGTAAAGGCAAACTTGTTGAAGGTAAGACAGACTTTGTGGTAAAAGTTGGAGAGCAAATTATTGCTATCAAAGATGTTTCTGCCTATATATGTGAAAACTGCGGAGAAGCATACTATATTCCAGAAATTTCAAAGAAAATTGATATTGTTATGAAAAAATTTTATGAGTTTAAATTACTCTTACATCCAGTGGCAGCTGGTGAACTGAGATTTGACGAAATTGTTGTATGATTTTGTTATATCAAAAAATTTGAGTTTCTGATTTGACTTATTCATATTTCTAGTTTTGTTTAGAGTACTAAGTAATCATTTATTTCTGTTTTTTATTCAAGATTCTGTTTTAGGTTAATTAGTTCAAAATGTTCTATGCGCTCCAGATGCTCTATAAGTTCCAGAAGCTCCATGAGTCAGATATCAACAATGTTTTCTTATTACTGCTGGCATTTAGGGAATTCATAGATTTTATTACAAAAACTATGCATAAATGAAGCTCTAAAAACAGAAGTTTGGTCAGTATAAGAATAGACTCTACATCTTGCTTTTTGCAGTGGAATTTCATGTCGTTGAAATATACTTATTGGGACCTACACACTTGAGATGTAAAATTAAGTATAATAAACAATATAGTTTAATGCGATTTATTTTTTAGTTCAACTGTGTAAGCCCTACTGCTAATAAATTTTATTTCTTTGGTATATGGCTTAATTACTCTTCTGTATGCGCTACAGAAACCGCAAATGCTTTTCCACATTCTGTGCACATTAGATCTTTCTGAGGCACAGAACATGTGTTAGTTGCTTCACAGTGCGGGCATTTACATTTCCATTCAGAAGGATACCAAACTGTTTCTTCCATAATCTCAACTCCTTTTCTGCGTTTATATTTCTTTCTTGGTTTATCGTATAAATCCGTTGATATTTCTCATTTTTTTGATCAATTAGGTATACGCTACAATATACTATTACGTAAGGAGTTATTTTAAATTAATTATACAAAAAATAGTTTATAAACGAAAAATAATTCCACATAAACCATATTTAGAGCTTTTTTGACCATTTTATTAAATTGACTTCTCTCATGTGGGCATTCATCGATAGTGGGGAAAAATATATTTTATTTCCGTGAGTTTTTCAACTCCCTCCCATTCTGTTTCATCCGGAAACTCTTTACTTTTCAGGGCTTCGGCTTTTGCAACTTCAGGGTGCTGTTTAAGAAATTCAATTGAATAAGAAGTAGTTTCTTTTGCCGATGATTGGAATATCTCCTCGATTTCTTCCAGGCTAAACTGTCCATGGTAAAGAAGAAGTTGAGTCACTTTATCCCTTGAAGCCTGAGGCTCTTTTTCATAGTCTAGCGAGTAGTACAGCTTGCTGATAATAACTCTCAAACTCGATGGCCTACTTTTTTCATTGTCTTGTAACTCAAAAGGACTCTTAGTCGTGATTTTTTGTAGAATTTCATTCATGTCATACTGGCTCGTAATTAACACCCCTAAGAAGATTTGGTTTAAAGATTGAATAAAAATTCTTAAATGCTCCAAGAAAAGAAAAAACTATCGGAAAAATAAAGAAAGAAGGAAACATAGCAAAGTGAATAGATGATATAAAAAGCGGCATCAGGAAATGGTCTTCATCATCTTTTGCTCAGTTGGGGTAACTTTCATCATCGCCGCAAGGTCCAGTATAACGGTGGTCTTATTTATGGTTACTGCCTTTATTGTTGCAAATTTTTTATGCGCGGAGCTATTCCC
This sequence comes from uncultured Methanosarcinaceae archaeon, assembly GCA_963848985.1. Taxonomy (GTDB): domain Archaea; phylum Halobacteriota; class Methanosarcinia; order Methanosarcinales; family Methanosarcinaceae; genus Methanosarcina. The sequence goes on from CAWKGG010000063.1 coordinate 39,793, forward strand.
AGCATTTGAAAAAAATCAAAATCATATTACTCTACATTTCGAGTTCAAAGACTTATGAGGAAGACATTTGAAATTCGAAGCAATAGCCATAGAAAACATCCCCCTTATACATAATGGAGACGATCTGCCCACGATTATATATGAGAATATTGAACTTCAGGACAGGGACATTGTTATCATTGCTTCGACAATTGTTGCTAAAGCTGAAGGTGATACCTTCAGGCTTGAAGATATCAAGCCAGGAGAAATAGCACTTGATATTTCAGCCAGAAACGGGAAAGATGCGAGATTTATCCAAGCTGTACTGACCCGAAGCAGGGAAGTCCTTATAGAAATACCTTTTATGCTTGTAACAACTCTTACAGGGCACACCTGTGTAAACGCAGGAATTGATGAATCTAATATCGAAAATGGGTTTTTGCTTTACCCTCCAGAAAATCCTGATTTCAGTGCCTCAAAGATAGGGAATGGACTTGAAAAGCTGAGTGGCAAAAGATTAAGTGTTATCGTCACTGACACAAACGGTAGAGCTTTTAAGATAGGACAAACTGGTGTTGCCATAGGAATTTATAAAATAAAACCTATAAAAAACTGGGTTGGAGAAAAAGACCTGTTTGGTAAAACCCTTGAGATCACAGAAGAGGCAATTGCAGATGAACTTGCAGGTGCTGCAAACCTTCTGATGGGTGAGGGAGCAGGCGGAATTCCGGTGGTTATTATTAGAGGGCTCGATTATTATTGCAAAAGTAGAACGTTCATAAAAGAAACTCATTTCCCTAAAGAACGGGATATCATTAAAAAAGGGCTCTTATGCTTGCATAAAAAAAATACAAATTAAAATTTTTAGGACTTATGCATTTATAGAGTAAAATAACACGAGATGTATGTCATAAATATGCTGGTTTAGACATTTTTGAAGCTACAGGATACTTCTTTTTTAGTTGGACTGCGTAATTTCCATATAATAAACTTTGTAGTTTAAAGTTGGAGATGATATAGTTATAGGTTTAATGCTGTTGATTTTTCATTTCAATTGCGTAAGTCCAAATAAAGATCAAAACCAAATACCTGAATAAATCGGTACGATTTTAAAAGATAAGCGGAGGTAGGAGTATTCTTGAAAATATTGACCTATCGCTGTCAGTAAATAACAATGATATAAAAAAAGTATAAAAATATTTGAGGTTAAGCTATATGAGCTCCAACGTAAAGCTTGAGAACTGAAGATCCCCATGACTTTTGTTTTTGAAGGCTGGCATGCATCTGGTATGGGAGAAGATGCCAATCGTTTCATATTGCCTTTGGACCCAAAATTATATGATTTTCACACAATGACTTTTGACTGCTACGAAGATACTCTAAAAACTTTCCTCCTACACTTTTGGACTCTTATCTCGGTAAGAGGTAAAATTGCAATCTTTGATCAGGGCTGGTACACCAGAAAATCATAAAACATTTCAGGAAGACAAAATCCAACGAAGAACTAGAGAAATGCTTTGAAGAAATAAATTGTTTTGAACGCCAGCTTTCAGATGATAGATACCTTATCCTAAAGTTTTTCCTCCATATAAGTGAAAAAGAGCAAGAAGTTCGTGTCAAGGAAATCAAGAAAAAAGGTATCCTCTAATATTTTATGAATACTAAAAGAAATACGAAAAGAAGAAAGGAGAGAAAAATGAGAAGGAACTGGATTTTATTCATGAATACAATGAGGTACCTTACAATTATAGAAAAAGTGTTTGAAAAAACAGACATTCTACATGCCCTTTGCACTATAGTGAAAGCAAATGACAGGAACTTTGCAACCCTCAAGATTGTCACCACTGTAACTAAGTCCATTGAAACTTATATTGAGCACATGACCCTTACTCAGGGGCAGCAGACAATTAAATATCGGGATAGAGAAATATCAAAACTCCCTGAACTTAGTGCCTAATCTTGAATAAAATCGATCTGTCACAAACCATTTTCTCTAAGGAATAAAAAAATCCAAAAAGCTTTACCAACAGAAGCTTGAAACCTTACAGCATGAGCTTTTCAGGAAAAAGCGTTCCATAGTTATAATATTTGAAGGCTAAAATACAGCAGGCAAAGGAGGACACATACACTGGCTGGTTGAAGAGCTGAAACTCATAATCTACAGGGTGGTACCCGTGGGACCACCAAATGATAATGAAAAAGCTCATCATTAACCTAATGTCACTTCTGTGAAGGAATTCCTAAAGCAGGGCATGTAACCATCTTCGATAGGAGTTGGTAGGGAAGGGGCCTGGTCGAAAGAATAAAGGGGCTTTGCAGCGAAGATGAATGGAAACGCACTTAGAGAGAAATAAACGAATTTGGGAATATTATTAAAGGGACAGGAACGATTATTCTCAAATTCTGGCTTCAAGTTGATAAGGATACTCGGTTAGAACGTTTCAAAAGTAGGCAGACAGATCCTGAAAGAAAATGGAAAAATAACAGACGAAGACTGGCGAAATCGGAGCAAATGGAAAGAATATGAAATTGTTGTTGATGAGATGCTTCAGAAAACAAGCACTATAACTGGTCAGTGGACTGTTGTGGAATCAAATGACAAGCGCTATTCCAGAATAAAAATCCTTAAAACAGTTACTGAAACACTTGAGAAAGAACTGAGTGTATATGAAAGATATACCTGCAGCCTGGTAGAATATCTGTCGGAGAGCTCAGTGACAATTTCACTTCCAGACACATAACTACACTAAAACGGTAAGAGATACCTGCAGCTTTGTAGACTATTTGTTGGAGAGCTCTGCGACATTTTTTCACTCACAGATACATAATTACACTACAACATTTCATTTTGGAATGTTTCCTATATTGTAGTTATGCATCAGCATATATTAGCTAAACATGATATAATATATAGTTTTTGGATATATATCACATCGTAATAGCTTTAGTTAATCATACTAGATTATTAATAGTTATAAAACACTGACGATAATAGCACATTTTTTATGAAGCTTGCTATTCCACTGATATCCACACGTGGAAATATAAAATATATAGAAGAATATATTAAGGATCTTTTTCTATCGAAAGTCAAACTATGGAAAATTTTGTTAAAAATTTATTAAATGAGACTTCTTTAATAAATGAAATTAAATAAAAATTTGAAAGTTTCGTTCTTACGTGTTAAAACTTCCTTTTTGAACTGCTGTAGGATTAATTAATAAAGTGAAATAAAAGGTTGAGCCTTTACCCAGTTCAGATTCTACCCATATATGGCCACCATATCTTTCCACAATTTTCCTACAAATAGCAAGCCCTATTCCTGTTCCAGAATATTCTTCCCTTTTATCCAGTCTTTTAAAAATTTCAAATATTGTCTTAAAATATTGCGGATCAATTCCAATTCCGTTATCCTGAACTGAAAATACCCATTCTTTCGCCTTTTTCTCTACAGAAATATGAATTTTTGGTGCTACTTCACTGTGGAATTTTATTCCGTTGATTATCAGATTCTGAAAAACTTGAACCAGCTGGATTGAATCTGCCATTACCACAGGTAAAGGATCCTTAGATACAGTAGCGTTATTTTCTTTTATAAATAATTCTAAATTGGATAGTACCTGATTCAAAATAAATTCACAATCAGTAAATTCAGGCTCTCTAGTAGTTGTAGTCACTCGAGAAAATTCCAAAAGATCATTTATCAGATTTTGCATGCGGAAAGCCCCGTCAACAGCAAAATGGATGTACTTATCAGCCTTATCATCAAGTTCGCCTTGGTATCTCCTTTGTAAAAGCTGCAAATAACCTGTTATCATCCACAAGGGCTCTTGTAAATCGTGAGACGCAACATAAGCAAATTGCTCTAATTCTTCATTTGAGCGGGAAAGTTCTGTTAATTTTAATTTCAGCACTTCTTCTACGTTTTTGCGCTCAGTAATATCCTGAACTATTCCCTTCACTCTAATGGGGATCTTTTTTTCATCAAAAATAGCTTCGGATTTTATATGGACTGTGCGTTCTTCCCCATTAGCTAAGATAATCCTATGATCAATGCTGTAAGGTTTTCCATTTATAGCTTCCTTAAAGGCATTCTCTACATAGGCTCGATCTTCAGGGTGCACATAACTTAAATATTCATTATAAGTAGGGTCTACTTTTCGCGATGTACGTCTAAATATACGGCGCAGTTCATCAGACCAATAAGCCTTATCAGTTGTAATACCCCATTCCCAATTCCCAATATGAGACATTTTTTGAGCTTCAGCAAGCTTTTTTCCACTTTCCTTTAGTAAATTATAAGCTTTATCTAGCTCCTTTGTACGCTCGTTTACTTTTTCTTCTAAACTGTCACGTGCTTCTTTAAGGTCTGCTTCCGCTTTTTTGAGCTCGGTGACGTCTGTACTTGTTCCAAACCATTGAATAATGTCCCCTGATGCATCTTTTAGGGGTAAAATACGCGTAAGAAACGAGCGAAAAATACCATCTGCGCCGCGTAGAGGCAACTCCATATCAAACATTTGCCCCGTCACAATCGAAGCCTTCCAATGCTCCAGTACTTTTGGCAGCACTTCTGGGTCGTGAACACTCTTCCAACCCCAACCTTCCAACTGCTTCGGGGTAGTGCCAGTATAAGAGTACCAGCGTTCGTTATACCAGTGGATATAGCCATCAGCTCTGGCGATCCAAGCTAATTGTGGAATCGCATTTACCATCGTATGGAAATGCTCTTCACTCTCCTGCAGGGCATTCATCAGGACATCGAGTTCCTCCAATGACTGGGCCAACATGAAATTGCTGTAGCTTACTTGCGAAAGCGTATTTGCAAATGTCATGAAGAAAGTCATGCTTGTGTTCACAGCCTCTCGACTCAACCGTGGAACTTTATTAAGTGCTTCTATGTATTCTTCCTCATTGAAGTCATATTTTCTGGCTTGGGATCTAAAAAAATCATAGTCCAGAGGGTCATCATCAAAAAAGAACTGGCCTGAGAAGACATAGCCTACATGCTGGCCATCCAACATGATAGGAGTCACTATATCCCACATATTGTTCTTGCACTTGTACATCTTAAGTTCTCCAGGAGTAGCGTTCAACGATAGCTTTGTATCGCTTTCTACGCAGTACCTGGAAGCTTCTGGATGGGCTCTATGAAATTTTGTGCAGATATCCTGCCATCCAACACTTACCAGAACATTGCCTTTGAGATCATTTAAGCCCATAGGAATGTGAGCAAGTTTATAAAAATCATTCATGAGGGACTGAATCATCGGAACATCAATGATATCAGCAAGCAACAGATTCTCCCTCTTCCGAGCGGATGGGATAATACCCACCAACTTCCCCCCGATACACTGTTCACTTCGGCGCAGCTTATCTTCAGCTACTTTGCATTCACTGATATCATGGGCGATATTAATGCATCCAATGAGTTTTCCTTCTGAATCATGTAGTGGAGAGGTGCTTACTATGAAATAACCACCGAGACGATCTTCATAAATCTCAGCAGTGTGTTCGAGTCCATCATTAAGCAACTGTTGGTGCGGACAAAAAAAAGGAGGCTCGCTTGTCCCATGTATAGCACAATAGCAAATTAACCCAATACACTCTTCTTTTGCCAACCTCAATTTTGCCGCCATGGCTCTATTTGCGCGCACTATCCGATATTTAGTATCTATTATGGCTATCAGGTCTGGCACTGCATCAAAAGTATGTTCCCAATACTTAACGGCTCTAAAAGCTGCTTCTTCAGCTTTCATTCGCCCTAAATTACCTGTCTTCTTCCATTTTCCATCTACTTTGCTCAAAGAAAATTGATGATTGGAGACCACTTCAACTATATTTGTTGTGCTACATTTGTCGACAAAATATGAGCCCAAAGCTATTATTTGGTATTTGCTGATAATATCATCCGTTTTTCCCATATAATCAACAAAATGACCCCAATCCTTTTTTTCCAACCAAGAAGTATTTTCACTCAACCTCAGCCCATTATAACCACTTTCCAAGGCATGATTGAGTTTTTCGATCCAGTAATTTATTACCCTTTCATAATCATAAATTCTCCCAGTTACATACAAGCAAGTGTAAGATATGATTTCTATTTGCCCTTTGTTTAGATATGAATCAAAATAAGGTACAGCCTTTCTTAGAGCTTCTTTTGCATCCTCGAAATCCAGAGGTTGTGCAGTGATCCAGAGGCAGAACTCATTGTTTTCCAACCCTAATTTGAAGTAAGGAATCAGAATGTCCACTAAATCTTCTTTTGAATCATAAAATTGGCAGATATGCGTTCCCCAGAGCAAACCTCCAACAATATCAATGCCAGATTTTCGTAGTTTTTCGTTCATTCAAATTCTCTTCAATTTTGAGTTAATAAGCGCAAAAAATTCATCGCATTAAGGGTGTTTGAGTTCAGGATCGTTAGATATTTTTGTCACATTGAGAGATCGATCCTACAATTAAGAGATTTGACTATAAAGCATATAAAATAGATATATAATCACTGTTTTAAATAAATAAGTAAATGATATTCCTTTGTAATTAATTAAATAAACTATTAATGCTAAAGTGACTACTGCAATCTAAATTCATCTCTATTCTTATTTATAAGTTCAAAGTATTTCTGTTACTAATATAGTCTTTGAGGATTATTCTCGGCCGACGAAAGTATAAAAATAAATCGTGGAATCATCGTAAATAGGGAGAAAAACGATTGAGAGGCTATGTGAGAAAGATAACATCATGTACTTTCATGCTAAATAAGCTCTGAACCACTTTATGCAGTTGAGGAGCTATCCAAGTTTAAGGCTTTATAATAAAATTTCTATAAATTATATTTAGTTCTCATTTAAATTTCATTAAGTAAAACAGGAGCCATTTTACTGAGAGGTTTTATAATCCTAAATTCCGTCTATAACTAGTTAGATAATATCCTTACTGATTAGTTATTTCATATGATATTCTGTAGAGAAATTCGAGAAACCCCTAAATTTAGTCATATGCAATAAATGATGCATAAATGATTCGTACAAATCAGAGGTTTATTAAAATCTTCTGCAATCGATCAAAGAAAAAAACAATAATAAAAAGTCTCTCAATTAATTATGTCGTTATTTGAATCACGTTTGCCCTGGAAATACGCAATAATACTGGGGAGCAATGAAACTAAAATTATCCCAAGTATCACAAAGCTGAAGTTATCCTTTACAACTGACAAATTTCCAAAAAAATACCCCCCTAAAAGAAATGTAGATACCCACCCAATTCCACCAATTGCATTATAGCAAATGAAATTTGAATAGGGCATTATCCCCACACCTGCTACAAAAGGCGCAAAAGTTCGGATAATCGGAATAAAGCGAGCTAATATTATTGTTTTCACTCCATATTTTTTAAAGAATATTTGCGTACTATCAAGATGCTCCTTTTTGACAAATCTTATTTCTTCATTATTTACGATCTTGTTTCTTAGTAGATTACCTATATGATAATTGATAGTATCTCCTGAAACAGCTGCGAAACATAGAACAAAAAATAGAGTAGATAAGTTAAGCGAGCCACTAGCAGCTAGAGTTCCAGTCGCGAAGATCAGAGAATCACCTGGTAAAAAAGGAGTCACCACAAAGCCTGTTTCAGAAAAGACAGTAGCAAACAGCAGTAAATATATAAGTAGTCCATATTCATTCGTTATTGCTTTTAAGTGTATATCAAGATGCAAAAAAGAATCAGTAAAATGCAATATAGATTCCATGTCATGCTTTTAGTAAACCTCTATTATTTATAGTATTGGCTGGAAATCGCCCAAGCTTAATGTTTTCAATTATTCACTTATATATAATTAGTCAATATTTTTGAGTTTGTATAATAATTTAATTGGAAAACAAAGACTAAAATCTAAATTAATTACTCATACCTTTTCTAACGAATGTAGGATTTTCGTAGGTGAAACATTTTTCTGCAAATTATGCCAAAATACGATAAGTGATATAATATTATGAACATATTCCAAACTCTTTGAGTTGAATAACCGGAAAAAATATCGAAATAGCATTTTGTGAGAGCCATTCTGTAAACGAAACCTAAATCATCGAGTTTCGAATGAGGACAGCAAGGGCTGCTCAAGTGATTTTTCATAGTTTGAAAACATCTTTCCATTCAGATTCCCTTTTTTCTAAAGATCTTCTGTTTGCTCCGCTTGAGGAGGGAAGAATTTTTATCTCGTATCCAATTTCTCTTAGAATCGACTCGTATTTACCTGATTTTTTGCCATTAAAACAGATCAACCTCAGCTTTGGAGCGATCTCTTTTAATATTGAGAATTGATTCATTTCTTCGTCCTTTATCTTTACATCTCCACTTCCTACCCTATCTCCGGCCTTAAACACATCCCATAGACCTATTCCATTACACCTCAGGGTCTCAAGTCTGCGTCCGTAATCCATGCTCTGAAGATCTTCACTGATCGCACTTCCAAGCAACCTCCAGAAGTCATTACCAGGGTTCCCATAATACTGATGCTTTTTGAGAGATATGTTACGTGGAAGGGATCCGAGAATGATGATTTTAGTATTTTTATCAACGATTGGTGGGAAACCTTGTTTTATCATGCTTAAAGAAGCTGGAACTCAAGTATATTTCAAGTTTTGGAAGCGAATAAATTGAATTTTTATTATTCTCTTCTAAATAATTTTGTAATAGCTGAAAAGTTCCTGCCTCTGGAAAAGGGGCTTTTCGCAAAACTCACTACCTTAGAATTACAGCATCTACCGCCTTTTGAGAGAAGTGATACAGAGATGAAAAGATCGACAATAATACTTGAAAATAGATCAATTTTATAATCACAAACAAAGAGACGTCTATTTACCATACTTACAAACTCTTCTATCCCTCATGTAATCTGGAATTAGTTTTATATACATTAGTTTTTTAGAGCTTCCAATTATATATAGGGTGCATAACTAATATCCCCAGGAAGTTTTATTCCTCGATCTCAATTCTATTATACACTGAATATCTCTACTTTCATAATGTTGTGGAGTATTAAAGTCAACAGCAATGTAGTGGACCTTAATTTTAAGATCCATTATCCTGAAAATTTTGCAATTTATTTCCTGGATGAAGGAAAAAATTCCAATATAATTTGATTTTCTGTAATTATAAATAATATCTCTGGAGGAATTCTTATTTTTTGTATTTCCGACATAATATCGTTGGTTACAGATTCAAGAAATTTTGTAGAATATGCTGCAATATGAATAAAAAATTAAAACTTTTTGAGAGTATGTTGTGCTTCATAGATAAATATTCATAACACAATAATTAGATAATTCTGGGAAAATATCTACAGCAAACTGGCTGCATACATAACAAAAGTAAAGTCATTTTTCTTTGTTACAATCATCGACTCAATTACCTTCAATAATTTTTTACGATTATATTCTGATTTGTGAAACTGGTTTTGGAACTAACAAAATTCAGAACTACTGAACTAATTTAATATTTGCTAACACAAATAACTGCATAACATTATCCGATATTTTTATACTTACTTAGAATATTTGCAATTATATTTATCGATTAATACTCAACTACCCCATATTCTGTTCAGGAGGAGTTAAATATAATAAATTCACAGGATTCAGGAAAAAAAGAAGCGCCTATCGAACAAAACTATGGTACGACGAAAGATAAAATAGTGAAAAATCACAAAGCTTTGCTTGAGAGTTACGAACAAAGGTTGAAAAATATTGATCCTGAACTTATTACCACAGATGAAGAAATATTCTTAAAGGAAGCTTTTATTCATGCAAAAGAAGTTTTTGAGCCTGAGAAACTGGTAAAATGGTTTACAATAAGAGCCGAACCTTTCTATAGACCAGGATCCTGGAAAGTAGTGCTAACCATGTATGAAGAGCTGCTTGATATTGCAGAAAAAAAACTTGGATCCGAAAATCCTGGAACTGCGACTGTATTGAATGGTCTGGCAAGAATTTACCGTTACATAGGAAACTACGAAGAAGCCCTCAAGCTTTTATCAAGGGCACTCGAAATTCTTGAAATGCTCCCTGGAACTGAACAAGCTGAGATAGGGAACATACTCAGTGAGATGGGCATTCTTAACTATTTGATGGACAAGCAAGCTCTTTCATATTATACCCAGGCACTGGAGATCCAGAAAAAATTTTTAAGTTCAGAAAACCTTGGTGCGGTCATAACCTTGAACAGAATGGCTTTCTTTTATAGGGGAATGAAAAAACCCGAAAAAGCTGAAGAATTCTTTAACAGAGCTCTAGAATTTCTTGAAATGTTGCAGGAACAGAAACCTGACAAACGCGTGATCGTGATCTATAAAGCCGGTACCTTGAATAACTTGGGTATCCTGCTGTCAGAGATGGGAAAAATTGAGGAAGCAGAGGATAGATATGTGAAGGCATTAAAGCTCCAGGATAAAATTTATGGCCGAGAACATCCACAGGTAGCCCAGACCCTGAACAACCTTGCTCTGCTATATTTCCAGACTTCAAGATATGAAAAAGCTCTTATCCTCAACACCAGATCTCTTGAGATCATGGAAAAGCTAGGAAAAACCGAACATCCTGGATTTGCCACAACCTTAAACAACCTTGCAGGTATATACGTTCATAAAGGTCGTCATGAAAAAGCTCTGGAACTTTACAAGCGAGCCCTTGAAATCCGGGAATGTCTCCTCAGTCCAGATCACCCAGATGTTGCCAAGACCTTAAACAACCTGGGAGAGCTCTACAGAATCATGGGGCGTCACAAAAAAGCCCTGCACATGTACACCCGTGCTCTCAATATCTACGAAACAACCTTTGGTACCACTCACCCAGACGTAGGTACTACTCTCAACAATCTTGCAGGCCTCCACGAATGCCTGGGAGAATATAAAACTGCAATCGCCCTATATGAAAAAGCCCTTAATATAATTCAGAAGGAATATGGATCTGATCATCCTTATTTTAAGATCACACGGAATAATTTAATTAGCCTTTATGATAAAATGGAACGGAGCTAGCGAAGCTGGACTTCATAAAATGGAAAATATGCATTAGTCTTTTCCTTAGTATTGTAACATCTCAAACTCTTGGTATCAAATCACTAAAATAAATATTATAGTCATAATATTTGTGATTTTCTTACATATCCATTCACTTCCAGTTACAAATAACAGCATTTCTCAAAAGCTTATATAAGCTAAACAAATAACAATACTTTGAAACCCTAATTTGACAGTTCGATTTTTATGTTGGAGGAGATTTTCATATTTGAGAAGAGTGGATAAGTAATATTGTGGTCAATAAATTGATGCCCCATTTTTTATGATTTTCATTTGACAGATAATTATCTGCCCTAAATGGTTATTTTCTTCAAATTTTTATCAAATTTTTGATTTTAAATTTGCAGATATACTGATAAAAGCATAAATATTTAATAAGTGTATCAATTTGTACAGCAAAAACGCTAAAATAGAACAAGATTTATGATTTAATAATCTTCGTTACTCCATAGAGTTGGTAGATGACAGATCAGAGATAATTTTAATAAAATTTTTGATGATTGTAAATTGATTTTTGATGAGAATATGAGGTTTCATTTCAAATGGGATTTATATTATCAAACTAAGGTTATAGGTTTTTCAAAATATCACATATCACATTATTGATGACGGTGCATCGCATATTCCGTTTACCGCAAATTATTAATACTTAGCATATCGTGTTTATCGAGATGACCAGAATTACTAATCGCTTACACAAAAACGTGTTGAGTGTTATTATGGACATTTTAGAAATGGATCATTTCCGTGAGCCTGAACTTGACGAGGTTCAGTTTTTCCTGGAAAGTACTGGAACTCACGGTTCTATTATTCATGAAAATGTTGTGGAAATGAACTGTACATCCTCCAAAATTCAATCAAGGGAGAATGTATTAATCGATTTCAATAATTCCTTTCCATCCATTAACTAACACCTCCTAAATATTTTGACCCCCAAACTGAAACCCAAACCTTTAACTATTTCCATTTGGGAGTTAATTTTGGATTTCAGCCCATTTTTTTGCTACTTTAATCTGTTTTTCCCTACTTATGCCCTTATTTTCAGAGTACATTGATGTCAATTTCTCTGGATATCCTAATTTAGATTAAAATACGATGAAGCACTTAGAGCATTTGACAAAGCACTTGAAATTAACCCGCAGGATTCAATGGCTTGGAAAGCAAAAGGAATTTTGTCTAAAGGAATGAAATAAATCCAATATATATATATATTAAACAATTTTTAATATTTATTTTTATTATAACCGAGCAACACGGGACAATGAAAATTCATAACCTTTCATAAGTGCGATGAGTACTTTCATTTGAAGACAAAATTATTGAACAGCTATCTAATTTTGGTCCAAATTTTGGATCACCTTAACCCTACGGTATATTGGAGACATTAATATCATAGTTGGTGATATTTTTTGATAAATAGAAAGCTCAAAATTTTTGGAATAACTACACTAGCTCTTTTGCTGCTAGTCAGTATCGTATCTACATAGCAGGAATCCCAAGCTCTTGTCACAAAAGGAGCTAGTCTAGCTAGCTCCACACAATATGATGATGCCATCTCAACTTTTAACAAAGCAATTAGCTTAGACCCACAAGATGCAGACGCGTGGTTTTACAAAGGACTGGCTTTATCTCAAGAACATAAAATTAGTGAAGCTAATGTAGCATTTGATCATGCACTTTTATTAAATCCTAATAAATCAAACTACAACATCATGAAAGGTCTGATTTTGGGTATGCAAGGTAATTATAAAGACGCAGAAAATTCTGTAGATAAAGGCCTGCTGCTTGATCCAAACAATTCAGAAAGTTGGGCTACAAAGGGGATTATTGCCGAAACAAAAGGTGATAAGACGGAAGCAATCTTTGATTATAAGAAAGCAATAAAGCTTAATCCAGACGACACAGAATCATTGATACAGTTGTATAGATTAGAGCATCCATCTAATAATAGTTCATGATAAGATGATTGAAAAGCGATTATAGTTTTGGTTTAAAAGTTTTAATTATCTTAACTTAGAATCCATAATTTTTGTGCTAAAATCTCTGAATTTCCTAGGTTCCATCCAGAATAAAAAATTGCTGCTTTACTACTCGTAGAGCTTGTGGGACTCATAGATCATATGGGGTTCATGGAACACTTGGAACTAATTAAATTGAAGCATAATCCACAGCAACCTTTTACAAATTGTATCAAAATGAGATTTCATTCACTTTTTCCATTAGTTTATAGATTTTGCATAGATTTTAATAAAAAATATATATATCTTAAATGATCGGGTCAAAATTGTTTATAATTTAAGCTGAAAATTGTGAAAACACACATATTTTAATACAAAAAAAACTGTGCATGTCATATCCGGACATCTTTACTGTTTAGAGTAGCCAATAATTATCGTTCAATGTTGAAATTTTCTTTGACGAATTATTTTTTGTTTAGAAACTATTTTTTTTATAAATTATTTTAAATAATGCATTGAATTGATAATAAATGAAATTCATAAAAATTGATAAAAAGGAAGTCAAAAGGAGCTTAGACAAATGAAAAAGACAATTAGTATTTTGCTAGTAGTTTGTTTTTTAATGTCCATGACTGCTGCAGCAGTAAGTGCAGAATCTGGTGTGGTAAACGCTACGAGAGGAGCAGCAATAGAGAACGAAACTGGAGTGGACATAGGTAATGCAAATGGAAAGATAGAAGCTGCAAAAGGAATGGCTATAGCTAATGAAACTGGAGTGAACATAGGTAATGCAAATGGAACGATAAAAGCTGCAAAAGGAGTGGCCAACAATAAAAAAACTGGAGAGATAAAAGCTGCAAAAGGAATGGTCATTAATAGAGAAACTGGTTCTGATCAGGCTGATAGACAGATGGTCATGAAGTTTCTTGGAAATGAATAACTAAAACTGATAAATATAGGATAATCGGTTGGTGAAGCAAAAGCTGCAAAGTTACAGCAAATAGCTTGGATAATGGAAGTGTCTTCGGGTTTGAAAATAGATTTCTCCGAATTTATTAATCAATAGATGCAAGCATTCACCCCTACTACCGTGACCATTACTAACAAAACTGTGACTAGACAGGAAAACATTATACGAACCAGGGGAGAAACTGCTAATTAGTGAACATACACCCTAAATAGATTCGAATTTTAAAGTCAACTTTGCTCTTAAGACAATTAATCTAAAAATTGTGAATTATGATCGGCTGTATATCATTTTACTTCATCAAAAAAACCGAATGTGACCAATATTCTCATTTACAAGGCTTTTATTTTTAGATATCCTTATACATAGCTTTAGTCACATAAACTGTGCATCATTGGAAAGAATAAAAAGGAATATTATTTGGGGAGCTTTCTTATGTTCTTAATAATTTATAACATATAATCTGCCTTCTTGGGCTTATAAAGAATGCATCCCTGCCTGCCCTTGTATCCCTTAATGTACTTCTTCACCGTCGCCCTGAATTCCACAAGATCACCGAGTTTCAAATTCGCCTGCTGAAAACCTTTGGTCATATTGAACCACTGATGATCAGTAACTATCTGACCTGCTTCAACTGAATGTCTTTCAATAAGACTGTATACCAACACTGCTTATATGAACCTGGTTTGCTACCTGTTCTAACAATTTCTGTGGTATACCATTGAAAATCAATGCTTTACTGAGCATGAGATGGCATAGTTTAAGCTCTCCTTCACTAAACTACTATTGTTATTTCCTTATTTTTCGATTTACAATGGTTGTTTAGCAATTAATCTTCAAGTGTTCCAGTAGCTCCAAATGTTTTAGGAGTTCCATAAGCTCCATGAGTTATAGATCTGTAGCCTTTCTTATTTCGTGTGGGAACTAGAAAATTCATAGATTTTATTGCAAAAAATGTGCATTAAAAAGTAAAAAATAGTGAAAATTTAAATGAATTTAAAATTGATAGCAGATCGCAAAAACCTATATGCTGAAAGTGCTAAAATAAGCAATTTCTCTAAATTTTCAAAGGGCTGATTTCATATTCATATGGAGGAGTGATTTCTGAATCATTTACAACCCTTACTTTACATATATTCCAATTGGTATCAATATCTATTTGAGGGAAATGGTCAATTTTTATTATTCCGTTTGTCCATTCATAAGGTTCCACATCTGTTCTATTCAAAAGTACTGTGCCTTTATTGGATCCAAAATTTGAACCATATATAATAATAGCTCCACCTATTCCTGTACTGGAATTATTGCTGCTATGCTGGCGTTAGGAGATTTGGATACAGATTTTCCACTTAAATAAGCTGCTTGGCTAGTTCCCATCAAAATCAGGAGTACTTCTGGGCAATCAGGGGAAATAAAGTTCGTACACTTACAAAAGTTTGTACAAGAGTTTAAGACAGTTGTTCCTACTAATACAAAATATGTTATGATACCTATGCATGTCAAAAAACATCTGATAACTACCAACGCTTGGTATTTGATTCTCCAGAAGCATAGTTCCCAGCGACGGAAGTTTAACTGGTTTATTTCGTTTTACATACTTAATGGATGATAATCCTTTACTTGCAATTGTTGTCAAGCTAGTTATTCCCATTAATTCCAAAAGGTGTTCTGGTAGTCCTAATAATTTGGATAAGTCTGTGCCATCACAAAGATGCCACATGTTGAGTAGCAAAAACCACACATAAACAAATCCTATTAAAAAAATCGAAAACAAGTTGAAGCCTTGATAAACTTGGGTACCAGTCAGAGTCACGAATTATTCCACTTAAATCCGAATCCAAAAGTCCTTTTTCATAAGCATATATGCAAACAAATATGTTAAGCCAAAAACAATAAATAAAGCCATGAAAAACAGAATGATAACTGATTGCGACTCAATAGATGAATTTAGAAATTTCACTGAAAAACCTAAGCTCAATAAAAAAAGAACTAAAGATAAAACAGTTAAGCAAATAGTGATTTTTCTAAATTTACCATTTCCATTCCTCGGTAATTAAAAAATGGTATTCAGAAAATGAGAATTATTCATTTTATTATATATTGCATGTACTTTAAAATATATTAGATAAATTAAAAACATTGGCATAATAATTACTTTTTATTTGCTAGGCTGTTGTTATAATATTTTTAACTCAGTAGTCGATGGTACATTATTTTTTACTTTCCTGCATAGTCATTTTGGTGTAAAACTCATTTTATTTAGTTTCCTTCATCCACTAGAAAAAGATAGTATTATTTTTATGTAATCAGTCTAATTTAGTAGATGCATAATTCATGGCTGAAGAGGAGTAGGGATATTTTGATTTTCCCATTCTTTTAGAACAAGAAGATGGAATTTATAACAAATTATTTAACAACTCTTCAGTTAAATGTGTACAAGTTATCTCCATGACCAATTTTTGGATCAAACAGCAAAAAAAAGGTTTTACTTCGGTATTACCTCCTTCATTGACTATAGTGCAATCAAATTTATGGATAGTACCCAGTTCTTGATCAAACGCAACTCCTGCTTTGATTGTCTTTCGCATAATTTTAAATATCTATGTTCGCCTTCTTTATCAAAAAGTACCTGAGTGAGTGAAAAATTTGCTCGATTGCAGGTCACGATCTCCACTGACTACACTTACGACTTTCCAAAGATCTATGGAACCTTTTCCCAACGTGCACGCATGATCTTGGAAATAATCTTCTTTTAATTCCGGAGTTAATTTTAACGACATTTTCAGATCGTTCTCTTGCTTCTTGTTGTCAATAAAACTCATTTTAATCACCTTTCAATTTCTGCTAACAGTAACTGTCGCTTCAATTTCTAATTTATTTACTTTACCTTCATTTACAAGTTTATAAAGCATTTTTTAGTAGGACCAGCAGGTCCCACTAAAAAATGCTTTATAAACTTGTAAATGAAGGTAAAGTAAATAAATTAGAAATTGAAGCGACAGTTACTGTTAGCAGAAATTGAAAGGTGATTAAAATGAGTTTTATTGACAACAAGAAGCAAGAGAACGATCTGAAAATGTCGTTAAAATTAACTCCGGAATTAAAAGAAGATTATTTCCAAGATCATCCGTGCACGTTGGGAAAAGGTTCCATAGATCTTTGGAAAGTCGTAAGTGTAGTCAGTGGAGATCGTGACCTGCCAATCGAGCAACAATCTTTTTCACTCACTCAGGTACTTTTTGATAAAGAAGGCGAACATAGATATTTAAAATTATGCGAAAGAGCAATGCAAGAGCAGGAGTTGCGTTTGATCAAGAACTGGGTACTATCCATAAATTTGATTGCACTATAGTCAATGAAGGAGGTAATACCGAAGTAAAACCTTTGTTTTTGCTGTTTGATCCAAAAATTGGTCATGGAGATAACTTGTACACATTTAACTGAAGAGTTGTTAAATAATTTGTTATAAATTCCATCTATCTTGTTCTAAAAGAATGGGAAAATCAAAATATCCCTACTCCTCTTCAGCCATGAATTATGCATCTACTAAATTAGACTGATTACATAAAAATAATACTATCTTTTTCTAGTGGATGAAGGAAACTAAATAAAATGAGTTTTACACCAAAATGACTATGCAGGAAAGTAAAAAATAATGTACCATGCGACTTACTGAGTTAAAAATATTATAACAACAGCCTAACAAATAAAAAGTAATTATTATGCCAATGTTTTTAATTTATCTAATATATTTTAAAGTACATGCAATATATAATAAAATGAATAATTCTCATTTTCTGAATACCATTTTTTAATTACCGAGGAATGGAAATGGTGCGCTTAGAAAAATCACTATTTGCTTAACTGTTTTATCTTTAGTTCTTTTTTTATTGAGCTTAGGTTTTTCAGTGAAATTTCTAAATTCATCTATTGAGTCGCAATCAGTTATCATTCTGTTTTTCATGGCTTTATTTATTGTTTTTGGCTTAACATATTTGTTTGCATATATGCTTATGAAAAAGGACTTTTGGATTCGGATTTAAGTGGAATAATTCGTGACTCTGACTGGTACCCAAGTTTATCAAGGCTTCAATTTATTTCGTGGATTTTTTTAATAGGATTTGTTTATGTGTGGTTTTTGCTACTCAACATGTGGCATCTTTGTGATGGCACAGACTTATCCAAATTATTAGGACTACCAGAACACCTTTTGGAATTAATGGGAATAACTAGCTTGACAACAATTGCAAGTAAAGGATTATCATCCATTAAGTATGTAAAACGAAATAAACCAGTTAAACTTCCGTCGCTGGGAACTATGCTTCTGGAGAATCAAATACCAAGCGTTGGTCGTTATCAGATGTTTTTATGGACATGCATAGGTATCATAACATATTTTGTATTAGTAGGAACAACTGTCTTAAACTCTTGTACAAACTTTTGTAAGTGTACGAACATTATTTCCCCTGATTGCCCAGAAGTACTCCTGATTTTGATGGGAATTAGCCAAGCAGCTTATTTAAGTGGAAAATCTGTATCCAAATCTCCTAACGCCAGCATAGCAGCAATAATTCCAGTACAGGGGACAATAGGTGGAGCTATTATTATATATGGTTCAAATTTTGGATCCAATAAAGGCACAGTACTTTTGAATAGAACAGATGTGGAACCTTCTGAATGGACGAACGGAATGATAAAAATTGACCATTTCCCTCAAATAGATATTGATACCAATTGGAATATATGTAAAGTAAGGGTTGTAAATGATTCAGAAATCACTCCTCCATATGAATATGAAATCAGCCCTTTGAAAATTTAGAGAAATTGCTTATTTTAGCACTTTCAGCATATAGGCTTTACTTGCGATCTGCTATAGAATTTAAATTCATTTAAATTTTCACTATTTTTTACTTTTTAATGCACATTTTTTGCGATAAAATCTATGAATTTTCTAGTTCCACACGAAATAAGAAAGGCTACAGATCTATAACTCATGGAGCTTATGGAACTCCTAAAACATTTGGAGCTACTGGAACACTTGAAATTAATTGACCTAAACAACCATTGTAAATAGAAAAATAAGGAAATAACAATAGTAGTTTATGAAGGAGAGCTTAAACTATGCCATCTCATGCTCGTAAAGCATTAGGAGCCAATGAAGGAATGAGAGGTCTTTATACCGGGGAATTTGTTAGAACAGGTAGCAAACCAGGTTATATAAGCGGTGTTCATACAGTCTTATTGAAAGACATAACAGATGAGACAGGGCAGATAGTTACTGATCATCAGTGGTTCAATATGACCAAAGGTTTTGAGCAGGCCAATTTGAAACTCGGTGATCTTGTGGAATTCAGGGCGACGGTGAAGAAGTACATTAAGGGATACAAGGGCAGGCGGGAATACATTCTTTATAAGCCCAAGAAGGCAGATTATATGTTATCAAGACCTACGAACATAAGAAAGCTCGATAAATAATATTCCTTTTTATTCTTTCCAATGATGCACAGTTTATGTGACTAAAGCTATGTATAAGGATATCTAAAAATAGAAGCCTTGTAAATGAGAATATTGGCTCTACATTCGGTTTTTTTGATGAAGTAAAATGATATACAGCCGATCATAATTCACAATTTTTAGATTAATTGTCTTAAGAGCAAAGTTGACTTTAAAACTTGAATCTATTCCAGGGTGTATGTTCACTAATTAGCAGGTTCATCCCCTGGTTCGTATAATGTTTTCCTATCTAGTCACAGTTTTGTTAGTAATGGTCACGGTAGTAGGGGTGAATGCTTGCATCTATTGATTAATAAATTCGGAGAAATCTATTTTCAAACCCGAAGACACTTCCATTATCCAAGCTATTTGCTGTAACTTTGCAGCTTTTGCTTCACCAACCGATTATCCTATATTTATCAGTTTTAGTTATTCATTTCCAAGAAACTTCATGACCATCTGTCTATCAGCCTGATCAGAACCAGTTTCTCTATTAATGACCATTCCTTTTGCAGCTTTTATCTCTCCAGTTTTTTTATTGTTGGCCACTCCTTTTGCAGCTTTTATCGTTCCATTTGCATTACCTATGTTCACTCCAGTTTCATTAGCTATAGCCATTCCTTTTGCAGCTTCTATCTTTCCATTTGCATTACCTATGTCCACTCCAGTTTCGTTCTCTATTGCTGCTCCTCTCGTAGCGTTTACCACACCAGATTCTGCACTTACTGCTGCAGCAGTCATGGACATTAAAAAACAAACTACTAGCAAAATACTAATTGTCTTTTTCATTTGTCTAAGCTCCTTTTGACTTCCTTTTTATCAATTTTTATGAATTTCATTTATTATCAATTCAATGCATTATTTAAAATAATTTATAAAAAAAATAGTTTCTAAACAAAAAATAATTCGTCAAAGAAAATTTCAACATTGAACGATAATTATTGGCTACTCTAAACAGTAAAGATGTCCGGATATGACATGCACAGTTTTTTTTGTATTAAAATATGTGTGTTTTCACAATTTTCAGCTTAAATTATAAACAATTTTGACCCGATCATTTAAGATATATATATTTTTTATTAAAATCTATGCAAAATCTATAAACTAATGGAAAAAGTGAATGAAATCTCATTTTGATACAATTTGTAAAAGGTTGCTGTGGATTATGCTTCAATTTAATTAGTTCCAAGTGTTCCATGAACCCCATATGATCTATGAGTCCCACAAGCTCTACGAGTAGTAAAGCAGCAATTTTTTATTCTGGATGGAACCTAGGAAATTCAGAGATTTTAGCACAAAAATTATGGATTCTAAGTTAAGATAATTAAAACTTTTAAACCAAAACTATAATCGCTTTTCAATCATCTTATCATGAACTATTATTAGATGGATGCTCTAATCTATACAACTGTATCAATGATTCTGTGTCGTCTGGATTAAGCTTTATTGCTTTCTTATAATCAAAGATTGCTTCCGTCTTATCACCTTTTGTTTCGGCAATAATCCCCTTTGTAGCCCAACTTTCTGAATTGTTTGGATCAAGCAGCAGGCCTTTATCTACAGAATTTTCTGCGTCTTTATAATTACCTTGCATACCCAAAATCAGACCTTTCATGATGTTGTAGTTTGATTTATTAGGATTTAATAAAAGTGCATGATCAAATGCTACATTAGCTTCACTAATTTTATGTTCTTGAGATAAAGCCAGTCCTTTGTAAAACCACGCGTCTGCATCTTGTGGTCTAAGCTAATTGCTTTGTTAAAAGTTGAGATGGCATCATCATATTGTGTGGAGCTAGCTAGACTAGCTCCTTTTGTGACAAGAGCTTGGGATTCCTGCTATGTAGATACGATACTGACTAGCAGCAAAAGAGCTAGTGTAGTTATTCCAAAAATTTTGAGCTTTCTATTTATCAAAAAATATCACCAACTATGATATTAATGTCTCCAATATACCGTAGGGTTAAGGTGATGCAAAATTTGGACCAAAATTAGATAGCTGTTCAATAATTTTGTCTTCAAATGAAAGTACTCATCGCACTTATGAAAGGTTATGAATTTTCATTGTCCCGTGTTGCTCGGTTATAATAAAAATAAATATTAAAAATTGTTTAATATATATATATATTGGATTTATTTCATTCCTTTAGACAAAATTCCTTTTGCTTTCCAAGCCATTGAATCCTGCGGGTTAATTTCAAGTGCTTTGTCAAATGCTCTAAGTGCTTCATCGTACTTTAATCTAAATTAGGATCTCAAAAAGAATTGACATCAATATACTTTGAAAATAAGGACATAAGTAGGGAAAACAGATAAAAGTATCAAAAAAATGGGCTGAAATCCAAAATTAACTTCAAAATGGAAATAGTTACAGGTTTGGGTTTCAGTTCGAGGGTTAAAATCTTTTAGGGGGTGTTAGTTCATGGATGGAAAGGAATTATTGAAATCGATCAATACATTCTCCCTCGATTGAATTTTGGAGGATGTACAGTTCATTTCCACAGCATTTTCATGAACAATAGAACCGTGAGTTCCAGTACTTTCAAGGAAAAACTGAACCTCTTCAAGTTCAGGCTCGCGGAAATGATCCATTTCTAAAATGTCCATAATAACACTCAACACGTTTTTGTGTAAGCGATTAGTAATTCTGGTCATCTCGATAAACACGATATGCTAAGTATTAATAATTTGTGGTAAATGGAATATGCGATGCTCCCTCATCAATAATGTGAGATGTGATATTTTGAAAAATCTATAACCTTAGTTTGATAATATAAATTCCATTTGGAATGAAACCTCATATTCTCATCCAAAATCAATTAGCAGTCATCAAAAATATTATTAAAATTATCTTGTATCTATCATTTCCTAACCCTCTGGAGTAAAGGATATTATTAAATCATAAATCTTGTTCTATTTTAGCGTTTTTGCTGTACAAATCAATATACTTATTAAATATTTATTTTTTTCAATATAATTTGCAAATTCAAAATCAAAAGTTTGATGAAAATTTGAAGAAAATAACCATTTTAGGGCAGATAATTATCTGTCAAAGGAAAATCATAAAAAATGGGGGGGAAAATTTATTGACCGTAATATTACTTCTTAATTCTTCTAAACTATGAAAGTCTTCTCCCAAAATAAAAATCGAACTGTCAAATTAGGGTTTCAAAGTATTATTATTTGTCTAGCTTATGCTAAGCTTTCGAAAAATGCTTTTATTTGTGACCAGAAGTGAATGGATATGTATGTAAATAACAAATGTTATAGTCGTAACTACTCTATTTTAGTGATTTGATACCAAGAGTTTGAGATGTTACAATACTAAGAACAGATTAATGAATATTTTTCCAATGGAGATGATTCTCTTCTGGTTTTTTTAAATATCAAACAAATATTATCATTCTCTCCCAAAAGTCTATATCAATTATATAAAAATTATATATCCATGAAATTGATTCTTTTTGAGAGTTTCTCGAGGCTATCAGCGCTATAAAGAGTAATAGAGCTGAATTTTGTTGCCTTGATGCAAACGAATTCAATGTTAAATGTTATTCTCTCTATTGACTCTTCTGAAGTGCAGCTTCGCGAGCTTCGTTCATTTTATCATAAAGGCTAATTAAATTATTCCGTGTGATCTTGAAATAAGGATGGTCTGATCCATATTCCTTAATAATTATATCAAGGGCCTTTTCATATAGTTCAATTGCAGTATTATATTCTCCCAGGCTTTCATGGAGGCCTGCAAGATTGTTGAGAGTAGTACCTATGTCGGGGTGGGTGTTACCAAAGGTTGTTTTGTAGATATTGAGAGCGCGGGTGTACATGTGCAGGGCTTTTTTGTGATTGCCAAGGATTCTATAGAGTTCTCCCAGGTTGTTTAAGGTCTTGGCAACATCTGGATGTTCTGGACTTAGGATTTGCTCCCGGATTTCAAGGGATCGCTTGTAAAGCTCCAGGGCTTTTTCATGGCGGCCTTTATGGACATAGATACCTGCAAGGTTGTTTAGGGTTGTGGCAAATCCAGGATGTTCGGTTTTTCCTAGTTTTTCCATGATCTCAAGAGATCTGGTGTTGAGGATAAGAGCTTTTTCATATCTTGAAGTCTGGAAATATAGCAGAGCAAGGTTGTTCAAGGTCTGAGCTACCTGCGGGTGCTCTGGGCCATATACTTTATCCTGAAGTTTTAATGCCTTTCCGTATCTATCCTCAGCTTCCTCAATTTTTCCCATCTCGGAAAGCAGAATGCCTAGGTTATTCAGGGTACCGGCTTTATAGATCGTGATCACTCGTTTATCAGGCTTCTGCTCCTGAAAATTTCAAGAAATTCTAGAGCTCTGTTGAAGAATTCTTCAGCTTTTTCGGGTTCTTCCATTCCCCTATAAAAGAAAGCCATTCTGTTCAGGGTTATGACGGCACCAAGGTTTTCAGAACTGGAAAATTTTTTCTGGATTTCCAGTGCCTGGGTATAATATGAAAGAGCTTGCTTGTCCATCAAATAGTTAAGAATACCCATCTCACTGAGTATGTCTCCGATCTCAGCTCGTTCAGTTCCGGGGAGCATTTCATGAATTTTGAGCGCCCTTGATAAATGCTTGTGGGCCTCTTCGTAGTTTCCTATGTAGCGGTAAATCCTTGCCATACCAGTTAGTACAGTCGCAGTTCCAGGATTTTCGGACCCAAGTTTTTTTTCTGCAATATCAAGAAGCTCTTCATACATGGGTAACCCACTTCCCAGGATCCTGGTCTATAAAAAGGTTCGGCTCTTATTGTAAACCATTTTACCAGTTTTTCAGGCTCAAAAACTTCTTTAGCATGAATAAAAGCTTCAGTTAAGAATATCTCTTCATCTATGGTAATAAGTTTAAAATCCGAGATTTTTCAATCTTTTTCGTAACTCTCAAGCAAAGCGATGTGATTTTTCACTATTTTATCTTTCGTCTTATCATAGTTTTGTTCGATAGATGCGTCTTTTTTCCCTGAATCGTTTGAATTTATTATATCTAACTCCTCCTAAACAGAATATAGGATAATTGAGTATTAATCGATAGATATAATTGCAAATATTCTACGTACCTACATAAATATCGGTAATGTTATGTAGTGATTTATGTTAGCAAATATTAAATTGGTTTAGTAGTTCTGAAATTAGTTAGTCTCAAAACCATTTTCACAAATCAGGAGTAGAATCGTAAAAAATTAATGAAGGTAATTAAGTCGTTGATTTTAACAAAGAAAAATGACTTTAATTCTGTTATGTACACAGTTTGTTTGATGTAGATATTTTTCCAAAATTATCTAATATTATATTATGACCATTTTTATCTAACGGGGCAAATCATAGCTATCAAAAAGTTTTTTATTTTTATTCATATTGTAGCATCTTCTATAAATTTTCTTAGAGTATGTAACCAACGATATTATTTCAAAAATACAAAAAGTAAGAATTCCTCCAGAGATACTATTTTTAATTATAGAGAATCCAATTATCTTGGAATTTTTCTTCTCCAGGGAATAAATTGATGGTAAATTTTTCAGGATAGTGGATATTAAAACTAAGGTTCAAGACATTGTATTGACTTTAATACTATCCAACATTATGTAAGCAGAAATCTTCATTTTATAATTGAATTAAGATCGAAAAATAAAACATCCTGAAGATATTAGTTGTGCACCCTATATTAATTGTAAGCTCTAAAAAACTAATGTATTAAAAACTAATTTCAGACTACATGAAAGATAGAAGAGTTTGTAAGTATGGTAAATAGATGTCTCTTTGTCTGTGATTACAAAATTGATCCATTTTCAAGTATTATTGCCGATTTTTTCAGTTATGTATCACTTATCTCAAAAGGTGGTAGATTCTATAACCACTATGTAGTGAGTTTTGTGCCAAGCTCCCTTTCCAGAGGCAGAAACTTTTCAGCTATCGCAGAAATATTTATAAGCGAATAATAAAATTTTGAATTTCTTCGCTTCCAAAACTTGAAATATCCTTGATTCCAGTTTCTTTAAGAATGATAAAACAAGGTTTTCTACCAATCGTTGATAAAAATACTGAAATCATTATTCTCGGATCCCTTCCAGGTAACATATCTATCAAAAAGCATCAGTATTATGGGAATCCTGGCAATGACTTTTGGAGGTTGCTCGGCAGTGCAATCAGTGAAGATCTTCAGAGCATGGATTATGGAAGTAGACTTGAGATCCTGAAATATGATGGAATCGGTTTATGGGATGTGTTTAAGGCCGGAGATAGGGTCGGAAGTAGAAATTCAAAGATAAGGACGAAGAAATAAATCAATTCTCAATATTAAAAGAGATAGCTCCAAAGCTGAGGTTGATCTGTTTCAATGGCAAAAAATCAGGAAAATACGAGCCGATTCTAAGGGAAATTGGATACGAGACAATAATCCTTCCTCCTCAAGCGGAGCAAACAGGAGATCTTTAGAAAAAAGGAGATATGAATGGAAAGATATTTTCAAACTCTGAAAAATCACATTGAGCAATTCTTCCTTTCCCCATTCGACACTTGATTATTTAGGTTTCGTTTACAGAAAGACCCCATAAAACGCAATTTCGATATTTTTTCCTGTCATTCAAATCAAGGATTTTAGGACATGTTTATAATATTATATCATTATCGTATTTTGGCATAATTTGCCGAAAAATGTTTCAACTGCGAAAATTCTACAGTCTTTAGAACAGGTAAGAGTAATAAATTTAGATTTCAGTCTTTGTTTTCCCATTAGATGATTATACAAGCTCAAATACATTGTACTAATTGTATATAAATGGCTAGCTGAAAACATTAAGCTTGTTGATTCCCAAGCCAATACTATCAATAATAGAGATTTACTAAAATCATGCCATGGAATATATAATGCATTTTATTGATTTTTTTTGCATCTTGATACACACTTAAAAGCAATAACCAATGAATATGGCCTACTGACATTTTGCTGTTGTTTGGCACTGTCTTTTCTTAAACAGGTTTGGTGGTGACTCCTTTCTTACCAGTTGATTCTCTTATCTTCGCGACTAGAACTCTAGCTGCTAGTGGGTCGCTCAACTTATCTACTATATTATTTATTCCATGTCTAGCAGCTTTTTAGGAAATACTGTCAATTATCATATAGGTCATCTACTACGAAGCAAAATCGTAAATCATGAAGACATAAGATTTGTCAAAAAGAAGCATCTTGATAGTACGCAAATATTTTGTGAAAAATATGGGGTGGATACAATAATATTAGCCTGTTTTATCCGATTATCCGAATTTTTGCGACTTTTGTAGCAGGTGTGGGAATAATGCCCTATTCAAAGTTCATTTGCTATAATGCAATCTGTGGAATTGGGTTGGCATCTCATTTCTTTTATGGGGATCTTTTTTGAAAATTTGTCAGCTGTAAAGGATAACCTCAGCTTTGTGATACTTGGGATGATTTTCTTTTCATTGACTCCAGGCGTTATTACGTATATCCAGAGCAAACACGATCCAAACAAAAAAATAATAAATTGAGAGATGTTTTATTTTTTTTGATGGATTACAGAGGATTTTGAAAACTTCTGATTTGTACGAATCATTCATTTACAATTTATATGCATATGACGAAATTGAGGGGTTTCTCGAAAATCCTCTACAGATATCAATGAAATAAGTAATTAGTAAGGATATATCGAACTAGTTACTGACGGAATTTGGGCATTATACAATAACCCCGTAAAATCCCTCCTGTATTACTTAGTGAAATTTAAGCGAAAAATAACTCAAAATGTTATAAAAATCTTATTATAAAACATTAATGTTGAATAGCTTCTTAACAGCATAAAGTGTTTCAAAGCTTATTTGGCATGAAAGTACATGATGTTCTCTTCCTCACGTACACTGTTTATCGATTTTCCCATAATTAAGAGTATTCTACGATTTATTTATATATTTTCATCGATTGAGAATAATCATCAAAGATTATATTGGTAATAGAAATACTTTCAGACTTTACCAAATAAGAATAGAGATGAATTGAGATTTCAGTAGTCACTTTAGCATTAAGAGATTATTTAATTAATTACAACGAAATCTGATTTATTTATTTGTTTATTTATTTATTTATTTCGAAAGGGATAGTTTATTATATATCTCTTTTATATGCTTATTGTCATATATGATTATAGCAGGATAAAGTTCTCGATGGACAAAACATTAACGATCCTTAAGTCAAACACTCTTAATGAGATAAAATTGTTACGTTTATTCACTCAAACTTGGACAAAATTTGGATGAACGAAAAACTACGAAAATCTGGCATTGATATTGTTGGAGGTTTGCTCTGGGGAACGCATATCTGCCAATTTTATGATTCAAAAGAAGATTTAGTGGACATTCTGATTCCTTACTTCAAATTAGGGTTGGAAAACAATGAGTTCTGCCTCTGGATCACTGCACAACCTCTGGATTTCGAGGATGCAAAAGAAGCTCTAAGAAAGGCTGTACCTTATTTTGATTCATATCTAAACAAAGGGCAAATAGAAATCATATCTTACACTTGCTTGTATGTAACTGGGAGAATTTATGATTATGAAAGGGTAATAAATTACTGGATCGAAAAACTCAATCATGCCTTGGAAAGTGGTTATAATGGGCTGAGGTTGAGTGAAAATACTTCTTGGTTGGAAAAAAAGGATTGGGGTCATTTTGTTGATTATATGGGAAAAACGGATGATATTATCAGCAAATACCAAATAATAGCTTTGGGCTCATATTTTGTCGACAAATGTAGCACAACAAATATAGTTGAAGTGGTCTCCAATCATCAATTTTCTTTGAGCAAAGTAGATGGAAAATGGAAGAAGACAGGTAATTTAGGGCGAATGAAAGCTGAAGAAGCAGCTTTTAGAGCCGTTAAGTATTGGGAACATACTTTTGATGCAGTGCCAGACCTGATAGCCATAATAGATACTAAATATCGGATAGTGCGCGCAAATAGAGCCATGGCGGCAAAATTGAGGTTGGCAAAAGAAGAGTGTATTGGGTTAATTTGCTATTGTGCTATACATGGGACAAGCGAGCCTCCTTTTTTTTGTCCGCACCAACAGTTGCTTAATGATGGACTCGAACACACTGCTGAGATTTATGAAGATCGTCTCGGTGGTTATTTCATAGTAAGCACCTCTCCACTACATGATTCAGAAGGAAAACTCATTGGATGCATTAATATCGCCCATGATATCAGTGAATGCAAAGTAGCTGAAGATAAGCTGCGCCGAAGTGAACAGTGTATCGGGGGGAAGTTGGTGGGTATTATCCCATCCGCTCGGAAGAGGGAGAATCTGTTGCTTGCTGATATCATTGATGTTCCGATGATTCAGTCCCTCATGAATGATTTTTATAAACTTGCTCACATTCCTATGGGCTTAAATGATCTCAAAGGCAATGTTCTGGTAAGTGTTGGATGGCAGGATATCTGCACAAAATTTCATAGAGCCCATCCAGAAGCTTCCAGGTACTGCGTAGAAAGCGATACAAAGCTATCGTTGAACGCTACTCCTGGAGAACTTAAGATGTACAAGTGCAAGAACAATATGTGGGATATAGTGACTCCTATCATGTTGGATGGCCAGCATGTAGGCTATGTCTTCTCAGGCCAGTTCTTTTTTGATGATGACCCTCTGGACTATGATTTTTTTAGATCCCAAGCCAGAAAATATGACTTCAATGAGGAAGAATACATAGAAGCACTTAATAAAGTTCCACGGTTGAGTCGAGAGGCTGTGAACACAAGCATGACTTTCTTCATGACATTTGCAAATACGCTTTCGCAAGTAAGCTACAGCAATTTCATGTTGGCCCAGTCATTGGAGGAACTCGATGTCCTGATGAATGCCCTGCAGGAGAGTGAAGAGCATTTCCATACGATGGTAAATGCGATTCCACAATTAGCTTGGATCGCCAGAGCTGATGGCTATATCCACTGGTATAACGAACGCTGGTACTCTTATACTGGCACTACCCCGAAGCAGTTGGAAGGTTGGGGTTGGAAGAGTGTTCACGACCCAGAAGTGCTGCCAAAAGTACTGGAGCATTGGAAGGCTTCGATTGTGACGGGGCAAATGTTTGATATGGAGTTGCCTCTACGCGGCGCAGATGGTATTTTTCGCTCGTTTCTTACGCGTATTTTACCCCTAAAAGATGCATCAGGGGACATTATTCAATGGTTTGGAACAAGTACAGACGTCACCGAGCTCAAAAAAGCGGAAGCAGACCTTAAAGAAGCACGTGACAGTTTAGAAGAAAAAGTAAACGAGCGTACAAAGGAGCTAGATAAAGCTTATAATTTACTAAAGGAAAGTGGAAAAAAGCTTGCTGAAGCTCAAAAAATGTCTCATATTGGGAATTGGGAATGGGGTATTACAACTGATAAGGCTTATTGGTCTGATGAACTGCGCCGTATATTTAGACGTACATCGCGAAAAGTAGACCCTACTTATAATGAATATTTAAGTTATGTGCACCCTGAAGATCGAGCCTATGTAGAGAATGCCTTTAAGGAAGCTATAAATGGAAAACCTTACAGCATTGATCATAGGATTATCTTAGCTAATGGGGAAGAACGCACAGTCCATATAAAATCCGAAGCTATTTTTGATGAAAAAAAGATCCCCATTAGAGTGAAGGGAATAGTTCAGGATATTACTGAGCGCAAAAACGTAGAAGAAGTGCTGAAATTAAAATTAACAGAACTTTCCCGCTCAAATGAAGAATTAGAGCAATTTGCTTATGTTGCGTCTCACGATTTACAAGAGCCCTTGTGGATGATAACAGGTTATTTGCAGCTTTTACAAAGGAGATACCAAGGCGAACTTGATGATAAGGCTGATAAGTACATCCATTTTGCTGTTGACGGGGCTTTCCGCATGCAAAATCTGATAAATGATCTTTTGGAATTTTCTCGAGTGACTACAACTACTAGAGAGCCTGAATTTACTGATTGTGAATTTATTTTGAATCAGGTACTATCCAATTTAGAATTATTTATAAAAGAAAATAACGCTACTGTATCTAAGGATCCTTTACCTGTGGTAATGGCAGATTCAATCCAGCTGGTTCAAGTTTTTCAGAATCTGATAATCAACGGAATAAAATTCCACAGTGAAGTAGCACCAAAAATTCATATTTCTGTAGAGAAAAAGGCGAAAGAATGGGTATTTTCAGTTCAGGATAACGGAATTGGAATTGATCCGCAATATTTTAAGACAATATTTGAAATTTTTAAAAGACTGGATAAAAGGGAAGAATATTCTGGAACAGGAATAGGGCTTGCTATTTGTAGGAAAATTGTGGAAAGATATGGTGGCCATATATGGGTAGAATCTGAACTGGGTAAAGGCTCAACCTTTTATTTCACTTTATTAATTAATCCTACAGCAGTTCAAAAAGGAAGTTTTAACACGTAAGAACGAAACTTTCAAATTTTTATTTAATTTCATTTATTAAAGAAGTCTCATTTAATAAATTTTTAACAAAATTTTCCATAGTTTGACTTTCGATAGAAAAAGATCCTTAATATATTCTTCTATATATTTTATATTTCCACGTGTGGATATCAGTGGAATAGCAAGCTTCATAAAAAATGTGCTATTATCGTCAGTGTTTTATAACTATT
>CAWKGG010000064.1:0-67315 GCA_963848985.1 uncultured Methanosarcinaceae archaeon
AAATGGTTCGGTGGAGAGGAGGCTCGTCCGGCTTGGCGGACGAGGGGAGGCGAAGCCTCCCGGGGGGTGCGGGGGGGCGAAGCCCGCCCGACAGGGAGGGGGTCTGGGGGAACCAAACCTGATGTATTTATGGAAGAGAAGGGAGGGGGAACAAAGATTAAGCGATTGTCAGCTCAGCTCTTTCCATAAACATGGGCCGCTGTAACCTCTTCGGAGACCCCTTTGGCCGCTATAACCTCGCACTCCGACGGAAGTTGAGCGCCCGTCAAACGGGCTTTAGCCGGTGAAACCTCGCCTCCATTTGAGCCTTTAGCCGCTCAAACCTCAGCTCCCCGATCGGCCCTTAGCCGCTGAAACCTTGCACCTGGTCGCCCCCTGCTCTTGGGCCTTCGGCGCGGGCGACATCTTCGGCGAGGAGACGCTCTTCGAACAGGCGACGCGCATGACCGTCGCCGTCTGCATCGAGGAGTGTCTGCTCTGCACGGCCAAGGCCGACGACCTCTTCGCGCTGCTCTCGCGCAATCCGCAGCTCGCCCTCAACGTCGCCAAGATCCTCAGCGAGCGTCTCAACGACGCCTCGGCGACGATGGAAGACCTCGCCTACGCCAAGGTTCCCGACAGGCTCATGCACCTCTTCAAGCGGCTCGCCGGCGAGCACGGCAAGACGACCCCCGAGGGCGTGACGCTCGAGCTGCGGCTGACCCACGCCGACATCGCCTCGCTGATCGGCAGCACGCGCGAAACCGTCTCCCTCGAGCTCTCGAACCTGGCGAAAGCCGGCCGCATCGCGACCGACGGCCGCTTCATCACGATCCCCAAAGCGGAGTTGGTTTTAGAATGAAACCCAGCCGCAGTGTTACGCCGTGCAAGCGGCCCGCAATGGTTTTGCGGTGCAGGCCACGCAACTGATCTTCGACCGGCGCGGTCATCTGCGCAAGACGGTGGTCGGCGATTCCCAGGACGCCCTGGTCGACCGCACCGTCAAGGAACTCGCCGCCGAAAGATGAGCCTGCCTGAACGCTCGTAGACTGACCTTCGAAGCGGGAACCGACCCCGCCGCCCGCCTCGCGGAATATCTGCCGCACGACGCGGCGGCGGCCGCGGCGATGCCGCCGACGTCGGTTCTGGTTCTCAACGACCCGCCGGAAGGCGCGCGCGAGCCAAGCTCCTATAGAAAAAGACATAGAGAAGACTCTAGCTTTTCGGGAGTGCTACCCTGGTGCGATCTATATGCACAGAGGAGATCCCTACTATATAAACAAGATAGACCATGAAAAGAATGAGATCCATGCCATAAAAACAAATGATACTTATTATACAAAACCCATGATCACTTCATCAGTCCTGATGCAGGAGAACTACGCAATAAAAGCTCTTTTACATGCTCAAGAGGTTGAAATAGGGATTGGGGAAGTAGAAGTTACTGATAGAGTTATAGGGTACAGAAAAATTCAGACTCACAGCAACGATACAATGAGTATATACAACCTTGAAATGCCTCCCACGACTCTTCAAACAATGGCACTTTGGATAAAGCTCCCGGACAGACTGAAGGAGATTATAGGAGAACACAAGCTGGATTTTGCAGGAGGGATTCTATGCAGTCGAGCATGCAATGATTTCTATGTACCCTCTTAATCTGCTTGTTGACAGAAGCGATGTAGGCGGGATTTCTACTCCATCACATCCTGATCTTGGAGGCAAAAGTGGAATATTCATCTATGACGGGCACAAAGGTGGAGTCGGATATGCCGAAAAAGGATACGATTTGGTCGAACAGGTACTTGAAGGCACCTTAAAAGCAATTGAAAGCTGCCTCTGTGAAAGCGGCTGCCCTAGTTGTATCCAATCTCCAAAATGTGGAAATAACAACAACCCTTTGGATAAGCATGCTGCGATTATGATCCTGCACGAAATTATGGGAAAAGTCCCTTATATCTCACCTGAGAAAAAAGAAAAGAAACTTTCCGAAATTAAAGCTTCAAGGTCAGTTCCTAAAGAAAAAAATACAGAAGAAGCTCTTAATAAGATAAAGAGACAGATCAGGCTGGAAACCATAACACAGGAATCTCCAGTGAAACAAGAAAAAAAGGAAAAAACCTTCATTGCCACGGATGAAAACAAAGGAATTATAGGAGTGGTTTCAGCGCTTACTCCCGAAAAAGCTGCAGCAAAAATATTTCATCAAAAATTCAAAGAGAAAATGGGAAACTACAAAAAAAGATCCCATTGAGATTCGCATTAGATACCCTGGAATTGACAATGAATATCATTTCATGGTTTTGGTCGAAGATTCTGAAAGCACTGAAAATACAGATAAAGAAATGGATGAAAAAAAGGCTGTGAAGAAATTGATTGTCAGGAAAATGAACTGAGGTAATGTCCGCAAGTTACTGAAAATAGTGAGCACAAAAATCTTGAGATTTTTAATATCTTCTGTGATCGCTAAAATTTACCATAATTTCACCGACAATTAACTACAATAAATCAAAAACTCAGAAAATAATAAAAAGTCTCCAGAGCTATTATGTAAAATCTGTAATCAGAGTCTGTCTCTTGTCTCTTTCCCTTAGTTTTGTGACTCCTAACCCTACAAGCCTGAATTTTTGCCTTCCAATAAATTCCGAAAGGAGCTGCATAACTGTCCGTTTAATAACAAAAATATCAGAAGTCCAAATAGGGCCAGTTTTTGAGCGTGTATACGTGGAAAAGTCTTCAAAACGAACTATAAGGGTTACTGTTTTGAAAAGGAAGCGGTGTTTCAGGAGAGAGCTGTGTACACTCTCAGCAAGCATAGCCAGAGCCCCTTCAATTTTCACAGGGTCTTTGGTATCTTCCTCAAAGGTCACATGCCTACTTATCGAATTTACGCTTTCTCTTTCCCGAACCTCCTCAAAATCGAGCCCATTTGCCATCTGCTTCATCTGGAGCCCCATCTTTCCAAATCTTTCCGAAAGAAGCTGGACATTGCAATTTGCTAGTTCTTCTACTTCGGTTATTCCCATCTCTTTTAAGGCTTCGGTTGTTTTATTCCCTATTCCGGGGATCTTCGAAACTTTTAGCGGAAAAAGAAAGTCTCTGGCCCCTTCAGGCCTAACAATCGTAAGCCCGTCAGGTTTCTGATATCCAGAAGCAATCTTTGAAATAAGCTTATTTGGCCCGACTCCTACAGAACAGGTAATTCTTTCCTGCCTCTGGACTTCATCCTTAAT
This sequence comes from uncultured Methanosarcinaceae archaeon, assembly GCA_963848985.1. GTDB lineage: Archaea > Halobacteriota > Methanosarcinia > Methanosarcinales > Methanosarcinaceae > Methanosarcina. The sequence continues at coordinate 3,213 of CAWKGG010000064.1, forward strand.
TCTAAGGGCATAGATAGCAGCCTCCTCAAAATTCCTGATCTCAGGCCCTGGTAAAAGATAGGCTTCATCGACACCGACTTGCTGGAACTTTTCAGCAAAACCTTTAAATATTTCCATTACATTTGCCGAAACTCCACCATATAGCTTCATATTTACAGGTAAAAAGACAGCATCAGGGCAGAGCCTGTAGGCCTGTGAAATTGGCATTGCAGAATGGATTCCATATTTTCTCGCCTCATATGAACACGTGCTCACGACTCCTCTGCCTGATCCTCCTTTAGGGTCAGAGCCTACAACCACTGGCAGTCCCTTTAATGTTGGCCTTTCTCTGACCTCTACAGATGCAAAAAAGCTATCCATGTCTATATGGAAGGTAATCTGCCTTTCGAAATTGTTTACTTTGGGATTAAGGGTAAGCATTGTAGTAATATTAAATAAAAAACATAAAAAGGTTTGAGGAAGTTAGGTGAAAGTATTCATGCTATTAAAACTCACAGATTTTAATTAAAAATAGACCGCAAGAGTACTTATTGAATTTTGCTATGCTTTTCAATACTTTTTTACATCTACTGGTCGCAATCGGTCATATTTTCTATATTTCGATATGATGTAGAATAGCCGAGTTCAGAAAAGCATAGATAGAAGAAATAAATGAAAATGAAAAAGTTGATGGGACTTCAAATTTTTCTGCTATTTAATGCCTATATGGAAACGGTTATGTTAGCTCTACTCTTCCATATTAAAAACTGAGGTTGAGAACATAGCCGATAGTGGGGAAGACTACATAAGAAAAAGCACTCCAATAGAACAGGATATCACATGGTCCTGTTAATTACCCACAACTGAACTCGGGTATTTTCGACTTTTTGCACACTCATAGAACATTTTTTAGATATTTTTTCTGTATAGCCCCTTTTTTACGAGTCCGTACTCATCAAAAGCTGTCCTTAAGCTTGCGAGAATGCTTAAGGTTGTGCTCAGGAGAGTTGAGACATAAATTGCTATCATGATAGCAATCTGATATTTAATGGCAACAAGAGGGCTTGCTCCTCCAAGGATTTGCCCTGTCATCATCCCAGGCAAAGCGACAATCCCAATGGAATAAATGTTTGCAAGGGTGGGTTTTACTGCAGTCCTCAGACTTTTTCGCAGGTATGGAAGAACAGCCTCATACATATCTGCCCCAACGGATAAACTGTAAAGGTAGCGATTTTCATTTCGCTTGATATCGCTATAAAAGTCACCTATCCCTGCCACATTTCCTCGAAGTGCATTTCCAAGCAACATACTCGCTATAGGGATCAGGTAGCGTGCATCAAGGAGATTATCAAGAGTGATCACGAATTTATTAACATACAAAAGGACCGCCAGGTTTGAAAAGGCAATGGATAAAATGATAGGCACAAATAGTTTTTTTACATTCAAGTACGCACTTTTTATTGTCGTATAGGACGCAAAGAAGATCATTACTCATGCCCAGGCCATGTTCAGAAACCCGCTGTTCAGGTTAAAAATGAAGTTAAGAAAGAGGCCTGCAAGAAAGAGCTGTATAGACATCCTACAGACAGCTGCCAGAGTGCTTTTTTCGAGTTCAAGCTAATTTTCCGGCTTATAAAAATCGGAATTTCAAGTAAGAAAAAACAGAAAACTAATGAGGTATAGCTTATATCATAAATGGGCATCTTTGAGTCTTCTTGGATGTTGGTTTTTTTTGTTTATTTATCTAGTTTGAGGATTGGTCCTGGCAGCTTCTAATGATCTTTTTTCAAGATCTATTTTTTCGATCCAATCGCACTCCCATTCCCGATCATGGGATATTACCAGAAGTGTCCAGTTTTCCTGGCAAGGAAATAATCAGCCACCGTCTTTTTTATGTTCACATCAAGAGCAGAAGTGACCTCATCGAGCAGATATGTATCCCTGTTCAGGAGGAGGGCAATGAGGATTCCTATTCGCTGCTTTTCTCCGCCGAAAGTTCTTGAAAATTCTTGTCAAGAATATCGTCTTCCAGCCCCAGCTCCCGCATGAAAACTCGCCGTTTCTCAGAGTCCAGCTTATCTCTATTCGCTCTGTAAAAAAGATATCATTTAACAGATTTTTTACCTTTCCTTCCCAAAGATCTGTATCCTGTACTACATAAGCGATCTTCCGCCGGGCTTCCCAGCATGTCTTGGAGTCAATTACCTGATTCTGAAAGTAAAGTGTAGCCTCTACAGGCTTTGTAAAGCCCAGCAACATTTTTAAAAGAGTGGTTTTCCCGGTCCCGGATTTTCCTCGCAAAAGGATTTTTTGTTTTTTCTTTACAGCTCAGGTTGAAACCTGAAAGAACCTTTTTGTTTTCAAACGAGATCCCTATATTTTCGTATTTTATCAGTTCGTTATTTAATGGCTCAACAGACATATTCTTAATCTCTCGATTTTGTGGGATATTAATATTACTTGGCTAAAGAACAAATTCAGAGAATATACGTTCGGTCTTCAATTTATCATGCGCTTTTTGGATCACGTTTGCTCTGAATATATGTGATAACACCTGGAAGTAGTGAAACAAAAATTATCCCAAGTATTACAAATCTGAAGTTATCTTTTACAACTGGCAAGTTTCCAAAAAGATATCCTCCAAAGAAAGAAACTGCTCTCCTTAGAGTTAAAAAGTCCAGAAATACTTCTTAGGCTAAAAACTGACATACTTCCCACGCAAACTGTGGAGAAGTTTCTTTTCTGGCTATCCGTTTACTGAAAATTGTACGGTCCAGAATCCTTAGAGGGATGTCAGTATTCCCTTTCTCTGCATCTCTTTCTGCAGAGAATTGACCATTGCTTTTTGGCGTCAAAGCTATGTTAAAGGCGGCATTGACATCGGCATGATCAACATGACCACAGTGTGGACATTCAAAATGTTTACTGTGTCGGTTGCCTGTATATCCACAGCGACTACACCTCTTACTAGTCGCATGGGGATCAATATAAGCTACCTCCACTCCTAGCAGCCTGGCTTTGTATTCAATAAATTGGCTAAGCTGATGAAAAGACCAGCTGTTCAGGGAGTATTCACTTAAACACATGTATTTTAGAGCTTTACTTTTGTTTTTGATAGACTTTTTGTTTATTTCTTTTTTCTGCTTTTATCTCTTTTCTGTTTTTGGTTTCGTGTTTATTTTTCTCACCTTTTCCTACATCTCCAATTTTGCTATTGAGTTTCTGGAATCCATTTAAATTTTCGAGTTTAATCCCACACCCATTATACAGAGCAACATTCACAATCTTTCGGCTAATTTTATGATTTAGATCATTTACAATGTTTTTTTCCCTATTTTTGACAGCTTTTAGTTGTTTGTATTTGCCCATATTATAAAGTCTCTTTTTTTATATTTTCATATTTTTTATGTATGTGGTAACGCATTTTTCCTAATTTCCAGATTTTACCGGACTCTGGGTCTGCTACAACAGCGATATGGCCCCTGGTATTGCGGTCAACTCCTATATAGTGCTCGGAACTTTTGGGTTCTTCGTTTGGAAAGACAACAGCCACATAAGCATAGATGTTATCTATTTCTATCTGGGAGATTTTGTTAAAATTATTGGAAAAATGATAGTTAAGTAGAAGTTTCAGACAAGGGATTATGAGAGTGTTCTCCTTCTTTAATACGCTAACAGCTTGCGAAGGGATTATTAATTTTACATTCTTAACGGATTTAAGGTCCTGGTTTCGGGAGTATTTCCTAAGAATCTGGCTGGAAATCGTTGACTTCAAGCCTATATGCTTAACATCCCCGGGATAAAGAAAATCAGACATTGGAAATAAATCAGGTACAGACAAAGAATTTGCTTTCTTCCTCTTTCTCTGCTTCTTCTTCTGATTTTTTTCATAATTTCTCAATTGCTTTGAATGAAAAGGAGAAACGAGAAAGTTATAATCATCAGAACCAGATTTTTGAGAGGGAAGCGAATCAGGGCTTCGATTTTGAGTCCGATGTTTGATACAAAATTCAGCAACCTGTCGAGCTTTTTTGAGTTCTTCCGAAAAATCCCGATTATGCTTGATTTTGTAGGTAAGTAACATCCTGGTTATTACTCCATGATAAATTTTATTTATATTTTTTCTAATATAAATATTTTGGAGGAATAATATAGGTTTTATCTAATTTCTATATACATAATTGCCATAATGATATTTAAGCATTTTGTCAAAGTCAGCATTTTTAATGAATTGTAATTCAGAATAAACAACTTTATTGTTTTATAATTTTCTGTATATATTCCACATAACTATATGTAATACTTCATATCATTTGATAACCACAAAGCTTCAAATGTGTCTATTAATAAGACTACAAACTGAGGAGTAGCTTTCAAATAATTATTAAGTTCAAGTGCCCAGAAGTAGGAAGCATTTCTTTAATTCCCAAAGTTTCTTTTTCTGAAAGTTTTTTGAGTTCTTCTTCTCCCTGTGTCTACCATTTTCTGATGTATTCTGGAATGCCTTTAAGCAATCTTGCAACAATTGTATTGGTTAAATTTTTATAATTCTATTTCAGCGTCCTTTCATTAGAACGATAAACGAGATCTATAGACATTAATAAAAAAGTGTTTATATTTTTCTTACTATTTTATTGTATTTACTGAACATGTAATCGGCCAAAAATCGTATATTCCTATCTAAAATGAAATGAGCGAGTTATCAAAAGCATAGGCCAAAATTATTATATTTTCATTTTTGCAGTGGAACTTCAGGTAGTTGAAATATTATAATTGTCAGAACTTACACACCGTTGTGTGTAAAATCAAGTATAAACTTCATAGAGACCAGATAGGGATTATGGGCTGATTCGAAGATTCAAGACAACGACTATATCACTTCATGATTCGATGTAGATTTATCAGAAAAAAATGAGTTAAATACAGAAATTCACGGAAAAGATTTAAATAAGATTCCCACTAAGAAAAAAAATCAGAGGTAAATCGAAATCCTCCATAATGTGTTTTCGCTCCGATAATACTTTTTCAAATATTGGTTTTGGATTTTCCATAACATATTAAAATCCTTGAAGACCTGTAATTTTGGTTATTCAAAAAGTGTGGGATGTTTCTCTTTTAGTGATTTGAGGACATCTCCATTTAATTCTGTATTATGAAGTGTTTTCACTTTAGAAAGCTGATCAATTGATAAAAAGTGAGCCCCACTAAGGTTAGCCCCTTCAAAGTTAGCTTCTTCAAGGTTAGTTCCTTCAAGGTTAGCCCATGTAAGGTTAGCACCTTGAAGGTTAGCCTTTATGAGGTTAGCCCATTCAAGGTTAGCTCCTGTAAAGTTGGCACCTTCAAGGTTAGCTCCTTCAAGGTTAGTCCCTATAAGTATAGTCCAATTAAGGTCGGCTCCTTCAAGGTTAACTTCTCCAAGGTTTGCCCCGTGAAGGTTCGCTTCTCCAAGATCAGCTCCTTGAAGGTTAGCTTTCATAAGGTTAGCCCTTATGAGGTCAGCTCGTTCAAGATTAGTTTCCTTAAGATTAGCTTCTCTAAGATCAGCCTGTTGAAGGCGAGCTCCTCTAAGGTTACTCCATTTAAGGTTAGTTTCTCTAAGGTTAGCCCCCTCAAGATTAGCTCCTTCAAGATTAGCTTCCCTAAGATTAGCTCCTTCAAAGTAGGCTTCTTTAAGGTTAGCCTTTATAAGATCAGCTCCTATAAAATTAGCTCTCTTAAGATTATCGTCTTTAAAGTTAGATCTTTTGAGATTAGTTCGTTCAAAGTTACCTTCGTTAAAGTTAGCTTCTTTAATTTCATTCATGCCATAACCTCTTTCCTTTACCCCAAAATTTTTGTTTGTCTGGTCTCAACTGTGAATTAAAAGAAAACATATTATCCTGGTCCTGAATACAGGCCTTTTCTGATCTGAACTTCAAGACATGTTTGGTTATATGCTGCTGTATTTGTGAAATCCTCGAGACCTTGTGATCATCAACAACAGTAAATGCCCTACAATTAATCTTGTAGGCTGCAAGTGAAGAGATACCTGCAGCCGATAGTAGGTCTGTTTAAAGGTGTTTGAGAACCTCAAAACTATAAAGAGATTAAAAGATTATATATTTTTTGCATATATTCTATATAGTACAAACCTTGATTGATTAGTGCATATTCCTTAGGCGAACCACCACTCAGCTAAAAACTAAGCAGCTTCTTGGTTCGTTTCGCCATCTTTTGAAAACAAGGCCTCAAGCCTATCCACCGGATTTTCCTTTTTTTGGAGAGTTTAGAGAAGACAATCTTTTCACTTCCTTTTATGACTACATAGTTGAACTTTCCTTCCGAAGCTTCGATTTATTCAAAATCTAATTATTAAATTTGTTCTTTGGATTAATCAATGTACATCAAATTATTTTTTTCATATAATTGCGATTATTCCACTAATTATTATTATAAGCTCATCAACAGACAAGCTCTCAAATTTTCAGTCATGCTACAACAATTAATATCGGGGAAATTACAGATTGAAAAAAGAAGTATGATGTATAAATGATAAATATCTAACAGTACTCTCAAGTGAATTAATGCAATATAAATAAAATTTATATCAAAAGGGAGTGAATTTGTTTACATTAATGATTTACTGATATATGATCTACTGAAATACTAACAATTCTTGTGGAATTATCCATACTTCCAGGCATCACTGATAAGCATTGCATTCATCCCAAGACTTTGAGGTGGATAAATATCATTTTCCGGCGTATCACCAATAGAGAGCACTTCCCAGGGCTCAAGTCCAAGCCGATTAAGAGCCATCTTGAAGAGCCTGGGGTCGGGTTTCTTGATATAATGATCAGAAGACATGATTGTGAAATTAAAGCGGTCGTATAAGCTAAAAGAGTGAAGTTCCTGTTCCGTAAAAACTCTCTGGGCGTTCGAAACAATGCACTTAGGTACATTTCTATATTTTTCAAGTAAACGCAGACTCTGTGGGTAAACACTTAGTTTTCTTAAGGACGCAGATCTGAAAGCTTTAGCGGTTTCAATACCAAGCCAATATGCATCTATTTTTTTAAAAGCATACTCAGCACAAATCTCAGCAAATATTTCTTCGATACGGATATCTGGGTGCTTTTGATCCGAATTGCCCAGCCGACCTATGACTTTCCACTTGTATTCTTCTCTTAATCTATCAGGGCTAATCCGTACTCCATGATATAGCAACCAATCGCTTACCCTTTTGTTTGTCTCCCAGCTTCGCTCATCGGTCCTTATATCAATAAGGGTTTTATAGCAATCAAAGATTAAGCCTTTAATTTTTCCATTTTGAAGCATAGAAATTTTCCTTACAATTTTTTTTGAACTTATAAGGATTTCAGATTTACTATACCAATTCTTACATACTAATAATATACACGCCAAGATATATAGATATTGCGACAATACCTATAGTAAAACTAAATAATTGTATATATTACAATATATCTATATTAATTTCTTCGGCGTCAATTCGGTACAAAAATTTTGAAAAAAAGAGTTTAATTTAGCTTGATGGTTTCATGATTATGGTGTGCTGAAGTAAGTCAACTACCTACCAATGAAGTAACAGGAATGAATATATCTAATAAACCAGATCATATATTATCCAACTGGGTGGTTGACAAATAACCATGAGACTCCAAGATATAATTATAGTCTCGTGGTCTATGGTAAATGTTTCTAGCGCCATACAAATCGGCATTAAGTTCAAAACCGCAAGTCTACATAGAAATTTGAATCCGTTTATATTGAGAGTTTCGATAAATACATATATATTCTGAGTATTAGAGAGTTTAAATCTCTTAACAATATTTTCTATTTATGAAAGCCTTATTCATATTCATGAAAACGCTTACTCATTTAGCTCCTAAAGAAAAATAAAAATTCCATAGTCAACGGCAAAAAATAGGAACGCTCTTGGACTTTATAATAAGTAACATGGAGAAGTGGGCGGAAGTCACATACGCCATTACAAGTCGACCATTTTGCTATCTTTTATTGATGGTGCCAGGGATAATATCATTTTATTAAGCGAGAAAAACATAACTATAGATCTCGATGACGTAGAAAAATACGCCTGCAAAATACCTGAAGGATTTCATTCTGGACAAGAAGATCCTCAATTTGGAAGATACAGAAGTTGAGGTTGTCTACGATATCAAGATGGTATTGATGAAGAACAAACTCTATATTACTGAGTGGACCCATCTAAAAATGCGCGTTATCGAAGGTTAATTTTTGATAAATTTGCTAGTTTGATTCACAAGAAGAGTGACAAAACAAAGATGAGCTTATTTCCTGATCCTATGTTCAAGCTCTACCCTCTCATATTGGAAGCTTTGAAGGTGACGAGAAGTTAAGGATATTGAAAGAAAAATTGAAATACCTACAACTTATGGGATCGTGGAGATGCTTGAAGAGCTGAATCACGGGCAGAGGTTGATTTTTGTAAATCATCCCGCGCAGAGTATACTTATGATGCCTTAGAAAAGATTAAACCGAATATTCAAGGAGATTAGTTCCTCTCAACCTAATATGGGGTTCTCAGGTGATAGCTGGCAAATTGCATTAACTTTTTTTGAGTCTGGAATCTCAAATAATCATTTCCCAAATTTCCCTTAAGTTGTATCCAATAGTCCTTATATTTCCACTCTTCAATCAGGTATTCATTCAATCTTAACTCAAAAAATTCAGTGGTCATTCTTTGGAAAGACTGTTTATTCTTTGTCTTTGACACAGCTTCGTAACATCTCCGAAAGATCATTCGGCATCCACGTTAAAAATAAAATAGCTGAAATAATAAAGCACAATCAAATAGTACCATATATTTTTTTTATTAGATCATACACCAAGTTGAAGTAAGAGCACTTAATAGAGTTTAAAGAGTCAATTTTGAAAAACAGAAACAAGAAGTAAATTTATGCGTTATAAAAAGTATGTTGCTGTCAAATAAGAGCAAGAAAATAGGCAGCTAAATAATGTAGGGAGTTGTAGAAGTGTTAGACAAAGAAAGAATGAGTACTATCCAGGAATGTCAGGACAGAGGCAGGGACCTCAGAGAACAGGTCCCTCACAGCAGCCATGGGATATGGAAGCCTGTATCCTCCAGACCCGACCCAATCAGCCTGCTTCAGGAACATGACAAAAACCATCTGAAAAAATTTTTGCCTATCAAATACGGCCGTATGCTGGAATCACCCTTTGCCTTTATGCGAGGTGCGGCTGTAGTAATGTCTGCTGACCTGGCTACAACACCAGTTACTGGTCTGCAAACACAGCTATGCGGTGACGCACATTTGGTAAACTTCGGAGTTTTTGCCACGCCAGAGCGCAAACTGATTTTCGACATTAACGATTTCGATGAAACCTATCCCGGGCCCTGGAAATGGGATCTCAAACGTCTAGCGACCAGTGCAGTGCTCACAGGAAGGGAAAAAGGATTTGCTAACGAAGTAAACCGGAAACTGGCTATGGTTGTTAACAGATGTTATCAGGAAGCCATAGTAAATTTTGCCCTGGCCCCCTTCTTGGATGTGTGGTATTATGACATAGAGGTGGATGAAGTTCTTGAGGCCTTTAAGAAGTCCTCACGGAAAGACAAAAAAAGCGCCCAAAAAGTAGTTAAAAAGGCACTTTATAGTACGCAAGAGCATACAATGGAAAAGCTCACTGAGATAGTTGGAGGAAGGCGGCGAATCCGCAATGACCCTCCACTTCTGATGCGCTTAAGTGAAATAGTGCCCGAGGAACAAGAAGCATGGATTACAGAACTTGATGCTGAAAGGCTGTTCAAAGAATATATAGCCAGCCTTCCTGAAGAAAAGCACCATCTTGTGTCACACTTTCGGATCTCGAGCGGCGCCTTGCGGATTGTAGGTATCGGCAGCGTAGGAACGCGCTGTCTGATTCTCCTTCTCGAAGGACCTACAAAAGATGATGCACTGATATTGCAACTGAAAGAGGCAGGGCCATCGGTCCTGGAACCCCACGTCGCAAAGAAAGATTATGCTAGTCACGCTCAACGCGTGGTGGTTGGACAGAAGCTGATACAGGCAGCCAGCGACATCTTTCTGGCAGGGATTAAGGATCCATTGACCGGAATTCAGTACTACTGGAGGCAGTTTAAAGACATGAAGGGCTCTTTTGACCTAGATTCACTGGACAAAGCCGGATTGGAAACGTATCTCGAGGTATGCAGCTTATGTCTAGCCAGAGCTCATGCACGGACAGGGGATGCAGCCTGTATTTCGGGATATATTGGCAAAGGTGACGCATTTTGTGAAGCCATCACTGACTTTGCTATGGCTTATGCCGGACAGACGGAACGCGATTATCAGACACTGAAGGAGGCGGTAAAGTCTGGTCGCATTGAAGCCAAAAAGGGCTTATGATGCCAGATTAATTCGCATACCTATAATATCTGATCAGACAATATGAGTCGAAAATTTTCTTTCAGTTGGAAAGTGACCATATAATGAGAGATTTGGTTTGAAATTATTTGTCATATCGCAAATATCTTGAAAAGGGTTTTCGATAAACTCTATATTTCTTCATATTGTTATAACATTTATATAAATGACTAGTGAAAATCAGAGGTTTTCTAAATCCTCAACAATTTATGATTCATGCATTTGTATTTAATTAAGGAATCTATTAAGCATTAAAGTGGCTAATAATAATTTATTTCTTTTTGAATAAAAAATAATTCCGCATAAAATTTTTCACAGTAAAAAAACAAATAAATATTAATTTTAATTTTTTGTTTATCTAGTCTTCATGATCTAATATTACACTTTTCTTAAAGAAATACGATTGATTATATCATAATTAATATCGAATTGTTGTTCGATCTTAAAATCCATCGTGAAGAAATATTTGTAGTGGAAAAAATCTTTTTTCGGAGTATATTTTTTTACTATAATATATAGTATAGATACAAAAAATATATAATCAATAACTAATGTATAGAAACTTACTAACAATTTATACTTTAATTATTAGTTACTAAAATAAAAACATAAATCTTCTGGAAAAGGCAAGGAGTACTGATATGCAGGAAATTCTAAAAGTTAATATAAAAAAAGCGAACCTTGTAGGATTTGACCTTAACGATGCCAACTTTAAGAGAGCTAATTTTATAGGAGCTGATCTTATAAAGGCTAACCTTAAAGAAGCCTACTTTGAAGGAGCTAATCTTAGGGAAGCTAATCTTGAAGGAGCTAATCTTGAGGGGGCTAACCTTAGAGAAACTAACCTTAAATGGAGTAACCTTAGAGGAGCTAACCTTGAAGAAGCTGACCTTAGAGAAGCTAACCTTATAGGAATTGACCTTAGTGAAGCTAATCTTAGAAAGGCTAAACTTGATGGAGCTAACCTTGAAGAAGCTATTCTTAGAGGAGCTAACCTTGAAGGTGCTAACTTAAAAGGAGTTAACCTTCGAGAAGCTGACCTAAATTGGGCTATACTTATAGGGACTAACCTTGAAGGAGCTAACCTTGAAGGTGCCAACTTTACAGGAGCTAACCTTGAATGGGCTAACCTCATAAAGGCTAACCTTCAAGGTGCTAACCTTAGATGGGCCAATTTTGAAGGAACTAACTTTGAAAGAGCTAACCTTGAAGGTGCTAAATTTAGAGAAGCTCATTATTTAACATTTGACCAGCTTTCTAAAGTGAAAACACTTCATGATGCAAAATTAAATGCGGAACTTCTTAATTCACTTAGGAAAGAACATGCTCATCTTTTTAAGAGGTAAATATTCTCGCACATTGTAAATCTTTTCTGTTATGCATCAATGTTATCGAATGAGAGGTAAAGTGCTATAAAATAGTTCTTTTTTTATTTATTAAAAGTTATATTTACTAGCGAAGAAAACCTTCTTGAACCTATCAGTGGTCTATCATTTGATTATATTTACGACTGTATAACACTAGGATACCTATATCCTAAGCAATGGGCATCCTGCATTCTGATCATAAAAACGATATAAGATTCAAAATCAGACTAGCAAACATTAAAACAAATTAAAATGGAAAAAAACTGGTTTATTTAATGTCAGCTGTGTATATGTATTTCTATATTTTTAAGTCTGTAAGCGTAGAGTGCTAGTAAATAAAATAGATAAGAATTAGCTAAGTATCCTGCTTTTTTGGTAAAAAAATATAGAATGAATATAAAAATAAAATAATTCTATAAATTAAAGGTAATAAATAAGTTAAGAATTTAGTAAACTTACGTTCTCATCTGAATTACCTAGCCGCATCTATCCCGAAAAAACCAAATCCGATACTTCACAAAAATTTACTTAATTGAATGAAGAGATAAAATCAAAAATACAACTAGTGGTTCCAATATCAAATATCTTTTATGCTGGATTGTACATCTCTTAAATTCAATAAATTTTCAGATTAGAACGTAACTACTCGTACAAAAAATAGTAAATAAAAGTTAACATACAGAAGCTCCGACAATCCTATAAAATGTTTTTTCTTGGATTCACTGCTTGAATGCACTCTTTTGATTCTTAAAATTAGTGCCAATTTTCCGATATCCATCAAAATTATTTTTTAAATAAATGCCAATTTTAGGCATAAATTGACCAATAAATCCCAAATGATACCTAATAAAATCTATCAATTCAAATAAAATGTCTAGACTTGCCGAAAAATAATCAAATAAATCACTACGGCCAAATATTAAACAGAAACCATCCCTGTCTATGTCATGGTCTATGTCATGGTCTCTATCACGATCTCTAACATAGTCACCAATGTCATGACCATATCATAGGTCTCTTTTAGGCAGCTTGTTAATGAAATATAAGAAAGAGCCTAATTCAAAGCATATAAATACATTAGATATGTATATTATTATATATCCACCGTGGTTAATATATTTTTCATTTCTAATGCTTGTTTTGCTTGTCATTGATTATTTTTTATTATCACGTGAGACATCTAAATATAAATTAAGAAATAAACGGATAGGTATATTTCTGAGACTATTTATTTGCAAACATATAGGATTTACATACATAACAGAAAATAAAGATATGACTAGAATACCAAAACGAATAGAATACAATTGTAAGCAATCATCAAGGATTTTTAGTCAAATGAATTAAAATTTGGTAGGGATTAAGATACGTTTCCTCGATTTCATTGTTTAACCAGCAATAAAAGTTTAAGGTTTTTCTCGGAATCATCCAAACCAAAAACTGCATCCTATTTGTGACAAATCCTCTTTCAAGGTATTTTAATTCCTGTAAATGGTCTCGTGAATGTACGTATTCAGCATGAACGATTGAACGGAATCATTGATCCACATTATAATAGAATTTAGAAAACCCAGAAAGTATATGAGGATGGTTAAAAATCATCTTTGGGATCAGTACATTTTGAGCTCAAAATTTTGTTCTTTTGTAAAAAGATTTTTTAATTATTTCAGCCGCCAAGAATGTATAACCCTACTATGGCCCCAATTATTAAGATAACCGAAATTGGAAGAGGTTTGAAGCCAAAAAGGGCTGCAAAAGAAGTAAATGGGATGCAAAGAGTTAGGCCTACTATCAAGAGAGTGGCTGTAAGTAGGTATTTCCCAGGTTTGCTCCTAAAAAATGGTTTTCTGCTCCTGATTACCAGAACTATCATAGATGCTGAAATAACGGATTCCACAAACCAACCAGTCCTGAATTGCTCTGTCATACCTGGTAGGAGGAAGAGTAGAACACCGAATGTCAAATAGTCAAATACAGAACTTGTAATGCCAAATACCATCATAAACTTGCGGATGAAACCTATATCCCAGCGGTGTGGCTCTTCAATCAATTCCCTATCCACAGAATCCGTGGCTATGGTCATCTCCGGAAAATCAGTTAATAAATTGGTTAGCAGAATCTGCGTGGGCAACAGAGGGAGAAAAGGCAAGAAAAGGGATGCTCCTGCCATGCTGAACATGTTCCCAAAATTGGCACTGGTAGCCATGAAGACATACTTCAGGGTGTTGGCAAAGGTTTTCCGTCCTCCCTTTACCCCCGCAACAAGCGCATCCAGGCTTTTTTCTAGCAGCACAATATCTGCAGCTTCTTTTGCAACGTCTGCAGCACTATCAACAGAGATTCCTACATCTGCTGCATGAAGAGCAGATGCATCATTTATGCCGTCTCCTATAAATCCAACGACGTTTCCGCTTTTCTTGAGAGCAAGAATAATATGCTCTTTCTGATTAGGCTCTACCTCGGCAAAGATATCAGTATCTTTTGCCTGCTTTATCAAGGCCTCACTGCTCATCTTATCAAGTTCGCTTCCGGTTATAACCCTGGAGTTCTTAAGCCCGATCTCCCTGCTGATACTGGTAGCTACATACTTATTGTCTCCGGTGATCACTTTCAGAGAAATTCCAAGTTTTTCCATGTTTTCTATAGTATTCACAATCCCCTGCTTAGGGGGATCAGAAAAGAAGAGAAATCCTAGAAAAGTCATATCGATTTCGTTTTCCTTTCCTATAATCCTCTGCTGCCCCATTTCCCTGTATGCAATCCCAAGAGTACGAAACCCTTTTTCACTGAAATTTTCGAACTGCTGCTCGATTCTTTTCTTCAAATCGGAAATTTTTACAGTCTTTTCAGGCTCAACCTCTGCGAAGGAGCAAATTTCAAGAATATTCTTGAGAGCACCTTTAGTGATCATAAGATTCATACCGCTTTTTGAGACAAGGATACTCAATCTTTTGCGCAAGAAATCATAAGGGATTTCATCCAGTTTCTCATACTGGGACAGATCAAATTTATTCTGTTCAAGAATTGCCCTATCGATTGGGTTTTCAAAGCCTTTCTGGTAAGAGGCATTAAGGCTGGCATAAAGGAGGACTTTTTCATTCTGATTTCCTTTGAGATCCTGAGAAGAGTGAAGTTGCAGCTCTCCTTCAGTCAGAGTACCGGTTTTGTCGGAGCAGAGCAAGTTCATGCTTCCAAGGTTTTCAATGGAAGCTAGTCTCTTGACAATAACTTTCTTTTGTGCCATCTCTCTTGCTCCGTGGGAAAGATTAACGCTGATGATTGCAGGAAGGAGTTGAGGAGTCAGCCCAACTGCAAGAGCCAGCGAAAAGAGAAAAGATTCAAGAATCGGACGTTTGAGAGATACATTGATCACAAATACAATTAATACCATCAGTATCGTAACTTCCATCAGGAAATGTCCAAAATTTGAAATTCCTTTTTCAAATTCTGTTTCTGGGGGCCTGAGTTTTAACCTCTCTGATATTTTCCCAAACTCGGTTTCCTTTCCTGTGGAAACTGCCAATACTTTTCCGCTTCCGCTGACCACACTAGTTCCCATCCAAAGAGAATTTGTGCGCTTTGCGAGAGGTGTTTCTTCGTTCAACACACCGGCTACTTTTTCTACGGGATAGGTCTCTCCTGTGAGAGTTGCCTCACTAACAAAAAGGTCTTTTGATTCTAGAATTAGACAGTCTGCAGGTATAATATCTCCGGCGCTGAGGATTGTTATATCTCCAGGCACAATCTCTTCCACTGGAATTTCTTTCTCTTCACCATCTCTGAGCACTGAAGCCTTTATCTCGCACCGCAGCCAGCAGTTTTTCAAAAGCTTCAGCAGCTCCTTTTTCCTGCCAAAAACCCAGCATACTGCTGATCAGGATAATAATTAAGATGATTACAGTATCTGTGACGTCACCAAGAAAAAAAGAAAGTCCCGATGCAAAAATGAGGATAAGAGTAATTGGACTCCTGAATTGAGACAGCAAGAGCGTAAGGGTGTCGGTTCTTTTTTTTGGTTTAAGAATATTAGCTCCATACCTATTAAGACGTTCACCGATTTCTGAACTTCTTAGACCGTCAGTTGTTGTTTGGAGTTTTTGCAACATATCGGATGTAGAAATACTCCAAAATTCGAGCTTTTTCTCATTATTGACCAATAAGCTGTCTCCTTATTTCTGCTCAGTTACTTGTGTGTATTTCTCAGGTCTAATTAACTTTTAGGATTTGATAAGTTCATATCCTTTGCCCTCTATTTCGTACTTTTTGCAATTTAAAGGTAAGCACGTATGACATAACGGCACATCATTCTGTGGCTATTGAAATAATAGGCCATCATGCCTATAGAGTTGTTGATAAGCTTGAAACACTCGTCTTTTCGATCATAGTACATAGGAACGATGATATAGTAGAGCTTATTGCAAAAGTGGTTGATTTCAGCGATTCTAGTCTCTTCATCAGAAAAGCTCTCTTCGGATTGAGATCCGATAGTCCAATCTGTTACATTTTCTATCCATTAGTCTATCCACAAGCCTACAAGCACACTAAAATTCACGACTCCTTTATGTTCAGCCTTCCTACCGCTTGTATCCGATGCTTCGTAGGTACGAATAGGAATATCCAACCAGATGTCAACTTCGTAAACCATTTTTACAACCAGGTTCCTGTCTTAATTTTCCAGTAAAACAAATTTTATTTATTTTGTAAGTACTCAGATATTTTTGAAAATGTTCTTGATAATCTGTTTTTCAACTCCATCACTGGGATGGGCTTTATCTCCGAAAATAGGTTGAATTTTGCCTATCTGGTTTACTTTTCTGAGCACCTAAAGGTCGAAGAAGATCAATTCTGCAAGCTTATATTTAGTCATAAAGTGTGCAAAACCATAGTCAGGCTTTCGTGATATATACCCATATTTGCTCTTCCGTCTACCTCACCAATCAAAACTTCTTCCCACTTAGTGTGCTTTCCATATATGAGTTTCTGGGATTACCCCTATTCATCGCTCATTTGCCCAACCAGAGAGGTAGCGATCATAAAGTGTCCTGAAATAAGGAAAAGTCCATGTATAAGAATGGACACTGGTAGTGACATACCAAATTTTGTAGCCTGGGAAGAGCCCTTTTGAGATCATGCTGTTTCGCTTTGGGACTAATTTACATAATTTTACAGGCTCAGAGCAAAAAGATTTGTATTAAAACGATATTTTACTCCAAAATTCCTGGGGATGTCAATATCTTTCTTATCACGGATCGGATCTTAAACCAAAACGTTGCTATTTTTGTCCCGCGAAAAGCAAGAGATCCATCAAAATTAAATGTAAAATATGGGAAAAAGCACTATTTTTAACTTCAGAAAGTATCTATCATTTCGTGCGAGCCTTATAGAACCAGACTTTAAATAGATCCAATTTTAAACACTAATTCCTGAAAAACAAAAAATATTTTAATATGATTGGTAACATTTATTTTGGTTCAAACGGATTGATAGCATATGGACATTCCAGAGAGAAAAGACTTTCAAGGAATTAAACTCATTAAGGCTAACTTTGAAGGGTCTAAACTCCAAGGAGCTAATTTTATAAATGCTAACCTTAAAGGAGCAAAATTCATTGGAGCTAAACTTCAAGGAGCTAAACTTCAAGGAACTAACCTTGAAGGAGCTAAATTTGAAGGGGCTAACCTTAAAGAGTCTAACTTTTATGGAGCTGATCTCACTGGAGTTAGCTTTGAAAGAGCTAACCTAATGGGAACTAAACTTCAAAAGGCTGACCTTTATAAAGCTAACCTTCAAGGAGCTAACCTTATTGTGGCTAATCTATATGGAGCTAACCTTGAAAAAGCTGAACTTCAAGGAGCTACACTTCAAGGAACTAATCTTCACGATGCTAATCTTAGAGAAGCTAACCTTCAAGGAGCTAACCTTATAGAGAGTAACCTTCAAGGAGCTAACCTTCAAGGAGCTAAACTTCAAGGAACTAACCTTGAAAAAGCTAACTTTCAAGGAGCTAACCTTAAAGAGTCTAACTTTTATGGAGCGGATCTTAAAGAGGTTAACTTTGAAAGAGCTAACCTAATGGGAACTAAACTTCAAATGACTAACCTTTATGGAGCTAACCTTCAAGGAGCCAAACTTGAAGGGGCTAATCTATATGGAGCTGACCTTGAAAAAGCCAACCTTCAAGAAGCTAATCTCCAAGGAGCTGATCTTATCGAGACTAACCTTGAAAACGCTATCCTTACAGGAGCGAACCTTCAAGAAGCTAGCCTCAAAGGAGCTGACCTTGGAAAAGCTAAATTAGAAGGAGCTAATCTTCAAAAAATTGACCTCCAAAGAGCTTTCCTTGAGAAAGCTAACCTTCAAGGAGCTAACCTTCAAGGAGCTAATCTCCAAGAAACGAATCTTAGAGAAGCTAACCTTCAAGGAGCTGATCTTAATATGGCTAACCTTGAGGGAGCTAATCTTAGAGAAGCTAACCTTCAAGGAGCCAACCTTAAAGAGACTAAATTTGAAGGGGCTAAACTTAAAGAAGCAAACCTTAGAGAAACTAACCTCGAAGGAGCTAATCTTGAAGGAACTAACTTTAAAAAGGCTTACCTGGAAGGAGCTAATCTTAAAAAGGCTAACCTTTTAAGGACTAATCTCAAATTGGCTAAACTTAAAGAGACTAATCTTCAAGAAGCTAACCTCATAAAAGCTAACCTGCAAGGGGCGAACCTGCGAGGGGCGAACCTGCAAGGAGCAACCTGGAAGGAGCGAACCTGAAGAAGCGAACCTGGAAGGAGCGAACCTGGAAGGAGCTAAACTCAAGGGAGCTAAACTTAAAGCAGTTATACTCAAGGGAACTAAACTTAAGGGGGCTACGAATCTTTCAATTGACCAGTTTTCTAAAGTGAAAACACTTTATCGTATTAAATTAGACAATGAGATCCTTAAAACCCTAAAAAAGAAGTATCCCCTCCTTTTTGAAAAACCCTCTTAATAGAAAATCTTATCAAAAATTACTAAAGATCTTTTGAAATTATCATAATGTAATTAGCCTATCCATATCCTAAGAGTTCGATAGAGAGTCTGGGAATCAATCAATAATCTACTATGAGAGTTTACTTGTGGAAATCCATGAGGTTAACTACAAAATATAATCTGTATCCTTAAAATTGATTTAATAGATAAAAATTTGTTATTTATCTATACAGTTCTTATAATCTTTTTTGCATTTACTAGAGATGTAATCTGCAAAAACTTGTACATTCCTAAAAATTATAGAATAAGCGTGTCATCAAAAATATATAAAAATTATGAGATTTCACCTTCGTCCAAAGAAGCCATGATCTATTCAATTTTTTGGATGGAGACACCTTACAGGTAAATTTCAGCTATAGCAGTTCGGATGGCTTTTCAACTTTTGAATGCTTCCAAATAACGTCATGTTCAAAAAAAACTCATAGAGTTGGAACTATAATAAACCATTTGATCCATATTTAGTTGTGTTAGTTGAGGATTTGTAGCCGTTTCTACTAATTTTTATGGAATCGATTCTCTTATAATTTTTAGCACTAAATTGAAGGCTTCCTTCCTCTTCCATTAAATGATTTAAAAACCAAGTAATTAGATGGGTAATTGCATTTTCCCGATCGGAAAATAATAATCGTTAGGAGTGAGAAAATATTATCTATTGACTCGGTACATTTTTTTTGCGAAAGAAAAGAAATACAGAGCCAATAAGACTTTAAAGAACTTACGGAGCATTTCAATAGTTTTTTACTTATTTAACACAGTAACTTTACTTATTAAGTTTATTTGCTATTTCATATGCTTTTATGGCTTCATTATACTTGCCCAAGTTCGCTAATGCAGCACCTTTGCTATTCCAAGCATCTGGATTTTTAGGATCAATTTCAACGGTTTTGTCATATGCTTTTAATGCTTCATCATATTTACCTTGCTGAGATAAGACATCTCCTTTATTGTACCAAGCTTTTGAATCCTGCGGGTTAATTTCAATTGCCTTGTCATATGCTTTCATTGCTTCATCTGATTTGCCTAATTTCTCTAGAGAACGTCCTTTATTGTTCCAAGCCGTTGAGTTCTGCGGGTTAATTTCAATTGCTTTGTCATAGGCTTTTGCTGTTTCATCGGATTTTTTTAGTTTATCTAGATTCTGCATGTTAATTTTAAATGC
The DNA here is from genome assembly GCA_963848985.1 of uncultured Methanosarcinaceae archaeon. Classification (GTDB taxonomy): domain Archaea; phylum Halobacteriota; class Methanosarcinia; order Methanosarcinales; family Methanosarcinaceae; genus Methanosarcina. Next base: position 23,168 of record CAWKGG010000064.1, read on the forward strand.
TTTTTCATATGCTTCTGCTGCTTCATCGGCTTTTTTTAAATTATCTACATTTGAATCCTGCATCATTTTTTGACCATAGGCATTTATTGCTTCATCGATTTTATTTAAATCAGTTTGTGCATTTTCTTTATTATTCCGAACCATTGGATCCTGCGTCGCGCCTGCAATACTCACTAGGATTAAAAAAACCACCACAGTGATTCCTAAAGTCGTTATAATGGTATGCCCTCGACTCACTTTATCAAATGTCACTTTTTTCATTTTCGATCTCCCTTATATTTTTTATAGATTCATAATGAAAAAAACTAAACAAATACACATTGTTAATACATCTTGCTATAAATTAAACATTTCTACTTAAAAATTATATTTTTTAATAAATTAAAATAACCTTGATATTATTTTTCTTTGTAAAACTTATCCAAACGTTTAAAACTCAAAAGTAAAATAACATTTTAAGTTACAAGGCAAAAATTCCAGAAAAAGATTTTAGTCTAAATTCTGATACGAGCCAAGAAAAGCTACATTTTAAGGTTAAACATAACTATCAAAAAATAATGATGAATCGATTTTAGCAATGCTCTGAAAGTTTATAAAATACTATCGTTTTTCAATCCCTTCCTTTCATAACAAAAAAAGGGATTCAGATGCAAATGTTTGTTTAAAAAGTTTTTGTATTTCTTGTCTTCACTCATACATAATTTTATATTAAAGTTTATAAATTTGTTCAGTTATATCCGGAATAAAAAATATTGTTACTCTATAACTCATGGAGCTTATGGAACTTATAGAACATATGGAGCTCACGAAAAACTAGAAATTAATTAAATTAAACACCAATCTCAATAAAAATTTTCAGAAAAAAAATCATGATATAGTACTTCTAAACAAAACTGAAAGCATGAATAAATTGAATCAGAAAGTTAATTTTTTTGTATCAAAGTCTCACTTAACAAATTTTTAACAATTTTCGTCATCTTTTTACTTCAAGTAGAAAAAACTTTTTATTGTGTTTACAACACTATTTAAATTTTTGTATACAATTGTCAGTGAAATAGCAATCTTTCATCCCAAAAGATTGCTTGCATGATCCGTGGGATCAGAACTACTAACAATATATACTATTTATCCAAAGTTATTACTATATTGCATATATGCAAAAAATATAAATTCAGCCATATTCAAATAATCTTTTATAATTCATAGATACACTATAACAAAGATCACGAGATGAATTTTTTTAGTGTAATTATGTGTCTAACAATGAAAAATAGTCACAGAGCTCTTCGACAGATAATCTAACAAGCTGCAGGCATCTCTTACCGTTTTAGTTTGGTTACTGTCTGCAGTAAAAAATTATAATGGAGCTCTTCGACAAGTAGTCCCCAAGCTGCAGGTATATCTTTCCTGCAGCTTATAAAATCTACTTTTTTTGGGACATCATTGATGACCATAGGCCTAGTTATTCATTACTGTTTTCATGGTCAATGATTGAGATTCCACATCTTTAGGATATACTTGAGAAATCGGAAGCTACGCCCCTACAATTCCAGCTTAAACTGAGAAAATGCATAGATTTTGTTACACAAACTATGCATTTATGGTAACTTGATCTATCCATACTTGTATGGTTTTGACAAAATTCAATCCGATTTTTCAAAAAGGGCAGGTGGAAAGATCTACATCTGCTAGAATCCATGAGACCAGGATCACATAAATTTCATACTAAATAGTTTAGAATATTTATATTTAGAATATATGCAAAAAGTATATAATAATTAAATCTAGTTATGACTCATGGTTATCCTAGTACCTTAAAGGAGACCTTCGTTCGAGCTGCAGGCAGTTCCTCGCCTGCAGCTTACAAGATCAACTTATTGACTGAAGGTTAAGTGCTCTTACTTAAACTTGGTATATGATGTAATAAAGAGAAATATATGATGCATATTTGATTGTGTTTTGTTATTTCATCTATTTTATTTTTTAACTTGGATACAGGATGATCTTTCCGGAGATGTTAAAAATGATATCAGAGAAAAATCACAAGCAGTTTTTCCAAAGAATGACTCCAGAACTTCTTGAGTTAAGATTGAATGAATACCTGATCGAAGAACAAAAATACGAGAACTATTGGAAACAACTTAAGTGCCGATTTGAAAAATGATTATTTGAGATTTTACAACAAAAATATATAATTTATTATCTTTATTAATGCGAGTTTTATATCAAAACATATTCATATGAAAGCTGGCCATGTTCAAAGCTTGATCCAGGTAAACAAGAGTCTTAATGATTCAACTTGGACTATAAAAACATTCTTAATAGTCCTAAGTAAATATTATTTCTCAACGTTTTTAGGATCTTTTTTGCTTTGGCATTGAAGCAGGGATTTGAGCGGGTGAGGGAGTTGATAGACGAGTATCAATAAATTGCCCAAAAACAGCTCCACTGGATTGCGAATACTTAGCTGTAAGTCTATATCCATTTAATGATTATGTTCAAAAAATAACTACAAATCCAAGTGGCTGAATTTGATTGCTGATGAGTTTAAGTATGAGTATAGTTCAACGATAATACCACTTCTGAAAATGATGACTAATTAAAAGTTAAATCATGGCTAAACTGTTAGATAAATGAAAATATCAGTTCATATCAAGAAAAGCATTGTGTATTCCATTGCGTGAACATACTGGTATACATTGCGTGGCGTACACCATAAAGCTATTTGCTTGCAACGTATACCAGATATGTTTAATTTTTAAGCTCCATTTCAAATTCTCTATTTTGAATCAATAGTACGGTTCATCATGCATTTTTAGCCAGTACTTCTGAAAAATATACTAATTTATGGGAACTTAGTTATTCATATGTATAGGATTAATAAAAATAATTCATTCCAATTTTTTGAAAAGGAAGGGGGAAAAATTTATATTTTTTATAATTCATACGATAAGGACATATAATTGGATAGAATTATTCCAAGCTATTACTATATAGATGAGTCCAAAGTATATATATTATAAAATATAGTTAGAATTTACTATAAAATGCGAGACTCCAACTTTAACTGAGAAATAAGTAGCATTTGACCTCAACTGTCAAAATAGTAAAATTGACAATATTTTCTGATGAACTTGTTTATATACTCAGCTGTGTAATCTTATCAAATTTTAACTGTTTACCTAATGGCTAATTCTTCTTTTAGTCTTTCGAATATAATTTAGTATTATATAAACTATATCAAATATAGAGCATTCTTTACTTTTGCTAAATACTTCATTTAAATATACATCTATATTGCATATGGAGAGTAAAGTTATATATAATTATATTGTAGTGTAAAATAATATAGATAACAAATTAAATATCTATATATTGAGAACATATTAATAGAAATTAAAGGAGTATATATAATAAAGGAGTATATGTAATATGGCAAAGAAATTCACAAACCATATCATTTTCATATTACTAGCGATTGGACTTATTGTTCTGGGAATTGGATGTAGTGTAGCGGCTCCTGAGCAGAAAGCAACTTCATCTCAAGCACAAAGCATTTCTGTGAAAGGCTCTGATTCAGTTTTGCCTCTTGCACAGGCTGAAGCTGAAGAATTTCTGAATGTAAACTCCGGAAAAAGTGTCTCAGTTACAGGAGGCGGCTCCGGTGTTGGTATTGCAGCCCTAATTGATAAACAAGTAAACATTGCTACTGCATCCAGAGAGATGACAACTGACGAAATCAAAAAAGCCAACGCAAATGGAATCAACCCAGTAGAGAACGTAATTGCTTATGACGGTATTACAGTGATTGTAAATCCCAAGAATCCTATTTCAAAACTTACCTTTAACCAGCTGCGCGGTATCTATGATGGAAGCATCAGTAACTGGAAGCAAGTTGGTGGTGAGGACAAACCAATAGCCGTAATTTCTAGGGACAGCAGTTCTGGAACTTATGCAGACTTCAAGAAAGATGTTGGATTTAAGGAATACCGACCTGATGCGCTTACCCAAGCTACTACGGGAGGAATAGTCAGTGAAGTAACTCAAAACCCTAACGCAATCGGATACATTGGTTTTGCATACGTCAATAAAGACATAAAGGTCTTAAGCCTGGATAACGGAAAAGGCTATGAATTGCCAAGTCAGAAAACTATTCTAAGTGGCGAATACCCCCTCTCCAGAACGCTCCAGATCTATACAAATGGGGAACCATCAGGACTCACAAAAGAATTCAGCGACTTTATGTTGAGCCAGAAAGGACAGAATATTGTAAGTAAAGTTGGGTACATCCCACTGAAGAAGTAAAAACTAAAAAATTTAAAAAAATATTTTACAAATTATATCAGGAAAGATAGATCTAATCGGTGCTTTTCTCAGTCAGCACCTTAAAGATTGGGATTCTCTCCTTATATATTTTTTAGTCAGTGCAGTTTATTTCTCTTTAAAAACGAATCTCTTCTTAATTTTTTCACTGACAAATCTTATATATTGTCTAGAAGCTAACTTGAATTGGCTTACATTAGAAGGGCTCATCTATTAGGGCTTTTTATTTCCTAGTTATAATCTAAAAAATCTTTAGCTATGAGCTTCTATTGGGGATGTGGCATGGTTGAAAAAGAAATCTATCGTCTGGGAACTCGGGGAAGAGGAACTCCTCCTCCCAGAGTTGGTGAATTTTGCTCTTACCGCAAATGACAGAATCAAATATTACTTGACTCTCCTGCAAACGGCCAAAGAGAAGGCAGAACATCCACAGCTGAATTTTTCTTCCCTCAGAACCGAGAGGGAAAATGCCGGAGAAGAAAACTCAAAGTTTGATAAGACTGTCTCTGAAGCCTTTAAAAAAGAGCAAGACACTTACTTTGTTCCTTTTGCCGAAGAAATTTTCTCCAAGGTATGGGGTTGCATGGACGAAATGTTGAAACCTCTGCTTGGTACTGGTAGGATTGAGGGGAAGGAATTTGAGGCAAGGTTGGAAAAGTTAAAAAGCTCAAGCATCAAAATTGAGGCAGGAATTTCGGCTAGAGAACCCGGGATTTTGAGAGGGGTTTCCATAAGGGCTCTAACTTCCGGAGATAGGGAAAAGGGCGATAGTCTCCACATCCTGGTCATGGATATACACAGAATTTTAAATAAGATGCAGGAAGAGCTTGCTGTTGAAAATCTCGACGGGGCAAAAATCTATCTGGTGTCAGTAGAGGACAGAGAGCTGATAATTGCTTTCATGGCTGGCGTGAACCGAACTTTTTCTCTGAAGTTCGAGCACCCAGGGCTTGGGACGACTGCAACTCGCATTTCAGGCAAGCTCGTGATCCAGAACGATATAGGAGAGACCGAGGCCCATGTGCTCGTGATTCATGTCATGGGGCTTGAGGTATCCGTTACTTATACCGATGTTCATCTGCGGAGGCTGCTTTTTTTCCAAAGCCTTTTCGAGAGGACAGGTATGTCCTGGGATGATACAGTCTCTAGAGTTGCAGGTAAGAAGTTTGAAAACGATCTATATCACCTTTCCGTGGGTCGCTTCAGAGCAAAGGGTGTGGAAGAGCTGAAGAACTTTCTGGTTCTTCTAGGTTCCAGAATAGTTTTTCTTATCGACTGGAACCGCGCCAGAAAAAGCCTCCAAAAATTTATTCCTAATGTAGATTGCATAAAAGTACTCCGCGGGGCAGCCGAAAATGAATGCGGGCACAGGGCGTTCTTGATACTTGGAGGAGAACACCTGATCTTCGGTGCTCTTGAACTTGCTTCCAGGGTGCCTCTTCCCTATGGCGAGCCACTTTACCAGATAATTGGAAGGGAGAGGGCGACTGAATATTTCCAGTGGGTCCTACATAGAGCCTCAAAGGGGCTGCTTGGTGGAGATCCCCTTCTTCTTATACAGGATGAAATTAGAGCTGAGCTTCTCAGATACTTCCACTCCGCTGAGGAAGACCTTATGGAGATATTCTTGGAACATGCATCCTTAATTGTGGAAACTGCAGGAGCTGTACACGAGTCCCTTTTTCACATAAGTTATATTAGAGACAATAACTTTGTCCTCAGGAACTCAAACAGAGCTAAAATATGGGAAGGCAAGGCTGATGAGTTCGTAAACAGGATCAGAATTATTTCAAAAAGGATTGAAAATGCAGGGTTCTTTGAAAAACTGATCTTCCATATGGATGACATTATTGACGCCCTTGAAGATGTTGTCTTTTTTGTTAGCCTCATCCCTCCGGTCGATATATCCAGGAAGATTCTGAAAAGTGTGGAAAAGATGGCAATGATAGTACTGGAAAGCAGTCGAGAGTTCCTTAAAATTGTTTATGCTTACCAGTGCAGCACCCGGATCTGTACCCCTGATGAAATGCAAGCGTTTTTCGGTTCTACAGCACAGGTTATCAGCCTGGAAAGAACCTGTGACGAGGCCTTCAGGGAGGCAAACAGAGTAATCTTCGAAGAAAGCATCGATTTCAAAGAAGCCATGCTTGCCCGTGATCTTGTAAGAAAAATAGAGGATGCTTCAAATTCCCTGATGCTTGCAGCCTTTACAATAAGGGATAGAGCTTTTGAAGTACACATCTGGAAGGGATATTGAAATGCCTGAAAATATGCCGGGAATTGAAAAAAATACTACAGAAGCAAGGATGCTTGAATTCGGGGACGGAGAGAAAAAATATGCATCCAAGGAATCCTTTGGGAACAAAGGTTCGATCCTTATAGATATGTCTTCTATGGGTGTCCCGGTACCCCCTGGTTTTGTCCTGAATGTCTCTGTATGTGAAGATTACTTCAAAAATTCAATGCATCTTCCAGATGATGTACCCAACCTCCTCAGGCAGGGCATTTTTTTCATTGAAAGCGTAACCGGAAAGATTTTAGGGGGTTCTCCTCCACTTATGGTTTCTGTCAGGTCTGGAGCTGCAGCTTCTATGCCAGGTTCTATGGAAACTCTACTGAATGTGGGGCTCTCCAGGAATACCGTAAGACCCCTCATTGCTAAAACAGGGAACCCTAGTTTTGCCTGGGATTCGTATCGGAGGCTAATAGAGGGGTTTGGAAGAATAGTATTTTCTCAGAACCCTTCCATATATAGGAGCCTGCTAAATTCCGCAATCGAAGCTGCTGGAGTTCCGGAAGAAAAAGAGCTAGATTACATGGAGTTAAGGGAACTTGCAGCAAAGTATGAACGGTTTTTCTTTGAAGAAAGCGGGAGACCCTTCCCAGAAGATGCATACGAACAACTTGAACTTGCTGTCAGGTCAGTGCTTGATTCCTGGATGAGTCCAAAGGCAAAGGAATTTCGGGAAATTCACAACGTCAAGGATGCTCGAGGCACGGCAGTTACTATCCAAGCCATGGTTTTCGGAAACATGGACCTGGAATCAGGATCAGGGATTGCTTTTACACGGAATCCCTGGACAGGAGAAAAACTGCCTGTAGTCGATTTCAGGCTCGAAGCTCAGGGAGAGGACTTGGCTTCAGGCTCAAGAGCGGGGACGTTAGGATTTGAGCTGGGAACTGCTCTTCCGGCTGTTTACAAAAAGCTGGAAGGAATAGGGAATGAGCTCGAAGCCCATTTTAGGGACATGCAGGACATCGAATTCACTGTTGAAGAAGGAAAACTCTACATTCTCCAAAGTCGCAATGGAAAACGTTCTCCAATGGCAGCCTTGAGAATTGCAGTCGACCTTGTAGAAGAGGGACTCATTCCCACTGACGAGGCTCTACGAAAGCTGAAAGGGATAGACCTGAATTCTATTTCAGTACAGAAAATCATGACTGACAAACCCATCTTGGCAAAAGGTGACTCAGCGTCAAGTGGAGTTGCTATAGGGAAGATCGCGTTTAGCAGTGAGAGGGCAAAGAGCCATGCTCTCGGAGAATCTGTGATTCTTGTTCGGGAAATTCCCTCTCCTGATGATCTTCAAGGAATTCACGCTTCTGCAGGCCTCCTGGCATCCAGCGGCGCCAGAACTGCTCATGCAGCTGTTATAGCTCGCCAAATGGGCAAAGTATGTATTGTCAATTGCAGGGAGCTTAAACTTGATCCTGCGGGCAGGAAATGTAACATCGGAGGAAAAGAGTTCATTGAAGGGGACGTGATAAGTTTGGATGGGACAAGCGGGGAAGTCTATGAGGGAAAAATTGAGGTAAAGTTCGAAAAGCCTGTAGAGCTGCTTGAAGTGGTGGATTCATGGAAACGAAAATAATCTGCTTGAGGACAAATTTTGTTTTCCTGAGAATTAAAAGAGGATTTGGACAAAATCCGATTTTTGGGTAGTCATTTATAAAGAATTTATAAACAATCTATTTGATCAGGAGTTTAGCGAAATCTGCCATACCAAGAGCAGAAATAAAAGAAAAATGTGAAAGAAACGGGAAGAAAGGATAATTATGAAAGGAGAAAGTAATGAAGCCAAAGATAAACTTAATCAGTTTTGGTTCGATTACTTTCAGAAGTCAGATATTTGAGCATAATATTATTATCCGTATGGATGAGCGGGCAGAAAAGTGAAGGAAAAACATTTCGGAAAAATTAACAAAATCTCTACAAAGTCTCGCTTACTGAGTCTTTTACATCTATGACAATAGAGTGGAGGAAATAATTAGTGGTACTTGCCATACAGGAGATGTTGAGCTTTCAAAAAAAGCCGGTAAGTTTTTCGAAGAAAAGAAATGCAAAAACAAAATTCCTTCCAACTCCAAAAACAATCAAATTATGGAACAAAAGCAAAGGAAAGGTAATTACAATGCTCAACGTGATATGCTGAAATTTGGGCATTGTCTTGAAATTGCTGTAAATTGGGACTCAAATTTATATATACTGCATAAAATTTAGTTCCTCTGATGTGAAATTTCTACTCAACAACTATTTCGATTTGTGATTTTATAGGATAATGCCACATTGTCATTTTTAGGTATTGTGCCAATTTTTCAAGGATCTATCCGACAAGTCTTCTACCTGATTGCAGGCCTATTTCACCTGCAGCTCACAAAACTAGTTTTGGCAATCGATGCCATTTAATAAAAACAAAGCTTCAGTTACTTATTGTCACCGTTATGGTTCGTAGGATAAAGGACCACGTAATTTTATTGCTAATTAGTTTAAGTTAGTACTATTTAGAAAACACACATAAGATATATAACAAATTAAATCTATTTTAATTTAGAGGTTTTCTCGTACCTTAAACAGACTTTCAATTGGCTGTGGTACCCCTCCACAACTCACAAGATAAATTTTGTTACAATTACTAGTAGTTGATCATCACAAAGTCTTGAGGATTTCACAAGAATAACAGCTGCATATATCCAGAGGGGCTTAGAGATCCGCAATAGTACAAAGCCTGCACTAAAAGACAAGGATAATAATGTTTATTTTTATTCACACTGGATATAAGACAAACAAAAATTTCGTGATAAAGGAAAGGAATTATTTCATGGTTTATTTCGAAGGAGCTAACCTTAAAGAAGCTAATCTTAAAAGAGCAAACCTTGTAGGTGTTGACCTCATAAAAGCGAACCTTACATGGGCTAACCTTACATGGGCTAATCTTACATGGGCCAACCTTGAAGGGGCTAACCTTAGAAAAGCTAACCTCAAATGGAGTAATCTCAGAGAAGCTAACCTTAAATGGGCTGACCTTACAGAAGCTAGCCTTATAGAGGCTAACCTTCAAGGAGCTAACCTTATAAAGGCTAACCTTCAAGGGGCTAACCTTCATGGAGTTGATATCACAGGAGCTAACCTCGATGAAGCTAACCTTAGAGAAGCTCATTATTTAACATTTGAACAGCTTTCTAAAGTGAAAACACTTCATGACGCAAAATTAGACGAAAAGCTTCTCAATTCACTTAGAAAAGAACGTGTTCGTCTTTTTAAAATGTAAATATCCTCATCATTTTAGAGATATAAAATCTATTAAGAAATTTGTCTTATTATCTTTGAGTTCAATCTTTAACATGAAAATGTAAAGGGATCCAAAACTTGTCAAGATGATAGATAATTAAGTTGCCTGGGAATTAAGCAGTGTATCGGTTTTCCTACAATATAATGGAACCAAGGCAATTACTGGAAAGGAAATTTCATCTTGTGAAAACCAACCCAAGTATAGTATGCAAAATTTGACTTCCAATATACAAAACTATTATAAAAAAAATTAAAATAGAAAAAAAATGATTCGGTAAGTTGAACGGTTCTGTTTGGCTTGATCTAGGCTATTTATTCAAAATATACATCCAATATTTTTTCCTATTTCTATGTTTACCCTCTCGTTTACTTGTTGACTTGGTTTTCGATTTCGGTATGAATTTGTGTATATTCGGTTTGTAAGCTGTTGTACTCACTAAGCATTGTCTCAAGCTCTAACATTATTAATTTGGCTCTTGCCTTTTTTATTAAAGTTTTGTCTTCTGCTATAATTTTGAAATTTTTGACATCCCTTAAGTACTTTTTTTATTTCATCTTTTGCTAGAAGTTTATCTTCTTTCGCTTCTTTTAACAGATTTATTTTAATATCTTTTAAGCTACTTACTTTTTTTACGATCTCCTCTATGTTTTTCAAGGTTTGTTTTAAGCTTATTGATTTCTTCTGAGATATTTGTGTCTTTAGTCCATCTTAGCCCTCTTAAATTATTGTATTCGAGAATTTTTTATACTATTATTTAGTACAAATAGTTAATACTTTAAAATATAAGTATTAAGGATAGAAATAAACTAATATTAATAGATTCATCTAAAATACAAAGGTCATATTAAATCAGCAATAAAAATAATTCATTTTACATCCAATTTTTCCTCTTTCCGAGGAAAAATAGTGTAGCTACTCAAAAATACCTAAATAGTTATACGAACAACCAATTTTGTGTGTTAGAACATTTGGGGGAAATATGGAAATCGAATCAAAGTTTCTGGTATTAGGTGAAGCAGATATTCAAGACCTTGAAGCGCTATCTCAACTAGGAGATTATTCTATTTCTAAAGCTGCAGTACAGATGATAGAAGATACATTCCTGGACACAAAAAAAATGTCTTTAATGGCTGAGGGTTATTATCTGAGACTACGGAAGGAGATCGGACAAGAAGGACAGTGGTTGACCATTAAGAGCCTGGGTGGATTCGAAGCTGGAGTCCACAGAAGAGAAGAATATATTAGTTTTCTACCTAAAGATTTTCTGCTTTTGAATGTCCAGATACCAGGATAAAAGAACTGATTTTCGAACTTAGTTCAGGATTTGACTTGCTTCCATTCCTGAAACTTAAACAAAAAAGGGTTTTATACCAGGTGAAACTGGGCGAAAGACAAACAGCCGAATTATCTTTGGATCATGTGAGCCTTAAAAGCGAAAAAAGGGAAAAGCTCTACAAACAACTTGAAGTTGAACTGAAGAAGGAAGGCACACCTCAAGATTTGCAGGCTATTGTGGAATACCTAATGGAAAATTACAGCCTTGCAGAAAATACCCTTTCAAAATTCGAAAGTGCACTTCTCTTCAAAGATAATCTGCCGGAAAAAACCATTTTAAGCTTCAAGGAAAGGGCTTTTTGTATGCAGATTTCAGACCAGGAAAATTTATATGGAAAGCAGGCTAGAATTCTTCTTTCATTTGATAAAGGCTCAAATACAGCAGAATTAAGCCTTTTTCTAAAAATCCCTGAGCGAGAGATCAAAACTCTATACTCCAGGTTTGAAAAAGAAAGGCTGTTAATCTTCCCTTTTAGCTCTGAAAAGAATGTAGCAAGGGAGTTCCATTTCCAGGCTGTTCGCTGCTCACTGGGTAAAAGCCAAGAAGATATCAGCTTCAAGGAGTGGACCCTTGAAACACTCTTTGAGTTCTATGGAGTAAATAAAACCAGGGCAGAAAATATTAGAACCAATGCATTCATACTTTTTGACGGACTTTTCCCCTACCATCGATTAGGCCAGGAAGAGAGAGAAATACTGGGCTTAGCAGCTCTTTTGCATGACATCGGAATTTCGGTTTCGCTGGAAGGAAAAGCCAAGGTTGGTAAAGAAATTATCTTGACCCATCCACTTAAAGGGTTAAAGCCCCATGAACTCAGGATGCTCTCTCTAATCATGGAACTCCAGTCCCCAGAAATCAATGTAAAAAACCTGTCATCAGCTTTTGAAAAATCAAGCATCTTGTTACCTCCAGAAATCAAGAACAAAGCCTTAATTCTTGCCTCTCTTGTTCGGATTGTGTATCCTCTTGGTAAAAGAGACTTGAAGTTCTTGCCAGGTATGATCAAGCAGGTAGAGAAAGCAGTTGAAGTAAAAATTTTTGGGCAGGATGCACAAAAAACTGTAAAAAGAATAGAAAAAGAAAGTGGATTATGGGAATACCTTTTTGGCACAAAACTCCTCTTCACACATGGAGAAGAAACTGAGGAAGTAGGGTTTATTGAAAAAAAGCCAGAAGAAATTGGTGAAATGACTGAAAAAAAGGATGAAAGCAGAAAAGAGAAAGGAGATCTAAAATTTGAAGCTAGACCCCACCATTCTATGGCTATGGTAGCTCATAAGATTTTTTCCCAGCAGTTTGCCAGAATGCTTGCACATGAGAAAGGAACTCGTAAGGGAGAAAATATAGAAGAACTTCACGATATGAGGGTTGCGATCCGCAGGATGAGGGCTGCTGCAAAGATCTTTGAAGCATATACGGATTCAAAGAAGCTTGGACCTTACCTGAAAGAACTCAGAAGTACCCTTGGAGCACTCCGGGATGTAAGAGATCTGGATGTTTTTCGGGAAAAAGCTGAAGAGTATCTAAAAAAACTTCCCCCTTATGGCAAAAATGAACTTGAACCCCTATTTACAGTTCTTGCTGAAGAGAGGAAAAAAGCTCTGAAAAACATGCTTCTCTACCTGGACAGTGAAAAATACGCTAATTTCAAAAAAGAGTTCTCAGATTTTCTTTCTGCTTCCGAATGCTGGGCTCTGCAAACTACAACCAGAAAAAACGACGCACTACCTCATAGAATTATGGATGTGCTTCCCTCAATCTTATATTCCAGTTTCGCAGACATCAGTGCCTATTCTGAATGGGTAGAAGGACCATATGTCTCTGTAGAGAGACTGCACAGACTAAGGATTGCAGCCAAAGGACTGCGCTATACACTTGAGTTCTTTGAAGACACGTTAGAAAAAGAAGCAGAAACAATGATCAAAGAATTTAAAATTCTTCAGGATCATCTTGGGGATATACAAGACGCTGTTGTTGCAATTGACTTGATGGGGTTTTATCTACAGACAGGGGATTGGGACCTTTCAGAAAGGAGGCAGTATTCTGGAGAAAAGAAAATTCCCGACTTCCTGAGAGGAGTTGAAGCCTACAAGACATATAGAGAAGAAGAGCTCCAAACACTACTCGATACCTTCCTAGAAGCCTGGAAAAAAATTCAGAGTGAGGATTTCAGACAGAAAATTGAAAGCGCAATCAAAAACCTATATAAAGAGCCTATATTTATATAAGGAGGAGAAGGATCCATTTACACTCCTCACACTAATAATGAACGCTTACTAAAATGAAGAAAATGTGGCTACGGAAACGTACAATATCTTAGTACTAAGTGTAACTATTCAGGTAGCTTGTGAGTGAATAATTTTTATTGCTGGATTACTCACAAACATATCAGCGACATGAAGATACTTATGCATGAATTATTTGGATGGACGAAGAGAAGAAACGACAATGAAAAAAATAAAATGGAAATTCATAAGGAAAGATGCTAATAAGTAAATTCTCTAGTATTAATGACGAAGAATTAAATTGCTAGCACACTAGTAATGACGACTAAAATGGGAAGATATATCTCTAACAAATTTCTTTTACTTTTCCATGTACACAGAGGAATGGAAAAAAATCAAAACAAAGATACCTGAAGATCTTTGGAGAAAAGTAGAAGCTTTGGGTTTTGACAATCCTAATACAGCAGTTATTACCGCCTTAGAAAAACTAATATCTGAACCTGAATTAAAAAGTTATGGGAAAGAACAGGAAATTAAGATACAAGAATTGGGAAATCGGGTTGAGGAGGAACAAAGGCGTACTCAAGGATTACAAAGAGAGCTTGAAATAAAAATGGAAGAGTCACAGAAGCAAATCAAAGATTTGGAAAAAAATATTGAGAAAGCGGAGAGGAGGGAAATATACCTTGAAGAAATTCACAATAATTACATGCTCCAGGTCCAGACTTTGATTAAGCAAAAACAAATTGTGACGCCTGGAGAACAGAAACCATGGTGGAGATTCTGGTAATATCTGGAAGGCCTGTTTTTTAAATAGGTATTTGAAGCGTGAACTACCACTCCACTTAAAACTAAGTGGTTTCTTGGTTCATTCCGTTCTCTTTTGAGAAGAGTCACCAAAGACCTCCGGCCCACATCCCACTGATGTCAGATTTCAATTAGATTTTTTAATCAATGATAATAAATTTTTTGATGTAACTCGTTGAGAACAAGTCAAAAGTCAGCACTCTCAGCATCATTCGAAAACTAAAAAAACAGACAGCAATTTGGCTATGGAAAACGCAAAAAAAGTATTTGAAAAAAGACTATTGAAAGAACATATACTAAGTAGTTAGGGATATTCCGAATTTTCTATAGGCAACGTTAGCAACGAAGCAGCCGAAAATTGCATACAGAACCAGGGTTGAAGTTGACTCTTACATCCATTGGCCTGAAGACCCAGTGGTTTTACGCTTGTTCTATAAAATATGAATAAGCCCCTAACTTTGGAAATTTATATAAAACAAAAAGATTTTATTGTATTAGACTCACGATTAATTGAACATTTTAAATCAATTCGAGGGGAAGAGGTATTAATAAAAACAGGAGAAAAAAAAATTCACCTGAAGGAACGGAAGCTCATTATAGAAAGCATGCCGGAAAATTAGTGATCGAGCTGGAACTCGATAGCCTTGAGCAACTTAGTAATTCTTTTGACCCTGCTCCTTTTCATGAAAAAGAGCTGAATCCTGATGCAGAAGAATATATTTACAATGCTGTGGATGAATTTCCCTTGAAAAAGCCTCTTGAAATAATGATACATCTTCCTCCTTCCGAAGTCAGTACAGAAATCGAAGTTAACCTCAAAAAAGCTATAAGGAATCACTTCTCTTACAAGAACCTCATTACTGAAATCGAGCTAAGAAGAATTCTTTATCAAGGAAGAACAAACTTTTTAATAGCTCTTATTTTTCTTTTTTTGTGTCTTCTTACAATTAGACTGCTTTCGACCTTTGAAGAAAGCTTGATGAAATCCCTTTTCTCCGAGGGTCTCCTTATAATAGGCTGGGTTGCTATGTGGGAGCCAATAAATACTTTGTTATATGGTTGGTGGCCTATTGTCCACAAACGCAATATCTATCAAAAAATAATTGATATGGATATATCTATAAGAACGGTCTCTCAAGCAGATGAGAATATTTATCATTACCGTTTTACTCCAAAAAAAGGATTATGAAATCTATTAGCAAATAGGATTTATGCGGTTGAACTGAGAATCAATAATAGTAAATGCTAAACTGTCCAAGATATAAAATGTCTCTTACCGTGGAATCTTTGGAGCAAGGTTAGCAGACAGATAAGACTTCTTGATCTGGATGATCTTTTCGATGATATGGAAGAAAGAGGTTTAAGCTGTGTCAAATTAATCATTTCTAATGAGCACAAAAGGAAGGTTACAGAAAGTAAACAGAGAATTTTTTATTGGATCAAGCTGACAGATGTGTTATGTACATCTGATAAACAAGTTCCCAGGAAAGTGCCAAAAAAAGAAAAAGAAATGGTTGAGAAGTTCAAAAAGCATTTGTGGATGTTATGAAATATATAACTCTATAGGGAATTGGGGGGATTTGATTACGTATATGAACTCAGTTGGTGAAATACTAAATAATGCTAAAAGAATAGCTCTGATCTTGATTACGAATAGTGAAGTTCTAAATTTTGCCGTAATTCATGTGAGTTAAATTTGTTGGGTGTGTATATAGGACCAGATAAATTTTCGATTTTTGCGGTTTTTTGATTGACTTTTTGCCAAACTAAGTCATTGGTATCCTGATGGTCCTATGAAAGTTTTTAATACTTAACGAACATCGATATATTTTTTTATTAATTGGAGGAACCATCTTTTCTAATTCCTGTTACCATCTTCCAAGGAATCTTTACTATATAGTTAATAATAGAACTAATTATAGACTATACAAAAATTATATAATCAAACAGATCTAACACTAAATTAAAGGTTCCTAAATACCTTCACACAGAACTCCTATGAACTACAGGTATCACTTGTCATGCTCGTCCCATGCAGAGCACAAGATTAACTTTTGGACATCTACAATCATTGATGACCATCGGGTCTCGAGGATTTCACAAAGACAGTAGCTGTAATATCTCCAGTTGCAGCTATAATATCTCCAGATAGATCTTCGAGGCTATGTATGAAAAGGCCTGTATTCCGGATCATGAATAAATTTTCAAGCGAATCTTTAAAATATACATAGGAAGGAAATTTAATGAAAGTACTACTCGTAGACGATGATCCCTTATTTCTTGAGCTGTCAAAGACTTTCCTAGAAGTATTTCACGGAATAACATCCGATACTGTGAATTCTGCAATTGAAGCACTCACTAAATTGGAGAAAGATCCATATGACGTGATAGTTTCAGATTATGATATGCCTTTTATTGATGGCATCAAATTCTTGAGAACTATACGTAATAAGAAAATTAGCATTCCTTTTATTCTGTTTACTGGATTTGGAAAAGAAGAAATCATGCATTTGGCAATAAAAAATGGTGCAAATTCTTTTATACTGAAAACTGGTAACCCAAAAATCCAGTATTCAGAGTTGTCAAAGCAAATATGGCAGGCTGTAAGTAGTACAGGTTAGATAACTCTGCAATTAGGATACAATATTCTACTGTCAAATTAGTTTGTATCTGAATTTCTTAATAATTTTTATCCAACTTTAAAGTCGACATTGCCCACTATCCAATTGTAGGAATGGATCGATTTTTGATATAGCCTGTGTGGATACTTTTGAGAAATTAGCTTATTGATCTATTTGATTTGGAAAGGCTGCATTATTTCAGTCGAATATCCCGCAGCAAGCTGCGGATGGAAACTTCCCACAGAACCTTTATTGATTAACGATTTACATTTAGAGATACTTTGTACTGTAAATGGACCTTAGGCATCAAAATCTCTGAGCCCATAAAAAAGTATTAAATAACTTTTTTATGTGAGATATCTAAAACACTTTTTTAGATACAGAAATCATCAGCATTTTAAAAACGTATGCTTTTAAATTGATGAAAGGTACTGCTTTGATTTTAATGCAATTGGTAATAATGACAATCATACCCATTTTTTAGTTGATGTTGATCCAAAGTAATCCCCTTCAAAACTGATATTAAGAATAAAAAACATTACATCAGGACAGATTTTTAAAGGGTACTCTAAGATTAAACAATATATTGGGATGGCTAACTGTGAGTGATGTGGGATACATAGGAACACTTGTAGATATAACAATTTCCGATGTTATCCAATTTACGTTGAAAATTGTGAAAACAAGGAGAAAAAGATGGGAAATAAAGAAAAATATAAGAGTTCCTTGATTTCATGACTGGGAAAGAAGAATAGGAAATACTGAAATAAAATGGGTTTGTTACCCAATTTTGATTAAATTAGAACTTTTGTAGTTGAATTGAAATTTAGATAGTATTAAAACCTTTAATGCCCGAATACAACTTTAAACCACGAAAGATTATTATAGACTTTTGATTTTCAGGAGTTATCTCTATATCATATTGAAGCATATGACAAAACTTAGGGGCTGATAAAAATCCTCTATAGTGTATAATGTACTTGTTTTTGTAACTCAAGTGCATAATACCTACATTAATTCCACTGGAAGTTAATCTCAATCAATCAAAAACGTAGAAAATGATAAAAAGTCTTTTATTTTATCATTTTTGATATGTTTCCTTCATATTTTCATATATCGTTCTAGAATATAAATCGCATCGCAGATAAATAAAGATACTCGAGAAATTTACATGATCCCAAGAAAAGCTTTTGTGACAAAAGGTGCCGGAGTTCATAAGGCTAGATTAGCATCTTTCGAGCTTGCATTGAGAGCTGCAGGAATAGAGAAATACAACCTTGTATGTGTTTCAAGCATTCTGCCTCCCAATTGTAAAATTATATCCAAAGAAGAAGGACTTTTATATCTAAAACCTGGTGGCATTGTCCATTGTGTACTTGCAAGGAACGATACAAACGAACCACATCGTTTGATGGCATCAGCTATAGGAACTGCAGTTCCAGTAAATGAAGAAAATTATGGCTATATTTCTGAGCATCATTCTTTTGGAGAAGAAGAAATTATTGCGGGAGAATACGCTGAAGACCTGGCAGCTACAATGCTAGCAACGACTCTCGGCATAGAGTTTGATGCCGAAATGGCCTGGCATGAGAGAGAACAGGTCTATAAAGCAAGCGGGTATATCTTTGACTCATTCCATATTTGCCAGACTGCAAAAGGTGACAAAGATGGTAACTGGACAACAGTTGTGGCAGCAATGGTGTTTGTTACCACAGACTAAAAGTTAGGATTAAAATGGAGATAATATTTTGCCAAGTTTTTTTGGGTAGAATTATCATTTAACATCTCCTATCCAACTTTAATCACCCGCTTTTTCATATACAAAAATTTTGGTTTTTTTCTGCTCGGGCAGATAAAGGAAAGAGTTTCCTGCGCCAGAATGATTTTTTAGGCAAAAGCAGAATCTAGTTAGATATTTTCAAGTTTGATTGTACAATCAAAAACTTCGACAATTTTTTTTGGTGATAGGCTTGCTAGCTGGACAGACGTTCCTATCACCAAGCATCAAAATCGGGCTCTCCATTTTTGCCAAGTACAAAATAATCCAGATAACTTATAGAATTGAGCCCCATAATTCGCTAACAAAGAATTACGTCGAAAATAAATATAAGTTAATACATTGGTATTGCACTTTTAGGACTTGCAAACTTGAGGGTTATCACCTTTTCAAACCTACCTGAACTCCAGTTTTGTAGCATAAAGAAGATGCCATAAGTCTGCCTTTTGGTTCATCCTCTCCGCATCAATTGCAGCTCCAAGTCCTTCTATTTCAAACAAGATATTCATTTTTCCAAATTTGACCTTTCCGATCCGACTTTCCATCCTGCTATAATCAAGGGCATCTGCAAGTCGAATAAGAGAAGCCACTTTCAGGGTAAGGTCCTGCAGGTCTTCAGGCATTTTTCCGAATGATTTTCTTTCAAGTTCCTCAAGCTTCTCTTTTTTAATCTTTTTTTTATGCAGAAAAGTCGTCCAAGCGACTACAGGCCATAGCTTTTCTGGTAGTTCGGCAGGCGGATGTAAGAGCAGTATATTTCTTCCTGCTTTGTGGTGATTCTCAAGATCCTCAGCCACGCCAGTATCATGAACAAGCGCAGCTACTTCCACAAACTTTCGCATTTCAGAATTCAGCCCGTGAATAGAATCAAGGATATCAAAAAGTTCAAGAGCATTTCTGGCCACATTGTCTGCATGGTTACGCTCGATTCCATACCTGTGAAAAATCACTTCCAGAGACAGAGGTTCAGGAGGAAGGTTTTCTACGGACTGCTCATCCCCTTCAATTCTATAATCTGAATTCACACTAAAATCTTTATCCATTTTTTTCTGCTCTTGTTTATTTAAATATTGAGATCAACTTAAACTTATTTTTAAATTATCTTTATTATCATAGTAAAGGTTACATATCTGAGAAGCAAAATCAAATGAAAAGACCTTGCGATCAAATAAACATTTTGGATAGTTAGAGATCTAATGCTATTTATTTGTTAGTTCAACAGCTTAAGTCCTAATATGTGTTATATTATTTTTGCAATTAAAAAATAAAAGATTCTGATAAACTCCAAATTTTGGCTGTTTGTTTATAATGCCTACATTAGCAATTTGTTGAAATCTGAAGTTTATCGAAATTTTCCACATACATTTCCCATGTTTAAGTGAAATATGGAAAGATTCTTATTCTCACTGTTTTCAATAATCCAACTCACCACCCTCTCTCGATCAAATGAGCAAAGTAAGGACTATTTTAGCTGTTCCATCTACCCTTAGAAACTATTTGAAACTTTTGTTCAGATTAGAACTTTTGTTCAGAAAGAAATTTTTATACACTTAATATTAAATAACTACACACATAATTGTATATCTGTATCAGGGATTTCGATTGAATACTTATTGATGTATTTGGATCAGGAATCTCTCTTCAAAAACACAGATTTGACATCAGAATTGGCTTAAAATTAATGTGAGAACGCACTATACTCATTAAAAGCAATATAGTTGATTTGAACACATAAAAAATGATTTTAAAACTATTAACTATTGGAAAATGAAAGAAATGATCTACTGATAAGCTGAAAACTGCAAGCTTGCTTCAGAGTGGGAATGGGATTAAAACATGAGTCCATCAGAATTTGCACCGATTATTCTCAAAATAGTACAAAATATAGATGAATACGAAGAACCAGATTTATACCACGAAACTGTAATAGAATTAATGAGAAATTCGATTAAGACCGTTACCGAGAAACCATAGACCAGTGATAATAAAGAAAATGACAACATGATTCATGCTCCAGGGTCTTCGGTTCCCTTTCGATTTATGAAGTTTTGAATCATTAAGATTAAATTACTACACACAATTTTGAGTTTATCTGAATCAGATCATCAGCGGAGAGGATAATAAAGTAAATAAAATCTTTAAATTGGTGTACCTATCAAATGATAACTTTGAAATCGCTAACCTTCAAGAACACAACCTTGAAAAAGTTAATCTCACAAAGGCTGAAATTAAAAAGTTCAGAAATACATCTTAGGCTAAAAACTGACATACTCCCCACGCAAACTGCGGAGAAGCTTCTTTTCTGGCAACCTGTTTACTGAAAATAGTACGGTCCAGGATCCTTAGAGGGAGGTCAGTATTCCCTTTCTCTTCATCTCTTTTTGCAGAGAATTGACCATTGCTTTTTGGCGTCAACGCTATGTTAAAGGCGGCATTGACATCGGTATGATCAACATGACCACAGTATGGACATTCAAAATGTTTACTGTGTCGGTTGTTATTTATATGCTTGATGACAAAATTAAGATGAAACAAGCGGTACATCTTATGGGTACAGGCATCGTTGGCGGTGCATTTTGGGGTATTTTGATAGGAATGTTTGCTTTGTTTCTCTTAACCGCGAAATGGACTGAAGATAAGGCACTAGAGAGATTAAACAAGTTCAAAGAAATGATAAAATAAAAGTCAACCTACCGAAATTTGCTCAATTAAGCTTAATGAAAGCAGCTATTGAGAATGTTTTCCGCAAGCTTAACAATTTGCTTCTCCTAAAAAATAATTTTGAACCCACGAGATCAGAACCCATAATGTTAATACTAATTAGTATAAAGAATACTATTTAGAGTATGTGGGAAAACTATATAATAAATTAAATCTAGTTCTAATTTAAAGGTCTACCCTACCTTCAACCAATCCTTCTATGGGCTGCAGGTATCTCTTCGCTTGCAGCTCACAGATCAACTTTTTGAGATCTAAAATCAGCATCTTAAGATAAGTTTCTTTAAAATTAGCTCCATAAAGTTTAGCCGTTGGAGATTAGCATTTTTGTAAAGCAATTTCAGGATAATTTACTAACAGTTGATTTACATTATCAAATAAGTTTGGCGGATAATCAGCACTGAAGATCTTACGACTATTATAATCTGCACAAGATATCATGCAATATGGATTAAGCTGTTGAGAGTATATTGGATGACCATTAAAATCTAATAATTCTACTTTCAAGAAATTGAAATCACTATTTCCAGCTGGATGATATGATTCATAATTAAATTTAGAAGTAAAATTTACAATATATGTCATCAATCCTTTCTCAGCCTGATTTTTGGAATCAAAATATGTGATCATTATCAAACGACTATTTGTGATGCTAGAAAATACTTCCCCAGTTGTTGTTTTAAGATCAATGTTTGACATTTCCCAGCTCTTAGCCTTCATCAATTTTCCGACTTGTGCGTCTGGTATTAATACATTAATTAAATTTGTTACATAATCATCAGCTGCTTTTGAATGCTCTACTGAACCTATCTGTATTAGAGCATGACTTTTAATCATTGTATCAACTTCCATAATTTGTTTTTTAATAAAAATTACTTGCCTATAAAAAGCTTTAAAATCGAATAACAATTTGATATTAATAAGTTCAACTTAGTGCTATTTAGACTATATCCGAAAAATATATCATAGATCAAACTTAGTTATAATTTATCGTTTTCCCCACTTCTAGTAGACTTTCCATTGGGCTGTAGGTATTTCCCCCGCAGCTCATACAATCAATTTTTCTACATTTTAGATCAGCCTTATCACCTAAGCTAGTTTGATATAGGAGCTGATATGAAGTCATTTCTTGACTAAATTAACAAGCTTCACTATGTTATTAGCAAGATCTGGAACACGTAATTTTAATTACTAATTAGTTTAAGTTAGTACTGTATAGAATATATGCGTAAGTTATTTAACAAATTAAACCTAGTTACATTTAACAGGATTTCGGAACCTATGAACCAATTCTTTCCCGAACTGCAGGAAAAGATCCCTTGCAGTTCACAAAGATCACCTTTTTTGACATTTTAGATCAACCTAGTACCCTAAGCTAATTAAATAAAGTAGAAGAAGATTGATTGTAGGATTATTTAAAGCACTTTTTTGAGTAGATTAGGGTTACATACCTTGGATGAATTATAAGTATGCTGTAGGGGTGATATGGGTCCATTTATTGACTAGCCTGGAAAGGCTTCCAGATGTTAGAATTAGTGAGATCTGAAACATGTAATTTTTATTTCTAATTAGCCAAGATATTACTATTTAGAATATATTCAAAAGCTATATATAAAATTAAATCTAGTTACTATAAAGGTTTTTCTGGAACCTTTACTTGGGCATTCTATCAGGCTGCAGGCACGACCCCCTGGACCTACAAGATCAACTTTTTGGAACATACGATCAGCAGGATATTCAGAGATAATTAAACAAAATATAATCTTTATACCAATGTCTTTAATTGGATCGGATTTTGTTTGGCAACTGCAACTAAATTGATCGTAGTAGGAATTTGTTGGACTTTAGTTGGTTCCATAGTTTATCATCGAAGTTTATGCTATCCGTCGTTTGAGAGACAGACGCACTTGTATCTTATGAGCAAACGGAAATCATATAATATAATACAATTACCTAGTATAATAACAGCAATAGCTGGCTTAATTATAGCAATTAAACCTAAGTGATAAAATCTATATCCAATTTTTAAATTTTTCTTCTTTTAGGGAGCCTACAATGCTTAATTCTTAAGATGAAACAAGTAGCCCATCTTATGGGTGTAAGTATGATTGGCAACGCATTTTGGATAGTCTTCCGAATATAGTTCAAATATTTTGTTTAAGATCTACTATTTAGTAAATATATAAAAAATATATAATATGTTGGATCTAATTATAACATAGAGGTATGCCAGTACCTTGCAATAGACGTGTCGACAGGCTGCAGGTACTTCTTTCCTGCAGCTTATACAATTTACTTTTTTGGTAAGTCATTGATGACCATAAGGCCTCAGTTATTCATTGCTGTTGTCATTATCAAGGATTGAGATTCCATATATTTAAGATATCCGTGTGAGATCAAAGAGATTCATAATCTCAAGGATCGAGAATTACAGCAACCTTTCAAATAAAAACATTCCTATTTTTTAGATTTTACACTCGAATTTCATAGATTTCTTACCATTCAAGAAATAAAAATCACAACATTTTGGTTTTTTTTGAGTTATTATACTGATTTGAGTAGAAGTTATGTATTTTCTTCAAATTGAGGTAATAGTGTCCTCGAATTTTGGCTAAAATGTGTAGGAACCATGCACTTAAGGCAATGTGCCAATTTTTCAAAAAAATCACAAATATCAAGAAGTTAATGGGTAAGTGTTTCCATTTATGAAGAACCTAATCACATACAGTATACTAAAATTTAACTTTGAATTTACAGTAAATTCGCGACACTGCCAACTTTAACTGAGAAATAAATAGCATTAAACTTAAATTGTCTAAATAGTAAAATTGACAATATTATCTGTTGAACTTGTTTTTATACTCAGGTGTGTAAATCCTACCAACTTTTAACTTTTTACCTGCTTGTCAATTCTTCTTTTAGCCTTCCAGAAGATAACTTTGATATTATATATAAATAATCAATGTATAATCTCTAACTTAGTTTACTCTTGCTAAATATATTGTTTATATATATCCATATATATGTATATTTGACATATAGAAAATAATTATATAATTTCATTATGTTATAGTTTGTAATACTGTATTGAAAATAGATAATATATTAAATAAGGAATTAATTATAATTTTATATATATATTGTTAATATGATTATAGTTACTAAAGGAGTAAATATTACATGGTCAAAAAATTTACAAACAATATGATTTTCACATTACTAGTCATTGGGCTTGTTTTTCTGGGAATTGGATGCGCTGGGAAAAATAGTGAAGGTTCTCACCTTGCTCAGAATATCTCTTCAGATGCAAACCCAGTAAAAGAAGCTACTTCATCTCAACCACAGAGCATTTCTGTGAAAGGCTCTGATTCAGTTTTGCCTCTTGCACAGGCTGAAGCTGAAGAATTTCTGAATGTAAACTCCGGAAAAAGTGTCTCAGTTACAGGAGGCGGCTCCGGTGTTGGTATTGCAGCCCTAATTGATAAACAAGTAAACATTGCTACTGCATCCAGAGAGATGACAACTGACGAAATCAAAAAAGCCAACGCAAATGGAATCAACCCAGTAGAGAACGTAATTGCTTATGACGGTATTACAGTGATTGTAAATCCCAAGAATCCTATTTCAAAACTTACCTTTAACCAGCTGCGCGGTATCTATGATGGAAGCATCAGTAACTGGAAGCAAGTTGGTGGTGAGGACAAACCAATAGCCGTAATTTCTAGGGACAGCAGTTCTGGAACTTATGCAGACTTCAAGAAAGATGTTGGATTTAAGGAATACCGACCTGATGCGCTTACCCAAGCTACTACGGGAGGAATAGTCAGTGAAGTAACTCAAAACCCTAACGCAATCGGATACATTGGTTTTGCATACGTCAATAAAGACATAAAGGTCTTAAGCCTGGATAACGGAAAAGGCTATGAATTGCCAAGTCAGAAAACTATTCTAAGTGGCGAATACCCCCTCTCCAGAACGCTCCAGATCTATACAAATGGGGAACCATCAGGACTCACAAAAGAATTCAGCGACTTTATGTTGAGCCAGAAAGGACAGAATATTGTAAGTAAAGTTGGGTACATCCCACTGAAGAAGTAAAAACTAAAAAATTTAAAAAAATATTTTACAAATTATATCAGGAAAGATAGATCTAATCGGTGCTTTTCTCAGTCAGCACCTTAAAGATTGGGATTCTCTCCTTATATATTTTTTAGTCAGTGCAGTTTATTTCTCTTTAAAAACGAATCTCTTCTTAATTTTTTCACTGACAAATCTTATATATTGTCTAGAAGCTAACTTGAATTGGCTTACATTAGAAGGGCTCATCTATTAGGGCTTTTTATTTCCTAGTTATAATCTAAAAAATCTTTAGCTATGAGCTTCTATTGGGGATGTGGCATGGTTGAAAAAGAAATCTATCGTTTGGGAACTCGGGGAAGAAGAACTCCTCCTCCCAGAGTTGGTGAATTTTGCTTTCATCGCAAATGACAGAATCAAATATTACTTAACTCTCCTGCAAACGGCCAAAGAGAAGGCAAAACATCCGCAGCTGAAGTTTCCGTCCCTCAGAACCGAGAGGGAAAATGTCGGAGGAGAAAACTCAAAGTTTGAGAGAGTTGTTTCGGAAGCCTTTAAAAAAGAGCAAGACACTTACTTTGTTCCTTTTGCCGAAGAAATTATCTCCAAGGTATGGGATTGCATGGACAAAATGCTGAAATTTGAGCATTGTCTTGAAATTGCTGTAAATTGGGACTCAAATTTATATATACTGCATAAAATTTAGTTCCTCTGATGTGAAATTTTCTACTCAACAACTATTTCGATTTGTGATTTTATAGGATAATGCCACATTGTCATTTTTGGGTATTGTGCCAATTTTTCAAGGATCTATCCGACAAGTCTTCTAACTGATTGCAGGCCTATTTCACCTGCAGCTCACAAGACTATTTTTTGCAGTCGATGCCATTTAATAAAAACAAAGCTTCAGTTACTTATTGTCGCCTTTATGGTCTGGTATTAATACATTAATTAAATTTGTTACATAATCATCAGCTGCTTTTGAATGCTCTAGTGAACCTATCCGTATTAGAGCATGACTTTTAATCATTGTATTAACTCCCATAAGAATTAAATTCCATATGTAATTCACTTTACACTATAGTATATGATTACTTACTTAGTTTTAAATTAATTATTCAAAAATTTGTTTTCTAATAAAAATTACTTGCCTTAAAAAGTTTTAAAATCGAATAACAATTTAATATTAATAATTTCAACTTAGTGCTATTTAGACTATATCCAAAAAATATATCATAGATCAAACTTAGTTATAATTTGTAGGTTTCCCCACCTTCTAGTAGACGTTCCATTGGGCTGTAGGTATTCCCCCCGCAGCTCACAAGATCACCGTTTTGACATTTTAGATCAACCGGATCATTTAAATTAATAAAGAAAATTCAATAATTGATGACTTTTGAGCAGGAAGTGATTTTTATTTATATGCTTGATGACAAAATTAAGATGAAGCAAGCAGTAGATTTTATAGTTAAAGTCATTATTGGCATTGCATTTTTGGGTATCTTGGTAGGAATATTTGTTTTGTTTCTCTTCGTGAAATGGACTTAAAATAGGCACTAGAGAGATTAAACAAGTTCAAAACAATGATGATGTCAAAATCAGTCCACCTAAATTTGATCAATTAATCTCAGTGAAGGCGACGATTAAGAATGTTTTTCGCTAGCTGAATAATTGGCTCTTCTGAGAAATAATTTTTCAATCCCCGATAGTCTTTAAATTTATGATTTCACAGAAAACTCTTATACTTCCAATCTGCTTAATTAAGTTAAATCACAATCACAAATTGAAAAATGAAATCTCCTAGGATTTATGATTGTTCGTTTATGTATATTTCTTATCACAGTATGCCTTACGTTATTTATATTCCCAATAGTTCCCAATTATTCCCGTTATTTTCCCATTATATTCCCATTAAAAATAATATAAAAACAATAACAAGGGGATTAAAATCATAACAAAAAGAGGAATTATGTTCCCAAAATAAAAAAATGATATAGAATTTTTTAAAGTAATATCCAAAATATTAGAATGTCAAAAAATATATTTTCTATTTTCTTTCTTGCATTTTCGGGTTTTTGGGAACAAAATGTCAATTGATTACGTTTCAATGGGAAAATAATGGGAATATTTCGGAAAAAAAGGGAAAATTGGGGAATAAAAGTATCGTTGCCTTTATACCCTGGTCAAGCGTCCTTCAGGAAGATAAATTCCTTCTCAAAGAGTGACCAGACATTAAACTTTGATTTATCTATACTGAATTTCAAAGCCCTTCTTCATTGCTGCTTATCAAGGTATCTCCTGCCCTTTTGTAGTCTATATCAGTTTCTTCTTCCATTTTTAACTCTTTGATCTAGTCAAGAAGCCCACCTGCTTCCCTATCTTTTCTTCCAAATAGAGCACGTTTAACCGATTGGTAATTAATGCCTGTATAACTCGATATATTGTTAATAGTGCATTCGCTATTGTCTGCGATGTATTGAATAATCTGTCTTTCTTTTTCATTCATTTTTGTTACTGTGTTTTCTTTTTGAGATTCGAATAATCGTTTTGCTTTTTTAAAGTCTTCAATCTCAGCTAATAAATAGCCACCACCATCAAAGGTTCTCTGCTTCCATTTAAAAACGGCATCCTCCGGATCATAACAAGATTTGTGTCTTCGTATTCATCTATATTCTGTACTATTGTGAGCATAATCGATGTAAATTCTGATAAATTCCTGTTCTCATTTCCTATGCATTCATGCACGTAATCCTGATACCACAGACAATGGCACCAACCTTTTGGGATTTCTCTATTTAGGACTGTGGTTTCGTTTAATTCGTTTCAGGTTCTATGAGCTCCACATCAATCACTTATTGAAGAGATAAAATTTTTCAGAATATAGCTTTTATTTTATACGTTTCTATATTGTGTATATAAAATCTCTATTTTTAAGAAATATTTTAATCATATATAGTTCTATATTATAAATATAGGAAATATTAATATATCTTTTTGTATTTCATACATTATATGAGAAATAAATAAATACATATAGATTCTCAATTTATCACTAATTATCAAGTATAGTGGATATAAAATTAAACTTGCTAGTTAAAAAAGAAAAGATGAAAAATGTAAATAATACCATACTCAGCTGCAGTAGGTATTATTGTTGCACACCAGAACATTTTGATTTTCTTCATCAGTTTGCTATCCATGGCAAAGATAACTTACAAAAGAATCTGATAGAAAACTAAGCGAAAAACTTGAAAACTCCAAATATGTTTTTATTTAGAGCAGCAAAATTTTTCGTCAGTGTTCCTCTTGATAGTCCAGATTAGATGTTGGATGGTTTCATGATTCAGTTTACATTTTAAAAATTTATTGTGTCTGAAACAATTGGATGAAAATATAAGAGTGGTGTGATTTTTAATATGAATCTTAATATAAAGTTAAAGCCGCTGATTTCACTGAATAATCCAAGGCATTCATGGTTTGTTTTACTAGCCATATGTCTAGTTAACTTCATGTTCAACTTTTACATTGGTCTGGTTAACGTTACCTTACCCACTATAACCGAATATTACCATACTGATGTAATGACAGCCACTTGGATATCTAACATTTACCTGTTAACCCTTACTATTTCTGTAATATTTTTAGGTAGAATTGGTGGTTTATGGAGTCGTAAGAAATTTTTCATGGTAGGAACGTTGATATGGGTTACTGCCTCATTGCTTTGTTACTTATCAACATCAGCAGAATCACTTATTATATATAGAGCGATTCAAGGGTTTGCAGCAGGTTGCATGGCATCGGTTTATTATGCTATAATGGATCGCACATTCCCCCATGAAAAACTAGGATTTGCTCTGGGATTCTTACTTCTAGCATTAGCTGGGGGTTATGCAATCGGACCACTTGCTGGTGGTTATATTGCAGCGTACATTGGCTGGCAATATGTCTTCTTAGCTGTAATCCCATTTGGTTTGGCGAGCTTTATAGTATATTTATTTACAGCTCAAAAACCAGAAGCAGATAACGACTTTGAACTTCTAGATAAAAGGCAACAATATAAAAATCAAAACCCTGATGCAAGTGACGCTTCTATATTCGCCAAAATTATAGATTATAAAGGAGCCATTCTACAAGCAGGAGCGCTATTTACACTGACTTACGTGTTAATACTAGCACAAAAATTCGGCTTTAGCACTTATGACATTATGTTGCTAGCATTAGCAACAATTTTTGGACTCTTGTTTGTCTGGGTGGAGTCAAAGCATGACGAACCTTTATTCAGGTTTACAGTCTTCCGTAGCCTCACTTTCTCTGCATATATAACTGGATTACTAGTAAATTACATAATATTATATATGGCATTTTTTATCTTACCATTTTACTTCCAAAAAGTTATCGGTGTCCCAGTTAACGTTACAGGCATCCTTATAAGTGTAGTATGGTTCTCCTCCACGTTCATATCTCTCATAGCCGGCGGGCTTGCAGATAAAATCGGAGTGAAACCACTGGTTATTACAGCAGCTTTGGCTTGTATTGTAAGTACCATTATGATACATAGTTTCCAAACAACGGCCAATTGGTTGTACATTATACCGTCTTTGATTATTCTAGGATTGGGGTATGGTTTTTATCAATCTCCTAACAATAAAATGCTACTGTCAGTAACTCCATTAACCTTCAAAACACAAATTTCGGCGACAATGACTCTAACCAAAAACTTAGGATCAGTTTTAGGTAATGCTTTCGCAGGACTTATAATTGCTACCGCCGTAGCGCAAAGTTCACTTAGTGGTAAAGTTGGATTATCCGCGAGCCAAGCAGCCAGCTTCCTTATAGGATTCCAAAGAATCTTCCTATTTGGAGCTATTTTAAGTGTGTTACTTTTGATATCCGCCTTAGACTTAGAAAAATACTTAGGGAAATATTTATCAAAATACTTTACAGGTCTTAAGAAATACGAAGAAGAGGACGAACACAAAAAAATTCCGGAAAAACCCCTGACGACGGTGATGGAATAATGAATTTAAAAAACAATTATTCAATAATAGGTATAATTGTTGTTGGTAGTAATTGCCATTGTTGTTGGTTACTCAGTATTATCTGGTGCTAGTACTATAACTATTGCTGGTTCAACTTCCGTAGCTCCGGTAGCTCAGGCATTAGCTAAAGCTTACGTGAGTAATCATCCTGGCGTAAAAATATCAGTAAGTGGTGGTGATTCTGGAGTGGGTATAAACAGTGCACGTTCAGGAAGTGTAGATATTGGGACTTCATCACGGGATTTAACTAGTTCGGAAGCACAGGGTTTGTCACAGTATGTTATTGGACAGGATGCTCTTTCGATAATTGTGAACCCATCAAATCCCGTGAATGATCTTTCCCTAGATCAGGTGGCTGGTATTTATACAGGTAAAATCACTAACTGGAGTCAAGTGGGTGGAAATAATGGTAATATTGTACCCCAAACCCGAGAAGCTGGATCTGGTACTCGAGCTGATTTTGAAAAATTTATGCATATTAGATCATATGGCACTAACGTTCAAGTGGATACATTTAACTACGGACTTTTACAATCAGTGGTTGTAGTTCCAGGTGCTATTGGATACATAGCTCATGATTATGTGATTAAGGAAGTTAAAGTACTATCAGTGAACAACATCACCCCTACACAACAGACCGTCCAAAATGGAAGTTATCCACTTACAAGAAATCTGATATTCCTAACTAAAGGAACACCTACTGGGAATGTTAAAGACTTCATCAACTTCTGCCAGAGTCACGAAGGACAAGATATAGTGAATAATATAGAATGGAATAATTCGAACAACACTGTCTATAATCCAACCTCAGGAATAGGACCTTCAGGGGGATAATTTCCCTTATTATTTTTTTAACTGGATCACTTATTTAATAAACTAGTGAATCCATAACCAAATAAGATTTCTTTCACCTTAAGAACTGTTAAAGTCTTCACTGAAACGTCTTTCCAGTATCCACATGCAAATCCGCAGATCCCCTCTTCTGCTTTTGTATTTAGGCGTTCCAAAAGTGTTTTTGCAGCACAAACATTTCGCTTTTGAATATATCGATAAAATTGAGAATACTTTCCAGATTTTTCTGTCTTCCCTTTAGACATCCATTGATTGAAACTTTGGTATGTTACGCCGGCCGAATTAGCAGCTAGAGCATAAGTCAATCCAAGAGATATACAATCACCGATTTTCTGTTGTATTTCATTAGTGAGTTTTGTAGAGCGTGCCAGGATAACACCGTTTTTTACTCGTAAAAATAAATATCAATTAATCTTCTATTTATCATTTTCTTAGTTTCCTTTGATATAAAGTGGGGGTAAGACTAATCAAAATGAGCCATTCTCCGGCTCTTTGAGCTATTTTTTTGAGTAGGAAAATAGTATTTTCATCAAACTTTAAATAAAAGTCTCACCAGCGGTTTAGATTGAGCCATTTTTTGACCATTTTTATTCCCCATGATATTTACCGCTGATAACGACAGGCAACCACAAGATATTTTTCATATATTTTTACTACTTTAAAAACATATAACTTTAGTTTAGTGGGATATTTTCTTATATTTTAGGATAGTTTTCCACTTAGTCAATATACTATTTAGTTCAAGTTTTGCTATTTAGTATATATGCAAAAAGTATATAATATCTCAAATATAGTTATAATCATAGGGTTCTCCTAAACCTTAAAGCATACCTACTCATGGGCTGCAGGTAAGCTGACACCTGCAGTTCACAAAACTAACTTTTTTGATATTTTAGATTGGTTTTGTCACCTTAGTTAATTAGATGAAGCAAAAGAAAATCGATTGTGGAGCTATTTAATTTATTTTCAAGAGTGGGTTAAATGTTCTCTATTGAATGGCTCATAATTATTGACTATCGTGGGAACATTCACTGTGCTATAATTAGCGAGATCTGGAATATGTAATTTCAAAATACACTTAGTTTAAGGTATACTATTTAGAGTATTTGGAAAAACTATATCACAAATTAAATTAGTTGCAATTCAAAGGTCTCCTTACCTTCAACCAATCCTTCTATGGGCTGCAGGTATCTCTTCACCTGCAGCTCATAAGATGACTTTTTTGAACATCCAAGATTGACTGGATCACTTAGATTAATAACAAAAATTAAGTAATTGATAGCTTTCGAAGATGCTGTGGTTGTTATTAATATGCTTGATGACAAAATTAAGATGAAACAAGCGGTACATATTATGGGTACAGGCATCGTTGGCGGTGCATTTTGGGGTATTTTGATAGGAATGTTTGCTTTGTTTCTCTTAACCGCGAAATGGACTGAAGATAAGGCACTAGAGAGATTAAACAAGTTCAAAGAAATGATAAAATAAAAGTCATCCTATCGAAATTTGCTCAAGTAAGCTTAATGAAAGCAGCTATTGAGAATGCTTTCCGCAAGCTTAACAATTTGCTTCTCCTAAAAAATAATTTTGAACCCACGAGATCAGAACCCATAATATTAATACTAATTAGTATAAGGAATACTATTTAGAGTATGTGGGGAAATTATATAATTAATTAAATCTAGTTTTAATTCAAAGGTCTACCCCACCTTCAATCAAACCTACTCATTGGCTGCAGGCACTACATCCTGCAATTCACAAGATCAACTTTTTGACAACTAATAGTAGTTGCTAATCACAAAGCATGAGAATTTCACAAGAATAGCAGATGCAAGATATCCAGAGGGTCTTAGAGATCCTCAATAAGCTAAAACCTACATTTAAAGACAATGATAGTACGGTTTCTTTTTATTCACAATTATATAAGACAAACAAAAATTTCGTGGTAAATGAAAGGGATTATTTGATTGTTGACTTTAAAGAAGCTGACCTTAAAAGAGCTAACCTTGAAGGAGCTAATCTTCTGAGGAGTCAATCTAGAGAAGTTAACCTTGAAGGAGCTGACCTATCTTATACTCAAAGAGGATAATCTGGTGAAGGTTAACTTTGCAGGGGGTTTATATGGGCTAACTTTGAAAGGGACTAATAACCTTATATAGTTCATTATTTAACATTTGATCAATTTTCTAAAGTGAAAACATTTTATGTTACAATATTAGATGAAGAGACCCTCTAATCACTAAAAAAGAAATACTCCGGTTTTTTGAACTGTAATCATTATGCAGAATCCATAATTTGTTACCTTACGGCTTCGAGTTTCTTTAAGAAATATAAAAATCGGGAATTTTAATACATTATTACAATTCAAAGTAAGTGATAAAGCAGATAACTGGGCTCTGCAGAAAGTAAAGAATACGTCATTAGCAAATCAGACGGAATGGGGAAGATAACATGATATGGGAAGACCACGGAGAACTATTCCGAAGGTATAAAGAAAAATCCTATCCTTACCGTTGAAGATTGGCCGTATCAGGCTCATTCAGTATTTAATCCTGCAGCTGCTATAGTTAACGGTATAACTCTATTAATGGTGCGTGTTGAAGATTACAGGGGTTTTTCTCATTTTACGGTAGCTAGGAGTAAGAACGGAATTGACGGCTGGGAGATTGACAGCAAACCTACCTTTGCTCCAGATCCGATAAACTACCCTGAAGAGATATATGGCATTGAAGATGCGCGTATAACTTACATCGATGAAATGGGAAAATGGGCTGTAGCATATACAGCTTTTTCGGATTCTGGTCCCCTACCAGCTCTCGCCTTTACAGAAGATTTCTGTAATTTTGATCGTGTAGGAGCTATCCTACCTCCAGAAAATATAGATGCTGCTGTTTTTCCTGTAAAAATTGATGGCATGTGGGCAATGTTACATCGGCCTGTATCTGGTATGCAGGATTCGAAGGCAAATATATGGATATCCTTTTCTCCAGATATGAAGTACTGGGGAGAACACAGGGTTCTTCTGTATGCTCGAGCAGGAGGATGGTGGGATGCCACCCAGATTGGTCTATCTCCGCAGCCGATCCAAACACCTGATTTATGGTTAATTATGTACCACGGAGTACGCCAGAAGACATCTAAAGCAAGTTCTCGACTTGGATTAGCTCTTCTTGATCTTGAAAATCCCAGGAAAGTTCTTCACAGATCTGAAGGATGGCTTTTCGGGCCTCGTGAAAAATATGAACGTAGTGGGGACGTTAATGATGTCGTTTTCCCTTGCGGATGGGTTTTAGTGGATGACGAAATCCGTATTTATTATGGAAGTGCGGATGTATCAGTATCAATGGCCAGTGCAAAAATGAGCGACATCCTAGAGTATTTAAATAAGTGACCTAAAACATAATGTCCTGATGAAATTTGGATTAATTAATGTGCACTTCACTTCTTTTTTTATATAATTGCGAGTATTCTATTAATTACGTTTATGCGTCCATCAAACGATAATGACTCAAATATTCCATCATCGACAACAATTAACATCGAGGAGGGAAATTATAGGCTCGGTCTGGAACATTTGTATAGCTCCCAAAAAGAATAGTTTTTCTGAATTTGAATCCTGCCAAAAAACATTCTAATATTTTTAGATCATTTAATATTTCTTTTGGGCTAAGTCCAGTAGCCAGTCCTCAATGGCATCCATGCTACCAGCTTGTGGAGGTAGGGAAAAGATCAAAACCAGAAAACGATCCTATCTCCCATAACTGATAAATTTTTGATTTCGATATATTGGAAAAGATATTGAGAATGCTTATAATATAGCCTATCTGTACTTTGATATGAGGTTTTCAATGTACTGCTCATATTGGAGTGCAATGGGTTCATCATACAGAGTAATTATATTTTCAGCATTGTGAATCGCATTTTGAGAAAAGTTAAATCTTCCAGTTAGAAAGACCTGTTGATTGACCACTAACACCTTATTGTGCATGAAGTCGTGAGGTCCCTCTTCCTGATATGGCGTGGAATGTTTGGCAACAAGGTTATTCTTTATGACATTCCATTGCGCGATTTTTGCTTGGCCAATGCCATGCGTACTTCTTTCAAAGTTTGTTATAACTTGGTTCATCTCCGGCCCGTCGTAAACGCCAGATACCTTAACACCGCGTTCTATTGCATCAGCGAGGGCACCCAGAATGGCTCCTGAAGAGATAACCATTGAAGCAAGCATTATCTCGTTTTTTGCTGTCGAGATCTGGTTGGCGATATCCAGGTCCATCGCTGGACCTTCACCAGGAGCAAAATCCACTTCAACATTTGCATCGTCGATTTCAGTATCTACATAATCATTCTTACCTGTCCCAGCTATCCGTCCTGCCTCCCACAACTCTGCAAAATCGGTTTCATAATTACCTGCGATATCTTGTGATTCCAGAATAACAATGTTGTTATCCTGAATATGCATCGGTGGTAAAATTTGCTGATCCCGTCCATACAGCGGCGGAAGGAGCGAGTCCATCACGATAATGTACTTACTGTGCATCAAGTGACCACCGCCTTCTATCGGCAAGGAAGAGACATCTGATGGTAGCTCTTCGATTCCAGCTATTGCCTTAAACGGAATGTCTTTGTGGAAGCGCCCAAAGAATGCTTCATCAGGGCCAGGTGCCGGATCTCCGCAATGAGCGAGAACTCTGATGAAGATATGTGTTTCTTACTTGGTTGAAAATATGCGACTCTCACATCTATTCCGTATTATGCGGCTTTGTTAAGTGCATCGATTACTATCTGAGCTTCGGGATCCTCAAGTCGAAAATCATAGATCGCAATATGAATTCTTTGATTATTTCCTGCTTCACAATATTGGTGTGAGTGCTTATGAGCAGACATGCAAATACGATACATTGGATTTTGCTTTGAAAAAAAAGGAAGAAGGCAAAATAAAGAACCTCGGAATATCTTTTCATGACACACCGGAACTACTAGATGAAATTTTAACTGCTCATCATGAACTTGATTTTGTTCAATTACAGATCAATTACATTGATTGGGAGAATCCCGGTATCCAGTCAAGAAGATGCTATGAAGTGGCAAGAAAACACAACAAGCCAATTGTCGTAATGGAACCTTGCAAAGGTGGTAATCTTGCCTTAGTTCCAGAAAAAGCAGAAGGATTGATGAAAGAATATAATCAGGAAGCATCCGCTGCCTCATGGGCGATCAGATTTGCTGTCAGTCAGGAAGGCGTCATGATGGTACTTAGCGGCATGAATACCATGGAACAGGTCCTTGATAATACCTCATATATGGCAGACTTTAAACCCCTGAACGAGGAAGAATACAGGATCATCAGCCAAGTTAATTGATATTATAAATGAAGATACTGCGATTCCTTGCACAACATGCAGATATTGTATAGAAGGATGTCCTAAGAAGATTGCGATACCGGATTACTTTGCATTATATAATAGTGCAAAGCGTGCTGCAACTGATAATATCTCAAGCCAGTTTGTTTATTATCTGAATCTTACTTCGAATCATGGCAAGACTAGCGATTGTATAGACTGTAAACAATGTGAAAAGGCATGCCCTCAGCATCTGAAAATAACAGAATATCTCAAAGATGTGGCTGCGGAATTTGAGGCCGGAGGACCGTCATTGCCGACAAAATAAAGATGAATGATAATTTGACCGAACAGTTTCCGAAACAAACTGTCAGTCATAGGAAGTAGCAAAACGGGTTCCGAATATCTGCGTGGAATGAAAGAGGGATTCAATCATGAAGATAAGTGAAATAGCAAACAAAAACCATGAAGAATTATTTCCCAATCATAAATCAGCACTAAAAGTAACAGATCCGGAACTTATAGAAGTCTTTGACAATTTTGCTTTTGATGAAGTAATCAGTTATGGAAATTTAGATACAAAAACCAGGTTAATGGTTCTTTTAGGGTCACTGATTGCAAGCGAGACTTTAAGCGAATATAAAGTAATGCTTGATGATGCACTTAATGTCGGAGTAACTCCAATCGAGATTAAAGAAATCGTATATCAATCTGTACCATATGTCGGGATTGCGAAAGCATTTGATTTTATCCATGCCACGAATGAACTGTTGGAAAGCAGAGGAATAAAATTACCATTGGAAGGTCAATCTACAACTTCACCTGAAACACGATATGAAAAAGGATTAAAAATACAAAAATCAATATTTGGAGAAATGATTGATAAAATGTATGAGGAATCACCAGAAAATCAAATCCATATTCAAACATATCTATCTGCAAACTGGTTTGGTGATTATTACACTAGAAAAGGACTAGATGTAAAAACAAGAGAACTTTTAACTTTTTCTATGATTTTATCTCTGGGCGGATGTGAGCCACAATTAAAAGGGCATATACAAGGCAATCTAAATGTTGGAAACGATAAAGAAACATTGCTTAGTGCAGTTACGCAGTTATTGCCATATGTAGGGTATCCGAGAATATTAAACGCAATAAGATGTTTAAATGAAGTAATACCCGAGTAGATATAAGGGTACAAAGAAACCCATATGTAATCCACAGCAGGATGCTGAAAGCAAAAATTAATTTGATAAGTAAAAATATCTCAGAATATAAGATAGGAAGGAACTTCATGATGGCTGAATTAGACGGAGGGGATAACTTCTACGTAATGGGCGGGATGGCTGCGGGTGCCTTCATCGGATTGCAGTTCGTTGTTCTGACTCTTCTTGCCGAGAGACCAAAAAAAAAGCTGCGGAGGTTGGGGCTGCATTTTTGACGCCTACGATCGTCCATTTCGGAGTTACTTTGCTTTTGTCGGCCTTATGCTAGTCTCAGTGACAGGCTTATGGTAAGGTTCTTATTCGATGACAATGAAAATGTATGGCCTCCACCATAAAATGTAAACCCGGTATATAAGTACTATAATATTTTTGTTGATTCTAAAACATTTTATGCAGAAGTAAATTGTGTTCAGAAACTATTTTTTGTATAATTCATTTTAAATAAATAAAAGGAAAGTGGTACATTGTGACTTACTGTAGAAGGCATTAGTATCAAAATAACAGTGGACAGTTTCGATAAAAACCCGATTTCAATAATTGTTCACATTCATTTATATAAGCAATTAACCAAAAATTTGGGTTTATTGAAATCCCCTATTGGATATTAATTATTAATTTATATATTAAATTTTGAGAGACGGAGATTCATATGGCTAAAAATGAAATCTTATCTGAAATCAAAAAAGCAGAAAAGAATGCGAAAAAAATGATTGATGAAAGAAGTTTGAGAGGGTGTTCTCATGATTAAGGCAACCCCTGCACCCGGTAACACTTTGCTGTCACCCGACAATCACGTGCTAATGATGATTGATCATCAATCGCAAATGGCTTTTGCGGTGAAGTCTATTGATCCAGTAATGCTTCGCAATAATACCGCTCTTGTGGCGCATGCCTCCTCTATATTTAAAATCCCCACCGTCCTCACGACTGTGGCCGAGAAATCGTTCTCTGGCCCCATGTTTGATGAGATTAAAGGGGTTTATCCCGATGTCGAGGTCATTGATCGGACGACGGTAAACGCGTGGGAGGATAGCCGCATCACGGACCGCATCAATAAATATGGGAAAGACAAAATCGTTATGTCTGGACTTTGGACCTCAGTTTGCGTTGCCGGTCCCGCACTTTCGGCAATCGATCAAGGTTTTGAAGTGTATGTAATAGCCGATGCCTGCGGAGATATCACAGATGAAACTCATGAGATGGCTATGGAACGTATGATTCAACGCGGCATAAGGCCGATGACGTCGATGCAATATTTGCTTGAGTTACAGCGAGATTGGGCACGCGTTGGTACCTACGAAGCCGTTACTGGCCTCGTAACGAAACTGGGTGGTGCCTATGGGATTGGCATTGCCTACTTAAAGGCCATTGGTAGCGGGCACTAAGATTTGACAACGCTAACCAGAAGAGGGTTTAAGCACTTAGGGTTGATAGAAGCCCTATCGGAATCGTAAAAGAAACTGTTGTCATTGATGGCAAAACGATGCGGGGGGAACGACGGGCGACAGACATGAGAAAGCTCTGCACATTCCTTCTGACTATGCTCATGAAGCAGGATTGGTTATCGGTCAGTGCTGTGTTGATGGAAAAATCAATAAAATTGGGGTAACCTGATTCTTTTTTGTGCCCCAAATTGCGTCCCAAATGTGTGATAGTGCCGAACTGTTATGAGAAAACATAATTGTAGCACAACTTGTACTGTCCTGCCTCCTTTTGGGGAGCTGATCAAAGCCGTACCCTTAGGGTGCGGATGTTTATTATTTCATGCTGCTTAAAGAAGGAGTATCCTAATTATGAGACTTGAAAGTAAAGTTGCTTTGGTAACAGGTGCCGCTTCTGGAAACGGCAAAGCCATTGCCAAACTGTATGCAAAAGAAGGAGCAAAAGTTGTAGATGTTGATCTGGACGAAGACGGCGTTCAGGCGATTGTATACGAAATAACCTCGGAGCATGGCATGGCCATTGCAGTTCAAGCGGATGTCACAAAAGAAAATGATGTGCAAAGGATTGTCGATAAGGCAGTTTCGCAGTTTGGAACTTTGGATATCCTGGTCAACAACGCTGGCATTTTTGATATGCTGTTGCCGGCAGGGTATGTGAGTGATGAGCTCTGGAACAAAGTGATCGACATCAACCTGACCGCGCCGATGTAGACCATCCAAAAAGCTCTTCAGATGTTAGAAAAGCAAGGCTGCAGGGTCATCGTTAAGATGGCGTATATTGCTGGAATGTTTGCCGCACGCGGTGGCGGACCCGCTTATGTAGCCTCAAAGTACGGGATCATTGGGCTGACGAAGAATGTCGCTTTCAACAATATGCGCAGAAATATCCGCACCAATGCTGTTGCTCCCGGTCGGGTAAACACCAATCTACGGGCAAATAGTCAGCGCATAGCAGGTGCGCAGGATGAATACGAGAAAACAATCAGCCGATGGAAAGATATCGAGGCAGCTGTCAAAGACGGGTATGTCACTAATCTGCGGATAGCGGAACCGGAAGAAATCGCCAGAGTGCTTTGTTTCTAGCTTCGGACGAAGCTAAATTCTTAAATGGTTCTATCGTTACAGCTGATGACGGGTGGACCAGCTATTAAACTATAGTGCGGATTTTGAGTGTACCGCAGATTAACGTCACTCTGTAGATTGAGAACACTTGCTTAAAAAGGGGCTTCTGCTCATGCCTAGAGCAAGATAAAAGACGAGGATAACCACACAATCGGACTAGAAGACTGCCAAAACACGTGTAAAACGGCGGAGAAGTTGCCTGCTATGATTGTGGTTCTGCCATCAAAAAATTTGAGAAATTGGTACATAGATAAGCTGAAAGATGATGTTCATGCAGGAAAATATGAAAACAAAATCAAATGTATCGGACAACTCCATGAAGATCACTGTGATTAAGAATGGTCCATATATCGTAATCGGTGGAGTTCCCCTTATTACCTCAGAGATTCGCAACGATGAAGAAGGCTACCGCCGAAGTTGGCGTGAAGTCAAAAGATACCCTGTACAGGAACAGTATGCTCTATGCCGTTGTGGTCACTCAGATAACAAAGTTTTCTGTGACGGGACACATGCAAAGATTCACTTTGATGGAACCGAGGCTGGGGACTATGAGCCTTATATAGAAAGTGCGAAAGTTATCCCTGGCTCTATGCTGACTCTGACTGACAATAAACACCTCTGTGTCCACACTGGATTCTGCATGCGGGAAGGGAGTATCTGGAACCTTGTTCGACAATCCGAAAATCCAGAGGCTTGGGACACTGCCATTGAGGAAGCATGCAATTGCCCTTCAGGTAGGTTGGTAATCCTTGACAACGTCACAGGGAAGGTAATTGAGCCTGAACTTGAGAAGTCCATTGTCTTCGTTGAGTACCCTCCCCCCCAGCACAGTCCTTTCTGGATACGCGGTGGCATCCCGATAGAATCCGCAGACGGCAAACAGTACGAGATTAGGAATCGGGTCACTATCTGTGGATGCGGCGAATCACAGAACAAACCATTCTGTGATGGCAGTCATGTGAAGAGATGAGAAAGATTGAAAAAATGGATGCGAGTGCAAAAGCAGGCGAGTTGGTCAAAAAAGTTTATTCAAATTACTGTGCAATTATCGGACTTTAATAATATAATTTCAGTGGCTATTGCCCGAATCAATTAAAATTGCAAACTGATTTGGGAATACAACAAATAGCAAAGAGGTAAAAAATGAACAATTATGAAGAGAATGTAGGGCCTTGTGATACTCTCACGCCGGAAAATGCAGCGCTATTGCTGATAGATCACCAAGTAGGCCTCATGCAGTTGGTACGAGATATGACTCCAGAGGAGTGCAAAAATAATATCGTGGGTCTGGCCAAAACAGCAAAGATTTTTGGTATTCCCGTAATCCTAACCACCAGTGTAGACTGGGGACCAAACGGCACTATTCTTCCTGAATTGAAGACTCTGTTCCCAGATGTAGAGGTCATTCGTCGTCCTGGTGTTATCAATGCCTGGCGCTGGCCAGCATTTAGGAAAGCTGTCGATAGTATTGGACGACGGAAACTCATAATCGCCGGGATCAGCGATTCAACATGCTTGCAGTTTCCTTCATTAGATGCGGTTCTTGAGGGGTTTGACATCCATGCTGTCATAGATGCGAGTGGAGCAGTGAGTGTTCTTGAACGTGAGGCTACCATAGCAACTCTTGCTCCGGCGGGTGTGAAGGTACGTAACTGGTGGTCAATTGGTGCTGAACTTCAAGCTGATTGGCGCATCGATGAAGCAAAAGGATGGCCTTATGCGATGGTATTTAGAGAGCATCTGCCTAGTTGGGGCCACTTGCTGGATACAGCGACGGCCTATAGCAATGGACAGATGGTCCCGCCAGAAAAGAAAGTTTAATTTATGGTTACAAGCAATAAATATCCTTTATTATTCCATCCTCTTTTTATTATTTCATCGATGCTTTGAGCCTGAATAAATTAAAAATTTGGTGGAAAATGCCTTTCACTGCAGCACAAGAGCTGTTTTCATTATTCTTTGCAATTTATTTTTCTTTGATAATAGACCGCTCTCATGAAATGTATAAACCTTGGGACACTTATAATGCCTGGAAAGGAAAATCTCATAATATTAATCGTTTATTAACGGCATGGATTATTCTATTCATCGTACCATTATTCCAGTTTGCAATTTTATTTTCTCTTCTTGGATTAATTGATGTTAGATTCGATATGACTATAAGAGGTATTTTAAATGTTACTTTAATAAGCCTTGGTTCCTTTTTCGATTTTGGTTATTTCAGAATATACGAAGCTTTTTTGCACAGATATCCAGAATCTTTTTTCGCAGATGAAGAAACGATACAAAAAGCGCGCTTCCTTCATCCGGATTTTTGGGCTCATTTTATACCTGGAGCTTTATATGTGATCTTATCCACTTTGATGGTGTTAATAGCAATTTATTATTAATGTTACAGCTTCCACTAAGAATTTTCTAGAAACGTTATTCTTCACAGATGGAGCTATCCAAAATTCATTTTATTCTAGATCATGATTTAAGATTGTGACAGGGTTGAAGCTTCAATCATCTATTTCATTTTTCTTTGATCATATGGGACTGGTATACTTGCCTCTCATAATGGACTTTCGCGGTCTTAATGGAGGGGTGAAAACGAAGCTGGAATAGCTAAGATGTTTTCTTGCTACAGTAGTATTCCCTCAGCATGGGTATCAGGTGGCCAGGCACTGAGCTCAATAGCTTTCGCTCGGATACGCCTGGCGTTCGGCAACATCGTTATAAGCCCAAATATGCACGAGCTTGTTGAGCGTGCATGACTGTTTGCCATGCCCTAATGAATGGTGACAGCTTTCGGCACTCCTCGATTTTATCACCCCAACGCCTTATGACCTCTGTCATGAAGCTTGTCCCATAGCCGTATGACGAATTTCATAGATATTTCCATACTCCTTCGGCGTGATAGGGGGTGAAAAGGGCAAAAATTCCAAGATTAGCGTATCTTCTTCAAGTATAAACTTTTAGATATCTACCGGCCATTCTGCCAGTTTTGAAGATTGCTTCATAACCCGATCACGCTCTATCAGGCTCTCGTATGGTCAAGTATGGATCACTTAGTTGAGCGTGCCGACCTCTGTATGCCAAAAGCCACCTAGTGGAGATAATTTAATGCGTGCTGGCAAGGCGTTTGCATATCTTTCCTCTACAATGGCCACGGCTGCGATTTTCAATTGTTGTCTCCACACCTCGATTATCATAAGGATCCTCCTGCAGTTAATCGTTCGATGTATACGATAGTGGATATAGCCAGTTCCGCAAGACACGACTCATCCCAGGCATTAACGCATAGATCCTCAGGGTGGCCAAGAACACATTGGTCACTACATTTGTCGCAGGAAACACAGAATAAAGAGATATTTATTATTTTACTGAAGAAATATTATTTGATATTTAAGCAATAATAAACGAAAGCTGTAAACAATATAGGTATATGTGGTAGTTTTTGCTGAAAAAATGACTTAATCTGGGGTTACTACGGATACTTTTATTTGAAGTCCTATAGATTCATTGCCTATGTCAAAAAACGTTTTAAAGCCTGAGAATGGCTCATTGTTGATTTAAGTAGTACGAATCTCGCTTGCATGTCAAAGGAAACTAAGAAAATATAAATACAACATTCATTAATAGTTATTTTGAAGAGTAAAAAACGGTGTGATAATGGCTCGACCTACTAA
>CAWKGG010000065.1:0-5035 GCA_963848985.1 uncultured Methanosarcinaceae archaeon
TGTATCAAAGCATATGCATAAATGAAAGCAACAAAAAATGAAACTTTGTAAGCAAAACTATTGGCTCAGCATCCGACTTTTTAATAAAACAATATTAATATCAATTTATTTGTTCAATGTTAAAATATCTAATGGGAGAATAAGTTTTACTCAGAAATTATTTTTTTTATAATTAATTTAAAATAACTGACAAACTCAGTAAGTTTTGTAGTTCATTAAAATTTGTTGGTGTACTAGAATGGATATCAACCAACTAATTTTTGATAGTTTGAATAGTTACCAAAAACAAATTCCAATATAATTTCTAATTTTAGCCATAAAGGAGTGAACTAAATGTTGAAACAATCATCTATTAAAATGAAAAAGGTACTGGCTATTTTGCTAGTAGTCCTTTTTGTAGTATCAGTGACAGTTGCGACAGTAAGTGCAGCGAAGCAGGTAAAAAAAGGGCACACAGCTGTAGTAAAAAGGGAACACAGCTGTGGTAAAAAAAGGGAACACGGCTATAGTAAAAAAAGGGCACACAACTGTAGTAAAAACAGGTGGCCACCACCGTCCGCGTGCCCACTACTACCATGGCCATTACTATCCTAACTGTGACTGGGTATGGAGCCCCCACCAACAACAATGGATATGGGGCTGTTAATGGTAATTATGAAAAAAAAAGGTATAAATTAAAAAATGTAACTAAAATGTAGATATGGATCTTACTGTTTATGTAATTCTACTTAAAATTGTACAAAAAAGTTCTATAAGACACTTCATTAAAATAAGAGTAAG
Source organism: uncultured Methanosarcinaceae archaeon (assembly GCA_963848985.1). Lineage (GTDB taxonomy): Archaea > Halobacteriota > Methanosarcinia > Methanosarcinales > Methanosarcinaceae > Methanosarcina. Next base: position 781 of record CAWKGG010000065.1, read on the forward strand.
ATCTTTAACTGCATTAATTTTAGACTATAATATCCCTAAATTTTGTAAAACCTGATCGTCTATGTCTTATTTTTCTTTCATTACAAAAAAGCAGGATGCAGAGTCAATTGTCATGTTAACAAAGTTCTGTTTTTATCGTTTCATTTATGCATAGTTTTTGTGAGTGAATCTCGGTATCGTAGATTATGATCCTTCATGGTTTATAGAGACGGAAGCATATAATACATAATATATAATTAACGATGAATATAAATTTACATTGAATTTTGACTTTTTTGGAAAAATGAGCAATGAAACAGTAATTATTTCTAAATTATAATAATACATAATTTATATTTAATTGTTGTTCGATCTTAAAATATTCGATTTGGAAAGACGTTTTGTTTAGAAACTATATTTTTTATAAATAATTTCAAATAATTCTTTTAATAGATATACATGATTCAACAATATAATCTAAAAATTTTGTTATAGATATCACAAAAGGAGTGAAATAAATGTTGAAACAATCATCTAGTGGAATGAAAAAAATACTCGCGGTTTTACTGATAGGCCTTTTTGTTTTGCCTTTGACAGCGGTGGCAGCGAGTGCACAAGGATACTATACCGGCAGTAACTATCATACCTACACTACGGGACAACCAGGTTACATTACTACCACTGATACTCCTGTATATTGGGATAATGATGTTCCTGTATTTAGCGAGCCACCCACTGGCGTTAATACCGGTACAATTGAGATATTGAATCGTCGTAGATCACCAGGTACTCCAGAAGGTGGCTCTTCTTAAAATTAAGATTTATCCAAATTCTAATCTTTTTTGCTTAATTGATGCACAGTTTTTATGTCTAAATCTCTGTATTTATGCCATTTTAGCCTAAAATGGAGAGTATTCTTTACCCAAACTAATGTAAAAAACATAGATTTTATAATTACATGTGTATAAAACAGTCAAATTGTGGCCAATACATTAGATTAGGTTCCCGCGGAACACTGATGAAAAAGATTTTTATAGTAACGTCACAACTTCAAGCGAGAAAAAGGTTTCCACCTGCATGAGACTTATTTAACAAATCAAATTAAAATTTTAAAGTTGCTTACCTATACTAAAATTTGATTTTTACACTTTTAAAGAATCAGCAGGTAGAGTAAAATAGAAAGTTGAACCATCGCCTAGTCCAGATTCAACCCATATCTGTCCGCCATGCCCTTCTACAATTTTCTTACAGACCGAAAGCCCGATCCCTGTTCCAGAATAGGATTCCTTAGTATGCAGTCTTTTAAATATCTCAAAGATTCTTTCTGAATATTGTGGATCAATCCCAATTCCGTTGTCCCTTACTGAAAATACCCATTCATTTGCTTTTCTCTCAGCAGAGATATGGATTTTGGGTGCTTCTTCGCTTCGGAATTTTATTCCGTTGAGTATCAGATTCTGAAACACCTGATCAAGCTGGATAGAATCTGCTACTACTTGGGGTAAGGGATCATGAGATACAATAGCTTTATTTCCATTTATAATCAATTTTAAACTGGATAGCACCTGATTCAGAATGAATTCGCAATCCACAGTATTAAGCTCTCTGCTTGGCCCAGTAAGTCGGGAGTACTCTAAAATATCATTTATCATATTCTGCATACGGGAAGCTCCGTCAACAGCAAAATGAATGTATTTATCCGCCTTATCATCGAGATTGCCCTGGTATCTCCGTTGTAAAAGCTGCAAATAACTTGTAATCATCCGTAGTGGTTCCTTCAAATCGTGTGAAGTAATGTAAGCAAATTGTTCTAATTCTTCATTTGAGCGGGTAAGTTCTTCTAATTTTAATTTTAAATTCTGTTCAGCTTTTTTACGCTCAGTGATGTCAGTGAGCATACTCAAAGAACCCAGCAACTTGCCATCCTCATCAAACAAGACTTTAATACTTGTATAAGTCCATAAAAATGAACCATCTTTCTTCGTTAATTTCAATTCATAGCTATTATTGGTATCCTGTAGCATCTTTTCCAGATTCAGTTTGATGATATCTTTACTCTCTTCACTTATGAAGTCCCATATAGGTTTACCAATACCTTCTTCAAGCGAATATCCAAGCATATCAGCCAATTTAGCGTTAGCATACGTAACTAAAAATTCATCATCAATTATGAGTATACCTTCATTGGCAGTCTCTACGATGTTACGGTACTTTTTCTCACTTGCCAAAAGCTTTTCTTCTGCTTCTTTTTTTTCGGTCGTATCCCTGCCAATACAGGAGATAGATACAAGCTTTCCAGATGAGTCAAAAGTCGGAGAAAGAGTAATAGAAACATTTATTATTGTACCATCTTTTTTTAACCGTAAAGTTTCATAATGCTGGATCTTCTCTTCCTGTTTAGTCTTTTCAATTAATTGTTTTATTTCACCTTTAAGATTATTAGGTTCAAGTATTGATACATCCTTTCCCAGAATTTCTCCTGCCGAATAACCGTAAATTTTCTCTGCTCCCAAATTCCAACTTTCAATGATACCATCCAGAGACTCAGTTATGATAGCATCGTTCGATGACTCTACAGCATTCGCAAGTGCCTGGATCTCGTCATTTACTTTTGTAAGCTCCGTCATGTCAGTGACCACAAGGCACCAGGAACTCAGAGATTCATTTGTCTGTAAGGAACTAATAGACATGTACACGGGGAAAGAGATTCCATCTTTAGTTAGAAGATCGATCATCCCTTTATTCATCCCATGCCCCATGATTGCTTTGAAAAGGATCACCTTCTCAGGTGCGATAAATCGATAGATAGATGCACCCACTATAGACTGTATCGGGGTCTTTAAAAGTGCTGCAAAATGATGATTGCAGTAAAGAATGGTACCGTCAAAACTGAGCGTGGCTGTGCCTTCATTCATCGTTTCCACTAGGGTACGGTATGCATGATCGGCACTATCTAAAGTGAAGGTCAAATTTCCTTTTGGTCCGGGAAATACTAGAGCATCCAAATCCCCTTCAGAGATTGCACGCTTGAGTTCTTCAGCCTCTTCTAGGCGTAATCTTTGAGTCCGTACAAGATCTTTTAAAGTAAGATTCTCATCTAAGAGCGTCCTATACGATATGGAGTTCTGATATTCTTCCTCTTTAGAACTCATATTTAAATATCCTATCAAAAGTTAATTATTATTTATCAGCTTTAATTTTCAGGTCCAGTCCAACCAGAACCCTATCAGTATCACCCATGCTGCCTATGATCTTTTTCAAAGGTAGGGGAAGCTCTTTAATGAGAGTTGGAGCGGCCACTATCTGGCCATCTTTGGCTAAGATCGGATTCTGATAGATATCAATGACTTCCAGTTGACATTTGCCAGGTAGGTACTCTTCACATATACTCCTGATATTACTTATCGCCTGCGTAGATTTGGGCCCCATCCCTGCAACATACAGACGTAGAACATATGTATCAGCTCCTCTTTTATCCATAGCTTCTTCAAAAACTGATGTACAGTCCTTAACTTCCAATATCTTAATGTCTTCAGGTTTGGTCACTAAGTATCACTTCCAGAACGTAGATCAAGACCTACAAGAACACGCTCCGTATTTGAAAGGTCGCCTATAATCTTCTTTATCGGCGTAGGGAGCTTTCTAACTAGTGTAGGGATAGCTAATATCTGATCTCCCTTAGCTAGTTGCGGGTTCTCCAGGAGATCTATAACCTCAATGCTGTACTTGCCACCCAAATGCTCCTTGCAAATTTGTTTTAAATTTGTAAAAGCCGCCAGGCTCCTCCTAGTCTGGCCAGCCACATATAGCCTCAAAATGTAAAAATCTTCATCAGATATAGAATTAGACTCAATGAACTCATCGCTGTCATCATTTAGTGCTGCATTTTCCATAAAATTTTCACCACTTGAACCTAGAAAGTTACCATTTTCCTGGATAGGATCTTTCCCTACAACTTTTGAAATCCTTTAATTTATAGTCAAAATGAGCTCTAAGACAATGAAAATATAAAATTATACATCTTGTGAGATAACTGCTTGCATGAATTACTGCCTATATAAGGCTGAAGATCGTATTTCGACTTTTTGCCCTTCACTATACGAGTTTTTGATTCCTCTGAGGGAGTCTTCTCCATAGCACTTTTCTCATCACCAATACCAATAAAATTATCAATACATATATCCAAGAACCTCAAAATTGTTTCTTGATTGGAGAGATCCCCTATGATTCTCTTCCCAGGGTAATTCTTTCTAACAAGGGTAGGAATGGCTATGAT